>CAMLIT010000013.1 GCA_946480295.1 uncultured Gemmatimonadota bacterium
GAACACGGAGCACGAGGGCCCCGGCGCCGAGAGCCGCGAGGCGGCGGAGGAAGCCCCTGCGCACAAGGGCTGATGGTCCCGGCGTGGGCGCACGACGGCGCCCACGCCGCGCCCCTCGTGCAGTCATGGAGTACTTCCAACGGCTGAAGTGCCTCGTCGCGCGATCGCGGGAGTGGCTCGTGCGGAGTGCGTCGACGGCGGCGCTCTTCCTCGTGGCCACGCTCGTCGTCGTGCATGGGCTTTCACACCCGCACGAATCGGCACGCCCGGCCGTCGTGTCGGTCGCGCGCGCGCCGTGGTCCCTGTCGCCCGCCACGAGCCTCACGACCGCCACGACCGCCCCCGTGCCCTTGTGGCACCTGGCCAACATCCCGAACCCGCGCGTCGACTCGTGGGTCGCCCGCTTCACGACCTCGCTGCGCGCCGAGTTCGCGATCGCGTTGCAGCGCAAGCCGCACTTCGCCGGGATGATCCAGGACAAGCTCGCCGCGCGTCAGATGCCGCCGGAGCTCGTGTACCTGGCGATGATCGAGTCGGAGTTCAAGCCGACGGCGCGCTCGCATGCCGCGGCGGTCGGTCTCTGGCAGTTCATGAGCGCGACGGCGCGCCGCTTCGGGCTGCACGTTGGCCGCGGCGTCGATCAGCGCACCGATCCGACGAAGGAGACCGACGCGGCGCTGAGCTACCTCGAGCGGCTGCACCAGCGCTTCGGGTCCTGGTATCTGGCGGCGGCGGCGTACAACGCCGGCCCGGGAACGGTCGCCAGCGCCCTCGCGCGCGTGACGGGCCGCTCCACGGGTACGGACTCCGACTTCTATCGCATCGCCCCGCATCTTCCCGCGGAGACCAGGGACTACGTGCCGAAGCTCATCGCCGCCGCGCGCATCGGGAAGGATCCGGCGAGCTACGGCTTCGGCAGCTGATCGTCGCCGACCGCGCTACCGCTCGATCACGAGCAGCCGGAACGTGCCCGGCACCATCGGCGGCCGGCGACGTCCGGGCTGGCCCTGCGGCATCGGGCCGAAGTCCGACGTCACGGTGTAGAGCCGGTGCTCCCGCGCATCGAGCGCCATCGTCCGGGCGCCGCGCGCCGTCGGCACGTTCTCCACGACGTGGAAGCGGGCCGGTGCATCCTCGTGGATCACGGTGATCGTGCCGTCGCCGTTGGACGCGAACGCGTCGCCGCGCCCGGCGTCGAACTGCGTCGCGTCCACGCCCTGGCCGATCGGCAGCGTGGTGATCAGCTTGCCCGCGTTCGCGTCGGAGATCGCCATCACACCGCTGCGGCAGCCGCTGAACAGCACCTCGTGGCGCGCGTCGATCGCGAGGCCGGTGGGACTCGCGCACGGCGCCAGCGACCAGCGGCGCACGACCTTCATCGCTAGCGGGTCGACCTCCACCAGCTCGCCCTTGTCCTCGATGTTCGCGAACACCCGACCCTTGCCGTCAGCCACGCCGTACTCCGGCTTCCCGCCGAGGTCGATGCTGCCGATCGCCTGTCCCGTGTTCACGTCGACCACGGTCGAGGAACCGGCATCGCCGTTGAACGAGAAGACGCGATTCGACGCGGGATCGTAGATGATCGCATCGGCATCCTCCGCCGCGTGCGTGCGGCCGAGGACCTTCAGCGTCTTCAGGTCGAACATCACGATCGAGCTGTCGCGGCCGGAGGTGGCGAAGCCGTGGCCCACCTTCTCGGCGATCGCGACGCCGTGCGCGCCGTTGATCCCTCGCACCTCGCCGAGGAGCTTGCCGCTCCTGGGGTCGACGACCATCAGGCGATCCTGCCGGCCGATGAAGAGCCGCCGCCCGTTCGGCTCCATGATCACGTAGTCCCAGCCGCCCTCGCCGCCCAGCGTGTGTGTGGCGACGACGCGGTAGTGCTCTCCACGTTGCGCCCGCGCGAGCGTCGGGATGGCGAGCGCCGCAGCGGCGAGCGTGAGCACCGCGGGAGTCAGGCGACGGTACATGGTCAGGTCTCCTTACCGAGTGGCCGAGGGATGGCGAATTTCCGAAGCTGCCGCGTTGGCTGACAGACGGCAAGCGCGAGTGCCTGCCCGGGGAAGAGGCGCCGCCGTGGAGCAGGGTAGCGCGTGCGAGAATCGACGCCCCTCGCGCCAGATCCGTGGAGAGCAGGCCCACGCGTCGAACGTGGTCGGCCCGGAGAAACGCTGGCCGCGTCAGGCGCGGCACTGGGCATGGAGGAGGGACCGTGAGGCGCGAGGGTCCCGCGAGTCGGTGGCCCGCCTTCCAACCGCGCGTACCGGAGCACGACGCCTCGCGCCTAACGCGCGGATCCGCCGATCCGCGCAGGCAAATCGCCACAATTACGCCACAACGCGGTTCTTGCGACTCTCACACTGTCGCTTGCAACATGATGTTACAAAACAACTTATGACGATATTGTCGGTGCCTCGCAACACCCGCTTTCAAGACCGGTGCAATCAACCGCTCTGCCACCTGCCCGAATGATGCCGCCCCATCACGAGGCGTCCTCAAATGTGACCGATGCCCGGCCGAAACGCCACGCTTTGCGCTCCTGGCCGGCTCTTGAACCTCGGCATTCAGCGTAGCAGGCGCGCGGACGCTGTTCTGCTGAATCGCCCCCGCTCCAGCTCGGGAACGACGCACTGGGCGATCCGCAGCTCTTCGAGCGCAAACGGAGATTGGACGCGCAGCAACGCGCTGGCGCCTGTGTCGTCTCGCATTCGAAGCGGCTCGGCACGAACCCGCGCCTCCGATCGCCACGGGGTATTTAGGGGGCCACAACTTCCCGAATGGCGCCGTCAGCATCTCCACACGCGGACATCGGGCGCCAAGCGCTTTGCCGGTCTGGCTGCGCTCGGTTCAGCGGGCGCGCGGTCCGCGTGCTAGACTACACGACGCTGGTGGTCGCCCATTGCGGCGTCCCCTTTGGTGCCGCGCGCGCGTCAACGCCGTGACCCCGAGCCGTCCCGGTCAGCCTGCCCGACGACTCCGGAGGCATGATGGACCGGCTCCCACCAGCCCGAACGGCCACGCGCACCCTCGCCCAGCACGAAGACGCGGAAGACCTGTGCGGCGTGATCGTCGAGGCGCTCGCCGTGCCCGTCGCCGCTTCCGGCGGCGAGCGCGCATTGCGCAACGCCGTCTGGACGTACGTGCGCGGGGAGCGCGCCATCGGCGTCGCACCGGGCGTCGTGATCCTCGAACTCACCGAAATGGTGCAGCAGGCGAAGATCGCTCCCGACGCGGCGCGCCTGGAGCGCACCCGTGCCGTGATCCTCTGGTGCGTGGAGGCCTACTTCGGTCAGCTCGGCGGCGACGCGCTGTACGTGGAGCAACGGGTCGCGCCTGAAAAGGGCGACTTGCCGAACGGCGCGGGCCAATGAGCGACCGCGACGATACCCCGCCTGGCCCCTCGGCGCTCGGGTCGCCCGCGACATCCGACGCCGGCGCCGTGGACGTTGTCCCCAGTTCCCCCTCGGTCACAGCGGGGGCGCACGAAGTGGCGTACCCGGACTCGCAGCCGAGGCTCTCGCGAAACGTCTCACGGCGCAGCGATGCGCGTTGGGAGCCGCTCACGTACCTGGCGCCCGCGCCGGCGCCCCCCGACTGAACGGCTCCCGCGGCAGCGCCGCCGCCCTCTCCGCGCGGCTCGTTATGCGAAGCGCTCGATCATCTCTTCAAGGGGGCATCATGCTGCAGTCGATCCTGATCATCGTCATCGGTGTCGCCGTCGGCTGGGCGTGTGGACGCTTGATGGAGCCGACGGTGCACGCGACGCGCGCGACCCTCGCCGTCGGCGCGTTCGGGGCACTCGCCGCCACCGCCGTCGCGAGGTGGGCCGAGTTGGACGGCATGAACCGGCCCGCGCAGGCCGTGGTCGTGGCGCTCGTCGGCTCGCTGCTCGCGACGTTCGTCGTCGGCGTCCTGCGTCAGTGGCGGACGCCTGGCCCCTGGGTCGCGGAACGGGAACGCCTCGGCCTGGCGATCGCCACGTCCGGCCGCGCCAATGCCCAGTCGCCGCTCGCGCGGACGGCGACGCGCAGCCATCCGCTGCTCCTCCTTCATTCCAGTCGTGCGCTGCGCTGCTGGCCAACGGACGGTGAGCCGTGGTCACGGGGGCACGGGCAGCCGGAGCGGCTGGACTGGATGGTCGAGATCGACGGCCACGATACGTATGTCGGCCCGTCGAGCGGGATCTCGAGCACGCGTAGCGAGGTGGAGGCGGGTGTTCGCGCGTGGTGGGACGGCGTCGAGCTCGCGGCCGCCGCGGCCCGGGCTGGGAGAGAGTTACCGCGCCACAACGCGCTGTGAGATCCGTGGGAGTTGCTCGCGGTGCGCCCCGTTCGCGTGGATCGCGGTCCCACGAGCAGCCTGGGGCTGGGGCTGTACATCGCGGAGCGCATCGTGCATGCCCACGGCGGACAGCTTGGTGTCACGTCGAGCGCGGAGCACGGCACGACGTTCACCATCACGCTGCCGAGAGACTGAGCGTTCGTTCCCCTTCAGCGCCGCAGGGTCGTCGGCTGCGATCTCGTCGCTCAGGTCTTGTGGCGGAACGTGATGCGCCCGCGGGCGAGATCATACGGCGACAGCGCGACGGTGACCCGGTCGCCGGCGAGAATGCGGATGTGAAACTTCCGCATCTTGCCGGCCGCTGTCGCCAGCAGCGTGTGTCCGTTCGCGAGGTCGACGCGGAACATCGCGCTGGGGAGCACCTCGGTGACGACGCCTTCGACTTCGATCGCTTCCTCTTTCACGTGTTGCCTCGCGTTGTGGCTCAGGGTGAGTTCGGGCATGGCTGGCTCGATGCCAGAGCCACTGCATCGGCGAACCGGACCAGCCGCCGCCGATCCTCGTCCCAGAGGGCGAGGCGGAGCGACGTCACCGCCGACCGGAGCGTGATCACCGGCGAGTCCGCGAACATCGGATTCGCGTCGTGGCACGCCTGCAGACGGAAGTTGGGGATGCGGGGCGCCACGTGATGCACGTGGTGCAGCCCGATGCTGCCCGTGAACCAGCGGAGGACCGGCGGCAGCCGCAGGTACGAGCTGCCGCGGATCGCGGCCTCGGCGTAGTTCCACTCGCTGTGCGGCGCCCAGTAGGCGTCCTCGAACTGGTGCTGCACGTAGAACAGCCAGACGCCGGCCATGTGGGCCAGATAGTACGGCAGCGCGTACCCGACCAGCACCACCTTCCAGCCGAAGAACAGCATGGCGGCCACGAGCAGGAGCACGATGGCCACGTTCGTCACCCACACGCTCGCGGTCTGGCGCGAGCCCGATCCCTTGCCCTGGCTGGCGATGCGCTGCGTCACCAGGAGGTAGATGGGGCCGAAGAGCATGAGCGCCGCCGGGTGGCGGACCAATCGATACGCCAGCCGTCCGCGCGGCGACTTCGCGAGGTATTCGCGAACGGTCAGTGTGGTGACGTCGCCGTAGCCGCGGCGGTCCAGGTCGCCCGACGACGCGTGATGCAACGCGTGATCGCGCCTCCACTGCGCGAACGGTGTCAGGGTGATCAGGCCGGTGATGAACCCCGCGACGTCGTTCGCCGCGCGGGACGGGAAGAACGAGCCGTGCGCGCAGTCGTGCATCAGGACGAAGGTGCGGACGATCAGCCCCGCCGTGGGCACCGTGAGCACCAGGGCGAGCAGCAGCGAATGCGGCAGCGCGAGATGGATGCTCCACACGAGCAGCGCCAGCGCGAGCAGCGTCGAAACGAGCTGGAACGACGCGCGGCGCACATCCGGACCGACGTACGGCTCGACGGCGCGGCGCCACTCCGCTGGCGCGCGGGAACCGATGATCTGGTTCTGGCTCACGCTCGAGCCGCGATCGAGGAGCTCGCCAGCCACTCGGCGATGAGATTCGCCGTGGAGTAGGCACGCCCGTGCTCCGCGTCGACACGCCACTGCCACCGCGTCGCGTCTTCCGCCTCGGCGCGGTACACGCGTTCCCGGCCTGGCGTGGCCGACGTGAGCGGCGCGACCTGAGGCGATCCGCTCACGACGCCTCGCCACTCGATGACCATCAGCCGGCCATCGCCGACAAGGGGCGTCCGGCCCGGCAGCCACGAGAAGCTGACCGCGACGTCGCCGAGACAGGCGATGACCCGGTGCGGGAGCAGATGCAGCTCGAAGACTCGCTCGGGCTCGCGCGCTCCACGTGCGGCGAGGATTGGCGCGAGCAGCGTGCCGAGCGCGTCGAGCTCGCGCCTGAGCGCACCGAGCGCCCGGGGCTGTGAGACATAAGGTGCTGGAGCGTGCGGCCAGAGAGAGCGCGGATCCGGCGCGGCCGCCGGTGGCGGCGCGCTCGCCGGCGTGCCTCCTGCGGATGCGATCGCGTCGAGGGTGAACTCCGCCGCCGCGTGCACGCCCACCATCGCGAGATCGCACCGGCGCGCGCTCGCCAACCAGCCCGGCACCGGCGCGTCATCGAGCGTCATCACACACATCGATTCCGGATGCTCGCGGGCTCGCTCGCGCAGGAGCAGCGCATCCGCGCGCGTCGCGTCGTCTGCCTGCCAGAGTCTGTGATGGAGCACGAGCGCGAGCCGTGAGCGATCGACAGCGAGAGTCGGACCGAGGTCCTGCGGCGGCGCCGCAGGGTGGCCTTCCCAGACCGGGGCGCTCTGCAGTCGCGACGCCATCTCGGCGATCAGGTCCGAGACGAGCGCCGCCTCGTATGGTACGGCGGAGATCGAGAGCTCGTACGCGAAGCTCGAGCGGTGGCGCGCGTCGGAAGTCCGGATCGACGTCACTGGGCACGCTCGGCGAGTGAGGAGTCGCGCAGCTCGCCGCGGCTCCGGCCGCGGCTCGTGGCGAGTCTGGCGGCCACCTGCAACATGCGGCCGAGTGGGACCGGCTTGATGAGGAGTGCGTCGGCACCGGCGGCCAGGGCCCAGCCGCGGTCCTCGCTCGTGTCGTGGGACGAGATGACGAGGATCTTCACGCGCTTCAGTCCGGGCTCGCGGCGCGCGGCGCGCACGAGGCATCGCTCCGCGCCGCTCGGCAGGTACAGCTCGGTAATGAGCAGGCTCACCTCCGAGCGCAGTGCGGTGCGCAGGGCGGCGGCGCCGTCGGCGCTCTCGCGCACGCGGAAGCCCATGGCGGCCAGGCCCACGCGCCAATGCTCGCGCAGCCGCGCGTCGGGCTCGGCGAGGAGAATCGTTCGGTGCTGCGACACGGTGTCCTCGGTAACGAGGGACCGCTGGATCGAATCGACTCTCGAGAGCCCGCTGGCCGCGCTTCACGCCAGGTGGCTGGGAAAGGAGCGGCTCACGGCCGCTCGCCAGCATGCCGGAATCTAACCCGGGGACCGCGGCGCGGCGCGGACGGAACGTGAACGGCGCATATTTCCCGACGCCGTCGACGACCGGGCCGCCGCGCGAGCGAGCACTCGAGCACGGTCAGCGACGGCCGATCCCGAACGGGCGGAGGAGCTCGGTGATCGCAGGTATGTCGCGCGGGAGCTCGGGCGGTGCCATGACGGCACGGCTGACGTGTGCCGCCTGACGCGCAGAGCTGTCCGCCAGAGCAGGCGAATCGGCACGAAGACGTCACAAGACCGACTGCATTGCTGCGAGTGAGAGCAGCACAAGTCTCTGGGCAGCAAGACGGTAGGCTGCGCTATGGGACGGCATCCTGCACCAGATTTTCCAGGCCGGTGCAACCACCGCTTTGCCACCTGCCCAACAGCGTGGCGGGCCCGCCGAGCGACCGCGCAGACTCACACAATCTGGCTGGCAACTCGCGGTCTGCCAACCGGCAGCCGGACCGGACCCCTCCTGCGCCCCACGTGCGGAGGAGATGGCCACTCGGACGAGGCGCTAGAGGCATCGGCACACATGCCGGATCCGAAGTGATTGCAGCGCTCCGAGCGCGTGGCCCGTGCCGACGGCGGGAACCGCCGCTGTCCCGTTGTCGGCCTGTCCGCGAGGCGATGGGGAGCCTAGGCGGTACGTCGGGCCGAGGTGATCGACGCCAGCCCCTCGGGCAGGAGCTTCGCCAGTACGTCCGCGACGGCCGCGGTGTCGTCCGGCATCTCGTCCCCGAGTGCGCGGCGGTGGGTCCCCGGGTCATACTCGCCGGTGAGGATCCACGTCGGGTCCACGCCGTAGTGCGCGATCGCGGCGGTGATGACCTCGATCGTGGGATGGGGCTCGAGCGGGTCGATGCTCATCCGGAGCGCGAGCTCACTCACGCGGAGGCGCTCCGCGACGACCTCCCAATCCTGGTCGTCCGGTTTCGCGAACAGCGCGCGCAAGCGCGCGGCGATCTCGTGTGAGTGCGGATCCACCATCAACGGCTCATCGACGCGGTCGTGGGTTCGTCCGGCGCGTGCCGGCGGACACCTAACGATGCAATGCCCGGACCGCAGGCGCTCGCGTCTGCCCATCCCACGTGAAGGCGGTGACGATCAACTCGCCCCCGGGCCGTCAGACGCCGACCGCCCGAGCAGGCGACCAGCATGATGGAGCAGGTCGCAGACGTCGAAGGGCTTGGCGAGGGCGGTTCCGACTCCGCAGTGCGGCGCCTCCCGGACCAGGCTCGCCACGTCGCCGGAGACGTACAACACCGGCACGGATCGGCCCGCACGGCGCACGAAGTCATGACCCGTCATATCGGGTAGCCGGAGGTCCACCACCATGAGGTCCACGGGGCGATCCCGCTCCCGGACCACCCGGAGCGCCTCCTCGCCGTCAGCGGCGCTCGCCACGCGGTAGCCCGCGCCCTCGAGCACGCGCTGGCAGGCCCGACGCAGGGTCGGGTTGTCATCGACGACCAGAATCGTGGGCTGGTCCACAACGCTGAGTAGCATGAAGGCGGGCTGGCCGGCACATGGCTGACGCGGATGGGCGTGGAAAACAGACGGACGAAGGTATCCCCGCGCTTCGTGGTCACCGCGACCCGCATCACACACCTGCCATCCTCGCGCGGGGGTGCCCCCCGCCGGGATCGGCTCGGGCCAGAGGCGCGACGCGAGCTATGCTATCGCGTTCTGCGCTTCTATGACCACCCCGAGTTACGCGCTCGCCTCGAGCGGAGGGGCCGAGTTCAGGAGCGCGGAGAGGCGTTCCAGCGGGATCATCGCGAGATCCGCGTCCGTCGGCAGTAGGGTCGGCTCGACCGCAAGGAACCGCGGATCGGCGTCGTCGGAGGAGAAGTAGAGGCCCGTCGCAGCGCCGTGTGGCCGACCGGCGGGGAGGGGCTCATCGACGATGCGCTGAACGCGCCAGCGACAGCCCAAGGCACTGAAGGTGAAACCCGGCATACTCAAAGGGTCGCGGAGGAGGGGGGATCGGCTGCGACATGCGCCGATATCCATGCTGCGCGCGGCGTTCGACGGGATGCGCCTCGCGGCGCCGCTAGGTTCGAACCGTCGCGCGCGGTCGCGCCGTGATGCCGGTCACCCCGCGCCCGCGGCCGAGGCGGGCACGGCCGATGCGCCGGCGGGGCGGTAGCGTCCTTGCCGGAGGATCGCGAGGCGCGCCGATCACGTCCGGTAGACACGGCACGAACGCCAGGACCTCCGTCGAACCAGGCGCGATGCCGCCGGCTGAACTCGATCAGTGCCGGTGGCGATCGACTTCGTCCTCGACGTCAGCCGATCTGGTTGTTGAGCGCGTTGACGACGCCTTGCGCACCCGAGCGGCCGGTGAGGCCGGAGGTCAGGCCGCTCAGCAGTTGGCCGAGGTTGCACAGCAGACTGCCGACCGCGCCCGAGCCCTTCGCCGTCACGTTCGCTGCCGGCACGTCCACGCTCGCCAGCCCGAGGGCGTTCACACTTATCGCGCCGAGGTCGATGGAGGCGAGGCTGCACTGGCCCGGTCCCGAGCTCGTCACGCTGGCGGTCGTCGAGAAGTTCTGGGTCACGACGTTGGTGCCGAGCACGCCGCCCGTGAGCTGAAGAACGCCGCTCGCCTGCAGGCCCACGATCTGGCCGACGGTGTTCTCGACGAGCGCGAAGTTCGTGACGACGGCCTGGTTGATCGTGACGTTGCCGAGCTGGCCGATCAGCGGGAGCGAGAGGCCGGTGAGGCTGTTGAGGACGAGGCCCGTCCACTTCGGCGCCGCCTGGGTCTGCAATGACGGCCGCAAGTTGCTGGCATTCGGATGCGTCGGGCTGTCGGCGCAGGCACCGAGGCCGCAGGTGAGAGCGCCGGCGAGGCCGAGCGCGAGCGCGGTCGTGCGTCGTGACATGGGTGCCTCCTGGGTCGTGCGGTACGGATCGGAACGAGCGCGGAATGCGATCACGTGGGAGGCAGCGCGACCGCACGAAGCACACCAGGCGGGAAGCGCACGCGCGGCGTGCCCCGCGCCGTGATGGCCATTATGGGGATGTCCACGCTCCACGGATCGGATTGGGTGGCGGTGATGCGGCTCACGCCGGCACGCCACTCGCGGTTGATCGAGGCGCATGCGTCGACGGGCGCGTGACCGACACACAATACTGACGCGCGTGCCCAACGCGCACCCGAGGCCCCGATGCCGGAGCGGCAGTTCGTCGATCGAGAGGGACGACGGTGGGAGGTGTGGGAAGTCTGTCCCGACGTCGTGGAGCGCCGACTGGCCAGTGATCCGGAGCGGGCGCCGGAGGGGCAGGAGCGCCGGCGGGCCGAGCGCCGGGCTCACCTGCGCATCCCGGACCGGCTGCGGGCGGGCTGGCTTGCCTTCGAGACCGTCGGGCAGCGACGGCGTCTCGCGCCGGTTCCGGAGCGCTGGCGGACCCTCAGCGACGCCGAACTCGAGGCACTGCTGGCACACACGCGCCTCGTGCCGCGGCTCGATCCTCCGTCGGCAAGTTCGCTCGATTCCCGGCGCGATTGAGCTCTTGGACAAGGCGGCTGCCGTGGGGCGGCGCGTACGCAGCCTTCGGCGCCGTGGCTGGATGGGGTGCATCCGATGACTCTCCAGCAGCGCGCGATTCACGCCGCTCACGTTCCCGGGCGACGACCGAACGTCCATATGCTGCACCGACACGCCCGATGCGCCCGACTTCATTGACCGCGATCTGCGCCCCCAGTGCGGTGCACTGACGCTCTGCGTTCGGCACTATCGCGCGAACTGGCGCGCGCTGGGCGACGACGAGCTCTGGGACCTCGCGTGGACGCAGCATGAGAACGAGGATGCTCGGTGGTACCGGCGCGGACGAGCCACTGCGAAGGGCGTGGGCGCCCCGGTGGACCTCGCCTTGCACCCTCGGCCGGCATGCCGTCGCGGGAGTTCATGGATCGACAGGGTCGAAGCTGGCGCGTCTGGAGCACCATCCCCACGGTGCCGCGGGCGCTCTCGCCCGCTTTCGAAGGGGGCTGGCTCACGTTCGAGGCGGGCGACGACCTGCGCCGCTACGCGCCGATCCCGCCGCACTGGACGGATCTCTCCGATGACCGCCTCGAGATCCTCTGCCGTGCCGCCACCCCGGCGACCACGCGCCGGACGCCCCCGCGCGGGACGAAACATGACTCCGGAGATGCGGACGCCCGTTGACGGACCTCCGCATGGGGTAGCGGGCCCTTCCGTGCTGGCACGCCCGTTGCACCCTTCTGTAGCGCCCGACCACGGGGCAGCGTGCCATCACGTCCCCTGCTCGCGCCTGCCTCTCCGTCCGACCTCGCCTTACCGCCGCCGTCGATCCTCATGCGCGAATTTCACAGTCCCAGCGGCCGCCGCTGGACCGCTCGGCTCTATCATTTCCCGAGCGCGGGGACCGGACTCGCCGGCGTGACCCCGCCACTCACGTCAGGCTCCGTGCTGCGCTTCGAATCGGACGACATCACGCTCGATCTCGCGGATTGGCCGAATGATTGGCTGCACGCGAGCGACGCCGAGCTGGTGGCGCTGCTCCGGCGCGCGACGACGCCCTCCTTCCCGCCGCGGTCGTACTTCACGCCGGCCGTCGTGCCCGCGCAGTCTGCCACGACTCGGCTCGGCCCGTAGCTGCTCCGGCCGTCGCGACCGCGATCCTTCGCGCTCCCACTCGCGGCAGACCCTCGCGTCGGCCCGGCTGCAATCGCCGGCCGCAACTGGACGAAGTCGCGCTCGCGCATGAAGTGCCCGCGCGCCCATGGCTTCGACCGCGACGCTGTGCTCTACATCGAACGAATAGCACTTCTTGAATGCCTGATACCGGTGCATACGCCACTGGCGCGTACCTCGCGTGCTTCGACGAGACTCTGGGGGTCGTGCGTGTCACGACCGCGATCGCTGCACCGCCCGACCGCGTCTTCGAGGCGCTCACGAACCCGGTGCGCATCACAACGTGGTGGGGCGCTGAAGGCGCGCGCCTGCACTGTCGCGTCACGCTCCGCCGGGGCGGCGAGTGGCGCGTCGCGAGCCGCGACGAGGTCGAGCCCCCGGTCGTGTACGGACACTACCTGATCGTGGAGCCGCCGCGCGTGCTCGCGTTCACCTGCCTCGCGGGGCGCCACGGATTTCTGCAGACGGTGGTCCGATGCGAACTTTCGTCGGCCGACATTGTCGGCGCGCCCGGCACACGACTGGCGCTCGCGCAGACGGGGTTCGCGGGACGGCTGGCGGCTGGGCGTGCGCAGGTCGGTGTTTGGGGCGAGCGGCTCGTCCGGTTGGCCGCGCATCTGGGCGGAGCGCGTGCCGACTGAGCGGTGAGGCGCGCGATGGTGCGCTAGCCCGCGCCGTTCTCGTCCCTGGTTCCATCCGCGGAGCGCCAGTGGCAGGCCGACGAACACGTCCTGCAGCACGTGCGCCGACGAGCGACGCGGAGCGGAGGTCGAAACTCCAGCCGCTCGAGACCGATCAGCTGTCCGTTCGCGTCCAGCGCCGTGGTGGCGGGCATGACCCGCAGCACCGCGCCCGTTTCCGGCGCGATGAAGAAGGTGTCAGTCCGACGTGCTATCGCTCCAGCACGACGCGATCCCATACCGGATGCAGTGGAACGACCCGGCGGGAACGCTGGTGACGGTCCACGCCCGTCCGGTGTCGTCAAGTGGACCGGTTCACCCGCACGGCCTGCAGTGATCCGCGCTTCGAGGCGATCGCGTGCACGTTGCCACGCCCCTTCCACCGCGTGCCAAACGTCGTATTCTACCCCTCGGCGTGGCTCGCATGCTGCCCCGCATCACATCTCTCCCATACCCATGGACGAAGAAGCCGTGCGGCTGGACGTCGCGCTCACCCGCGCCGCCGCTGCCGTGCGTCCCGAGCTGGGCGCGACCCATCCCACCTGGCGCGTGCTCCCGCAGCTCGCCGCGCACGCCGAGGCCAGCCACGCCCGCGCGCAGCGCCTGACGAGCGCCCCGCCGGCGCGCGTCGCCTTCTGGCCGACGGTCCGGCGCGCGATGCGGGCGCGACTGCCCTCGCTCGTCGACGCCGGTGTCGAACCGGCGGACGAGGTGAAGGAGTACCGGCTCCCGCTCGATGGCGACGTCGCGTTGGTGGTCACCATCGAGAAGCTGCACGGCTTCGGCCTCGGCAAGCTGTTCACCGTCGATCTGCGGCTGGCATCCGCGGCCGGCCGCGCGCCTGGCGAGGCGTCGTCGCGCCCGCTCTCGATCCCGCGTCTCCTCGGCTTCGGGGATCGAGTGAGGTGGTGGTATCACACCCAGCCGGAGCTCGAGCAGGCGCTCGAAGGCGTGCTCTCGCTCGTCGCCGAGGCGCTGCCGGGACTGGCCCGCGAGCTCGCCGGGTTCCTCGGCCAGGACCCTCCGGCCGGTGCCGGGGCCGTCACCGCGCGCGAGGCGCTCGCGGCGGCGCTGGCGCTCGGCGACGCGCGCGCCGCGCGGGCACCGCTCGTGCACGTCTCGCTCGCGCGCGGCGCGGGGGAGCCTGGTCCGGAATCGCGCGGCGCGACCGGTCGCGTGGACCGCGGCGGGGCGTGGATGTTCGGCATCGGCGCGATCGGAGCCACGAGCGCACCGGCGCTCGCGCGCATCCCGCACACCGGCCCCGGCGAGTGGCTGCGGTGCGAGGTGGATCCGTTCCCGCACAACCCGGTCGGCGTCGGGCACGGATGGATGGACAGCGACCGCGCGGCGATGCTGGCCCGCGCCGCCGCCGCCGAGCTGCCCGGCGGGGACGGCACGGTGTTGAGTGCGATGACGTGCGACGTCGGGCGCGCGCGGGCGCTCCCGATCACGCCGGCGTGGCGCGTCACGATGATGACGCCGGATCTGCGGCAGCGCGACCGCATCGTGCTCTCGCTCGAGTTCGACGCCGCGTCGGGCGCGGAGGTGGGGCGGCGTGGAGGAGGGGTGGGCGCGCGGTGAGGGGGTGGGCGGCGCGACACGTGTACGCGGGAACACGAGCAGAGGGCGGCGATCCCACGGCGTTCGTTGGCAGAGTGCTGGTGTGGAGGCACCCGTATCCCTGAGGCGTCGAATCCAGGCCGGTGTGCGCCCTCCTCCTGTTGCGTTCCGACAGGATTGACCCTATGCTACTGTCGAAACGCTACAGGAGAAGCATGGCCGACCAGTCCGACGTCCTCCGCGGCACGCTCGACCTCCTCGTCCTCAAGACGCTCACCCTCACGCCGATGCACGGCTGGGGGATCAGCGCCCGGATCCAGCAGTTCTCGCGCGGCGTCCTCGACGTCAACCAGGGCTCGCTCTACCCCGCGCTCCAGCGCCTGGAGCAGCGAGGATGGATCACGAGCGAGTGGCGCACCACCGAGAACAACCGCCGCGCGAAGTACTATCGGCTGACCGCGGCCGGTCGCCGCGCCGTGGGCACGGAGACGGCGAGCTGGCGCCAGTACGTGCAGGCCGTCGAGCTGATCCTCGGCGCCTCGGAGGCCTGACGTGAGCCGCATGCGGGGGCTCGCGGCGCGCCTGCGCGCGCTCGTCGTCAGGCGCACGGCCGACGCGGATCTCCAGGAAGAGATCCGCTTCCACCTCGACATGGAGACGGAGAAGAACCTCCGCGCGGGCATGGCGCCCGACGAGGCGCGCCGCGTGGCGCTCGTGCACTTCGGCGGCGTCGAGCGCGTACGCGAGGAGCACCGCGACGTGCGTCGGCTCGCCTGGATCGAGAACACGCTCGCCGACGTGCGCTTCGCCCTGCGCTCGCTGGCGCGAACCCCAGGTGTGTCCGCCGCCATCGTGCTCACGCTGGCGCTGGGGATCGGCGCGAACGCCGCCATCTTCTCCGTGCTCGACCGCATCTTCTTCCGCATGCCGGTCGGCGTCGTGCGCCCCGAGGGCGTGGCGCGGCTCTACGAGATCCCGCAGGGCGACGATCCCGATCTGCCGGCGCTCGGCATGTTCAGCTACCCGCAGTACGTGGGTGTGCGTACGGCGGTCGGGGGCGCGGCGGCGCTGGCCGTGTACGACGTTCCGCGGAAGACGTCCGTGGAGGACGGCGCCGGTGGCGGGGCGTTCTCGTCGTACGTGGGCGTCGGCTTCTTTCCGCTGCTCGGAGTCCGCCCCGCGGTCGGCCGGCTCTTCGCGCCCGACGAGGAGCGCATGGGCGTGCCCACGCACGTGGTGGTGCTGAGCTACGACTTCTGGCAGCGCCGCTTCGCGGGTGACAGCGCCGTCGTCGGGCGCACCCTCCGCATCGGCGACTCGAGCTGGATGATCATCGGCGTCGCCCAGGAGGGGTTCGCCGGTGTGGACGTGAACCCGGCCGACTTCTGGCGCCCGCTCGCGAGCTTCGCCGGAATGATCGCCCAGGGCTCGAAGCACCCGCACGCGCCGGCATGGTACGAGCAGCGCAATACGCGCTTCCTGCAGATCCTCGCCCGCCCGGCGCGCGGGGCGAGCGCGACGTCCGTCGCCGCGCGCGCGACCACCGGCCTGCGCCTCGATGCGCGACAGGCGGGATGGCACGACTCCACGGCGTCCATGGTCACCGGCTCGCTCATCGCGGCGCGCGGGCCGGAGAAGCAGCAGCAGGAGCTCGCGCTGTCGATGCGCATCGGCATCGTCGCGCTCATCGTCCTGCTGATCGCCTGCGCGAACGTGGCGAACCTCCTGCTCGCGCGCGCGGCCGAGCGCCGGCGCGAGATCGCGGTGCGTGTCGCGCTCGGCGTATCGCGTCGACGCCTCGTCCGGATGCTCGTCACGGAAAGCGTGCTGCTCGCCGCCATGGCCGGTGTCGCGGCGTTCGCGGCCGCGGGGTGGTGCGGCGGGATCCTGCGCGCGCTGCTCTGGCCCGACGCGCACTGGCAGGCCGAGGCGCACGGCGGGCGGATCCTCGTCTTCACGTCCGCCGTCGTGCTCGTCGTCGCTTGTGGCACCGCGCTCGCTCCGGCGTTGCAATCGCTCCGGACCGATCTCACCGTCGCCCTCAAGTGCGGCGCGCGGGAGGGAAGCAGGCGCCGCTCGCGGCTGCGCACCGCGCTGGTCCTCACCCAGTCCGGGCTCGCCGCGGTGCTCGTGATCGGCGCGGGCCTCTTCGTGCGCTCGCTGCACAACGTGCTCTCCGCGCCGCTCGGCTACGACGTCGCCAGGCTCGTCTTCGCCAGCCCCGAGGTCCCCAGGGACGCCGCGTCTCCGGTGGTCGCGGCCGCGGCGCGCGAGCTCCAGGCGAGGCTCGCGTCGCTTCCCGGCGTCGAACGCACGGCGCTCGTGAGCAATCCGCCCATCTACGGCGTGAGCTTCATCTCGGACATCTTCCGCCAGAACGGAGACTCCCTCGTCTACCATCAGCGAGGGACGAACGGGCTCCAGCTTCCGACACCCTCGGTGACCGTCGCGTCCCCCTCGTACTTCTCGACCGTGGGGATGCGGATCCTACGTGGCCGCACCTTCCAGTCGATAGGCGGGCACTCCACCCTCGAGGTGGTGGTCAACGAGAGCATGGCCCGGCGCTTCTGGCCGGGCGGCGATGCCCTTGGCCACTGCCTGCGCTTCACCACAGCGACGAATCCCTGCTACACGATCGTCGGCGTCGTCGAGGATGCGCGTCGCATGCAGCTGATCGAGAACCCGGCGCCGGCGTACTACCTCCCCGCCGGCAGTTCGCCGCTCTTCGACCCGGCCTGGGTCGTGGTACGCGCGAGGCCGGGGCAGACCGGCCAGGTGTCGGCTGCCGCGCGGACGCTGCTGGGTCGCCGGACGCCAGACGCGGAGTCGCGCGTGATCGCGATGTCCGAGATCCTCGCCCCGCAGCTTCACGCCTGGCGACTGGGTGCGTGGCTCTTCACCGCGCTCGCCGTGCTCGCGCTGGTCGTCGCGGCGATGGGGGTCTACAGCACGCTGACGTACGCGACGGCGCAGCGGACGCACGAGATCGGGGTGCGCCTCGCCCTCGGCGCGCGCGCCGGCGACGTCGCGCGCGACGTGGTCCGCGCGGGCGTGGCGATCGTCGCGGCGGGCATCGTGCTGGGCACCTGCCTCGCCCTCGTGCTCGGCCGCCTCGTCGCGGCGCTCCTGTACGGCGTCTCGCCGCACGATCCGCTCACGCTCGTCGGTGCCGCCCTCGTGCTGCTCGCCGTCGCGTGCTTGGCGGCGGCGTTGCCCGCCTGGCGCGCGACGCGCGTGGATCCGGTGGCGGCGCTGCGCGTCGAGCTCTGAGCCATGCGGCTGATTCGTGGCGCTCGACGGCTGGACGGCTTGGCCAGGCAGAGGGTGCTAGCCATTGTGCGGCACAACACAGATGATGATCTAGCAGGCGTTATGGCTATGACGCAATGCGGCACGGTACGAGATGCCACCATTGCACCTCGGACAGCGAAGGCTCTCAGCCGTCGGTGCAAATGAAGCGCTGTCACACCTGCCCGACACGGAACAGCGAACGCGATCCGCGATGGCGAAGTGTGACCGCTGGCGCCGCTGAGCGCCACGCCTGCTACGCTGCCGGCGCCATTAGCCGCCTGAAATCGGTACGCGCAGTGCCCGAAGCAGCTTTGGGTCTCGTCTCGTACACAGCTTACCCTCCTCTTCCCAGACTACAAGCGGATGTAAGTATATGGCTTCATACGTTGTCGAGAACGGTGGCGGGACGAAGCTGATTTCTCCGCTCAGCGTGCCAGAACCGCCGGAGTTGATATCGCCAATCCATGCTGCCTCGACCGTTTGGAGATACGGCATTTCTGCTCTTATCGGTCGGCTTTCCGCCGCCACGCGGTAGAATCCCGATCCTGCCTGCAACTCGCACGTTGAAAATGAGAACGAGGATGCGGTGAAGATTGCCCCGTCAGGACGGACGACGGACGAGTCGCCGCGCTGCGCCAGCACCATCACGTACACAGCGCTCCTGGGCGGCACGTCGCGGTAGGTGATGTCGACGCGAACGCGATTTGGAGCGCCGACGACGAGTGCCGTACCGCGAGGCGAGACTTGCGTTACCTCGACGGTCCCCGTTGCCTCGCGCTTGGGAGCGCCCACGGCCTGTTCAGGCCGAGGCCCAATCGGCGCGATTCCCACGCGAACCACGTTCATTCTTTCCCAGGTATATGTCGCGCATCCATCCCGGTCTCCGTGAAGTGTGACCTCGAACGGTACGAGCAGCAGACCGTCGTACCATTGCGCCGTGCGAGCCGGGTGAAACTTGAACGACGCTTCGACAACGCCGTCGCCCGTCGCCGGAGTACTGACCAGGAACCCCATAGTAAGAGCGACGGTCGAATCAGCGTCGCCTCCAGTGATGCTTTCGATCTGTTCCCGCGCCATGCCCAATGGGCCAAGGATGCGAGCCGCCGTCGATGACATCGTAAGCGGGTAGTGCTCGGCGGCTATGCCGTAGGGATTGACACCGCGGTTCCCGAACGTGCCGCACGCATTGAATTGTGCGTGGCTGAGACTCAATCTGCCGCTGCCGATGATACCCTGATCGCCGTCCAGGGGGATCGGAAGGAGATAGAGGCGTTGACCTGGTCGGGCATTGCGGTAGTGCACGCGAAAGTGGACTTGCGCGTCGGCGCCCAGCTCGAACGGCTGATACTGCCCGATGAGCTCCAGTCGGTACTGCGCCAAGTCCTGCGCGAGGACATTCCCGGAACTGGTCGTGAGTGCGACAACAAGCGCCACGGCGTACCGAAGCATGAAGCCTCCCGCGCAATCATTCGTGATTAGGGGCGGGTGGGGAGATACACGAGAATCAGTCGGCTCGATAACGCGACGTCCGCCAACACCAATGGGCAATCGACAAGGTCGCGAATGCTCTCTCGGACGCGCTTCGCATCAGCTTCTTGCGACGATTGATACACTGTGCGGCATGCTCGCGTATTGTCGGGAATGACGGCGCGAGTGAGCGTAACGAATGCACCCCGTTGGCGAAGAAGGTCCGCGACTGGATCGGCGATTGGGACGTCCGGTGCGGAGATTATTCGAACATCGTCGCCGATCAGCGTGGCAGCCGTGGGAACGTGACTCTTCTTTCGTCCTTCGAGCTCTGGGCGCAGGACGGGGACTGGACGCGATGCTTTGGCGTCAGCCATATGGATCTCCAACCCTGTTCGGACTGGCACGCCGTGACGCTCGGCGTGACCTGGATCGCCGATCAATAGGATCACCGTGTCCGCAGAGTCGATCGAGGGAACTTCGAGCGAGAAGTAGCCGACCTGGTTCGTACGTGTCGACGCGTTCGAGCCCGCCAGTGCGACCAGCATGCCGTCCGCCATGCCCGCAGAGGTCGCCACCGTCCCCGAGAGGAGGCGGGGACGCGCTCGCTCACGTAGATAGCCAGCCGCGGTGAGCAGCATCGCCATCGTTGCGAGCGCAAACAGATAGTTGATAACGCGGAGCAGGGCCGTGCTCGACGCCTGCTTCGTGAGACTTGGAAACAGGTCGGCCTTGATGGCCAGTCGCACGAGAAGGAGCATCAGGGCCGCGACGAACCCCGCAAGCCCCAGCGGCGTGGAGATGCCGGCGCCGACAGCGACGATCTTGTCCATGAGTCGCTCGAATTATGGCAGGTTGAACGCTAAAGACCGTGCCAGAGCCGGTTGGGCTGCGCCGGTGAGCGATAGACAAATAACTCTCTAGTCGTAACGCGCAAGATGCTCGGAGCGTGGGCTACTCCGTCGACCGTGCGGCGCGGGCTTCGGTTGTTGGTACGCGAGTAGGCCTCGTGTTGGTGAGTGACCCGAGCCGAAAGGCCGTACACGCTTCCTTCTGCACGAGGCCACGGCGGAGTGATCGAACGCCAGGGCACACGAAGTGGTGTGCGAGCGTGTGTCTGGGTCCAACTGGGAATCGACCGCCCCGCCCCCCCCGGCGTACGGGCCCCGGCCACGCCGGGACCCGCCGAGATCGCCCTCGACCGCCACACGAGCGCCCGCGCGTTGCCTCAGAAGTCCACCCCCTCGCATCCGCCCGGCGCGTCCGCGATCGCCAGCACCGGCGCCGTCACCCGCGTCAGCAGCTCGCGGGCGACCGAGCCCACGCTGCCCGGCGGCGCGCCGTCCGCTCCGCGCTCGCCGATCACGATGAGCGCCGGCGACTGCTCGGCCGCCCTCGCGGCGATCTCGCGCGCCGGATCGCCGACGGCCACCTCCACGCGCGCCCCCGCCCCCGCCTCCGCGTGCGAGTGCGCGAGCGCGGCGAGCCATGTGGTCGAGCGCGTCGACATCGCTCGCGGGGGTGCTACCTCGTTCGGCGACGCGCCACGGCGACGGCCGCTCGTCGTCTGGCGCGCCGTCCGGATCACGCGCTCGTACGCGCCCGCCGCCGGCGACAGCACGTGCAGGATCGTGTACGAGCAGCCGAGCGCCCCCGCGAGTGCGCGCGCGGCGCGCAGGACGCGGGGCGCGAAGTCGCTGTCGTCGACGGCGGCGACGATGTGGCGCGGCGCGTCCGTCGTCCCCTCCGGCACGACGAGCACCGACGCGGTCGCGCGCCGTACGAGGCGCTCGATGACGTTGGGCTCGCCGATGCGCCGGCGGTTGGCGTCGGCGCGGCGCCCGAGCACGACGAGCGACGCCTCGGCATCGTTGGCGATCGTGCTGAGCCACCGCGACGGGCTGCCGACGCGGAGCGCGGTGCGCGCACTCGCCACCGGCAGGGTCCCGCCGAAGCCGGCCAGGCCGCCGGCGAGCGCGGGAAGGCGCTGGGTCGGCGTGTCCCCGCGGAGCGCGACCACGGGCGAGCGCTCGTCGGAGCGCTCGTCGGGGGATGCCGGCAAGGGCACGACGTGCGAGACGATCGCGTGCGCGCCGCGCGCGACGTGCGCGGTCGCCCACCGGGCGGCGGCCAGCGACGCCGGCCCGAAGTCGACGGCGAGCACGATGCGCGGAAAGAGCGGCGGCGCGATCGCGTCGCGGGTATCCGGCCTGACGAGCCGCATGGTCGTCGTCGCCGCGTTCCCGTGGTCATCGTATGGCGCGGGGAGTCGTCCGGCGTTGGTCATGGACATGCACGACCTCCTGATGTCCCGGCGCGTCGTGCGCACCGGGTAGCTGTCGACATTCGTGTGCGCACGCCGGCGTCCCGCCAGCTCGGCGGCGCTCCGGTGCACGCGCGATGGTTGTCTGGTGGCTGGCGTGCGCCAGCTATGTCAGGAGGACGGGGGGCGCGGTGGCGTCGTAGCCGCGGACGACGGCGGACGGGATCGACGGTGCGTCGATCGTGCGTGCGCCGAGCACGGCGCGCGCGTCGAGCGTGCGCGCCGTGAGGGGCGAGTGCGCGGCGGGGGAGTGCCCACCCGGCGCGGTATGACGCGGTGCGCGGGCGCCAGCGTCTCGCGAGGCGACGACAGTGGCGTGCGGGAAGGATGCCGCGGTCGCGACCGGCGCGGCGCTCCACGGTGCACGCGCGCCGTCGCTCGCGTTCGCGTGATGGCTGCCAGCCGCCGCGAAGACGAACGCGACGAGGAGCGCCACCGCCGGCGCGAACCGGGGCGTGCCGCGAAGTGCGTGCAGGCGATGGGCGAGGACGGGCATGCGTCGAGTCGGTCGGCGATACCGGAAACGTGCCGCGAGGTCCGAGGTCCCGATCACGGCCGCCGCTCGATGGCTCGGGTCAGCCGTGTCCGCGCACATACCCCCTGCGGGCGCGGTCGTTCCGGGCCGGGACTCCCGCGGCCGGCGAAGCTCCGTGCCGCTGGCCCGGCGTCCCGCGGACGGGCATATTCGCAGCTCCCTCACGCGGATGCGAGATGTCACGTCCCTACAGCGAGTATCGCGGCACGCCCCTCTGGAGCGCGATCGAGAAGCTGGTCGTCGAGCTCCAGGCCACGGGCGAGATCAGCGTCGCCACCGCGCCGGACTACGTCGTCGGCTTCCTGTGCCGGGAGCTCGCCGCCAGGCACCTCGTCACCGACCAGGCGCTGGCGCCGACCCCGGGTCGTTAGGCGCGCGCTGCGCGGCGGTGGACGACGAGGCCGCGGCTCCGCGTCTCGTTGTTGAGGAGCAGCCAGCGGTGCCACGCCGACACGAGCGGCGCCGGCCCCTGGAGCAGGGCGTACCGTTCGCCCTTCCGCGCCTTCTCGGAGGTCTCCTCCTCATGGAAGATCGCGTGCAGCTCCGCCTCCGCCTGCATGAGCTGGTCGTCGCCGAGCGTGTCGATCCAGCGCGCGTTGATGTGGTCCGGGATGATCATGTGCCCTCTCACGTCCGGTGGCGGAAGGTGATGCGCCCGCGGGCGAGGTCGTACGGCGACAGGGCGACGGTGACGCGGTCGCCCGCGAGGATGCGGATGTGGAACTTGCGCATCTTGCCGGCCGCCGTCGCCAGCAGCTTGTGCCCGTTCTCCAGGTCCACCCGGAACATCGCGCTCGGGAGCACTTCGGTGACGATGCCTTCGACTTCGATCGCGTCTTCCTTCAAGGTCTTCCTCCCGGTCTGAGATGGCGCCCGCGGCGCATGCGACGTGCTAGCGTGCGCGCCGCGCGTCCTTGCGCGCCCGGTCCCGGGTGCGCTTCGCCGCCTTCGACTTGAGCTGCCGCGCTTCGCTGGGCTTCACGTGATGGCGGCGCCGGCGCAGCTCGCGCAGGATGCCGGACTTCTGCACCTGCCGCTTGAATGTCTTCAGCGCCCAGTCGAGGCGGTCCGTTTCGTTGAGCAGGATTTCGGGCATGTCTACCTCGGTGTGAGAAGGTGGGCGTCAGGGCGTGAACGAGGCGCGCCGCGCGGTCGAGCCGACCAACGGCTCCACCGCGCGGCGCCCGTCCGCTTCCGCGAGGGAAGCGATGGCGTGGCTCAACGAGCCAGCTTCGTCACGTTCTCCGCGGCGGGACCCTTCTGGCCCTGGACGACGTCGAATTCGACCTTCTCGCCCTCGGCGAGCGACTTGAAGCCGCTGCCCTGGATGGCCGAGTGATGCACGAAGCAATCCTTCTGGCCGTTCTCGGGCGTGATGAAACCGAACCCCTTCGCGTCGTTGAACCACTTCACGGTGCCAGTCGTACGCATTGTCCTGCTCCTGTGATGATTTGCTGTGTTGGGCGTGCGGAGCTTGCCGTACCGGCCGACACAACGTGCTTCGTGATCCTTGGCCCTCACGATGGGCATCCCGCGGATTGCGGGGCTTCCCCGACGGTACGCAAAAGGGCCCGCTCGCAATTCGGCAGGCCCCTGAGATCATCGGAACGTGTCCACGCGCCGTGCGCGTGAGTCGCTTGATACAAGCTAATCGTGAGACGCCCTCGCCGCAACGCCGCGACCGGGCCGTGCCGGTGGGAACACGCAGGTCACGGCGCGCCCCGCGCACCGCTGCAGGCGCCGCCCGGAAGCATGTAGTATCAGGGGATCGCCGACGCGACTCGGCGATCCCCTGATCCCGTACGCGGCGGCCCGTGCGATCTTCGACGGGCCGCCGCGCCACGCGGCCCACTGCAAGGACGGTCGAACTCCGCGAGCATGACGCCGCGCACCAGACATCGCATCGCCGCCCTCTACGTCCTCCTCGCCGGCGCCAACGTCGCGGCCTGGGCGTGGGCGCTGCTGGCTTTCCGCGCGTACCCGCTCCTGCTCGGCACGGCGCTCCTCGCGTACGGCCTCGGCCTGCGCCACGCGATGGACGCCGACCACATCGCCGCGATCGACAACGTCACGCGGAAGCTGATGCAGCGGGGTCAGCAGCCGCTCGGCGTCGGCCTCTTCTTCTCGCTCGGCCACTCCACGATCGTCGTGCTCGCGTCCGTCGCGATCGCGGCGACGGCGGCGGCGCTCCAGTCGCGACTCGGCGACCTGCACCACGTCGGCGGCACGATCGGCACGCTCGTCTCCGCGGCCTTCCTCCTCGCCATCGCGGCGATGAACTGCTTCATCCTCGCCGCGGTGTATCGCGCCTTCAAGCGGGTCAGGGCAGGGCAGCCGTACGTCGAGGAGGACCTCGACATGCTGCTCGGCAGCGGCAAGCTCCTCGCGCGCATCTTCCGTCCGCTCTTCGGCATCATCCGCCGGAGCTGGCACATGTACCCGCTGGGATTCCTCTTCGGCCTCGGCTTCGACACGGCGACGGAGATCGGGCTGCTCGGCATCTCGGCGGCGGAGGCGGCGAAGGGGCTGCCCGTGTGGAGCATCCTCGTCTTTCCCGCGCTCTTCACCGCGGGGATGTCGCTCGTCGACACCACGGACAGCCTGCTCATGCTCGGCGCCTACGGCTGGGCATTCACGAAGCCGATCCGCAAGCTGTACTACAACCTCACGATCACCGCGGTCTCGGTGCTCGTGGCCCTGCTCGTGGGGAGCATCGAGGCGCTCGGGCTGATCGGCGACAGGCTCGCGCTGCGCGGCGCCTTCTGGGACGCGATCGGCGCCCTGGCGTCGAACTTCGGCCTGCTCGGGTACGTGATCGTCGGCGTGTTCGTGGTGAGCTGGGTGGTCGCCGGGACGATCTACCGCGTGCGCGACTACGACGCGCTGGACGGCTTGACGGAGGTCGCGGACTGAGCCGCCCCGCCGGGCGCGCCGCTCAACTGCCGGCCCACTCCGGCCGCCAGGACAGCGCCGCCCGCTCCCGCACCGCCCGGAAGCGCGCGTCGTCGCGAATGGCGTCGAACCGCGGATCCCACCAGACGGCGTGGGGCGCCCAGTAGACGGTGAACGACGCGCCGTCGAGGCACGCGAACGCCCGCTTCGCGTCGCCGATGCTCGACCAGGCGAGCGCGAGGTTGAGGGGCAGGGCGCGATGCACCTCCGCGGCGGCGGCGAGCCGACGCGCACGACGCACGTCGCCGAGGACGGCGAGCGCGGAGGCCTGTTCCGCGAGGAGATCGCCGCGCAGGTCGGGGCGGCGCGCCATACCGGCCGTGATCGCCGTGCGCACCGTCGTCTCGTCGCCGAGGCGCGCCGCGATGCGCGCCACACCCGCGTGCCCTTCCTCGAGATCCCCATTGAGATCGGCGGCCGGCTCGCCGTCGGATCGGGATTGCTCGTAATCGCGACGCAGATAGTGCTGCCAGGCGAGGGCACCCACCGGCATCGGCGCCAGCGGGTCGAGCCGCGTGGCGAGCGTCTGTTCGCGAATGGCCTCGTCGCGCGCGCCGAAGCCGGAGAGCAGGACGAGGGCACGCCAGTGGTGTGCGACGGCGTTCGTCGGATCCAGCTCGATCGCGCGGCCGAGCGCCGCGTCCGCGTCTCCCCACCGGCGACGGACGATCGCGATGCCGCCGAGCGAGGCGTGGGCGGCGGAGAGCGCGTCGTCCAGCGCGAGCGCATGCTGGATGCTCGCCATCGCGTGCGCGCATGCGACCTCCGGCGGCAGGTACGCCCGGCCACCCATCACCGCCCACGCGTCCGCGAGGGCGCTCCACGCCTCGGCGGCGCGCGGATCCCGCTCCACCGCGCGCCCGAGATAGTCGATCGCGCGCTCGAGCGCGGCGCGCGTCCGCTGCTGCCACTGATGCCGGCCGAGCAGGATCAGTCGCGCCGTGACGGAGTCGGTGCGGTGCACCCTCCGCCCGGGTGAGGCGGTTGGGACGACCACGACCGGCTCTCCGCGCGGAAGCGCCCGCGCGCGGCGGATCGCCAGGAGCGTTTCGGGTGAGGGGGAGACGCCCAGCTCCGCGGCGAGGCGCTCCACGAACGCGCGCGCGACCGCCTCCGCCCGCGCGCCGTTCCCCGCCGCGGCGAGCAGCCGCAGGAGATCACGGACCACGGCCTCGTCGCATGGCGCGAGCTCGAGCGCGCGCTCCGCGGCGGCCACCGCCTCGCCGAGCCGACCCGCACCTTCCAGCGAACGCGCCAGCGCGGTCGCGGCGCCCGTCGCCTGCACGCGGAGACGATCGCGCTCGACGCCGGCCCACCGGTCGAACTCCAGCGCGTCGCGCACGAAGAATCCGTCGAGGAAGTCGCCGCGATAGAGGTCCAGCGCCGCCGACCACTGTGAGCGCGCGGCCGCCTGCCGGAACTCGACCACGTCCACCCGTACGACGTGCGCGGAGAGCTGGAGCTGCTCGCCGCGCGCGACGATCGCGTCCGCGCCGAGCGCGCGGCGGAGCACGTAGACGGAGTCGGCGAGCAGGTGCCGAGCCGTGCGGTCATCGGCTTCCGGCCACAACGCCCCGAGCAGCCGGTCGCGACTGATGATGCCGTCGGGCGAGCCCGCCATCAGCGCGAGGAGCGCGATGCGGCGCTGCTGGACGACGCGCCGATCGAGCGGGTCGGCGACACCCGCCAGCGACACCGGCCCGAGCAGCGATAGTCGAATCGGCATGGAGAGCGCACCTCGTCGCCAGACGATAGCTGGACGATCGGCGCTCCGTAAGCTCCGGCCAACCCCACCGGAATGGAGGTGCACGATGCGTCAGGGTCGCATGCTTCCCGGAGTCGCCGCCACGCTTCTCGCGCTGGCCACCGCCGCCTGCTCCGACGGCGGCGGCAAGCTCCTCGCGCAGACGAGCCGTTCACGAGCCGCCGTCGCCAGCGCACCCGGCGAGCAGCACCAGATGAAGGAAGCGGACGGCCTGCAGTGGGGGCCCGCGCCGTCGATCTTCCCACCGGGGGCGATGTTCGCCGTGGTGCAGGGGGATCCGAGCGTGCCGGGCCAGATCTTCACCGTCCGGCTGCGCTTCCCCAACGGCTACGTCCTGCCGCCGCACTGGCATCCGACGGACGAGCACGTGACGGTGCTGCACGGGACGTTCCTCGTCGGGATGGGCAGCGTCTACTCGAAGGATGCGCTGATCGCGGTCCACGAGGACGGGTTCGTCACGGCGCCGGCGCAGGCGCCCCACTTCGCGTCGGCCCGGGGGATCACCGAGGTGCAGGTGCACGCGATCGGGCCGTTCCAGCTCACCTACGTCAACCCGGCGGACGACCCGACGAGGCGGTAGGATCCGGTGGCGGGCAGTGCGAGGGCGAGCCGTCGTGATGGCGGCTCGCCTTCGCCTGTCGCCATCTTTCCGCGGGTCCTCATGTCCCGCGGCAGCCTGTCCTCGTCAGCGCGCCAGCCGCGGATCGAAGGTGAAGGGCCGCGTCGCTACCACGCGCACCCGCGCGGCATCGGGATGCCGCGGGTTCACGAGCCAGTTCCCCTCCTCGGGAATGGGCGCGGACGGCACGCCGAGGAGGAGCGCCTGGCCATCGTCGACCCAGGCGTCGCCGATCGCCTTGAGGGTCGGCTCGCCGACGCGCGCGGCCCAGCCGTGGGGCAGGGTCGCGGGATCCACCGTGGCGGCGCTCGCGACGGCGTCGTCGGGGAGGTCGATGGTGGCGAGCACGAGATTGGCCGGCGCGCGGCGCGCGTTCACGTGGACGAGCAGCTCGAGCGCGGCGAGCGCCCGCGAGCTCGACGTGTACACGACGGCGCGCCCCGGCGTGTTCCAGCGACCGCCGTAGAGCCGCGCCCCCTCGCCGTCGAGCGCGGGGAAGCGGGCGACGCTGAGCCGATGAACCAGCACGCGGCGCGACCGAACGGCCTAGCTGAAGACGCCGTGCTCGATGCGCCCCAGGACCTGCTCGACGGCGAGCGCGCCCGCGTCGCTGTCGAGGAGCATGACCGGGCGCTCGCCGCCGAGGGCGCGATTCGGCTCGGACAGCCAGTCGCGCGCCTTGTCCGTGCTGCCGAGCACCTCTTCCGCGCGGACGAGGAGTCGCGCGACGCGGGCGAGCCGGTCGGATTCGCCGGCTGACAGCGCGCTGTCCGCCTCGCGCTTCCGCTGCAGGGTGCGCACCGACCCGACCAGCCCGACGATCTCCTGCCGCGGGCCACGCCAGCCGAGAGCGCGCAGGAGGGCCTCGAGCGCCTCGACGGGAAGGCCGTCGCGCACGGCCGCGGCGAGGTCGATCTCGCTCCGGATCTGGCGGCCGAGGACCTTCCGTCCGCCGAGCTTGGCTGCCACCGCCGCTGCCGTCATGTCCGCTCCGCCAAATGACGTGTAGAATATACGCAAATGGCGCAGGCGTCGCAACGGGCGCGCTTGCCGCTAGCCGGCGATGGGCGGCGGTGCGGCATGGACAGGGAGCGCCGCGCGCCGCACGATACAGGCCGGCCGCTTCCCTCCGACCCGCCGTCGCGCCATGACCCTCCGCTATGTCGCCGAGCTGCTCGGCACCGCCGCGTTCGCCGCCTCCGGCGTCCTCGCCGCCGGGCGCAAGCGGATGGACCTGATCGGCGTCGCCGCGATCGCCGTCGTCACCGCGTTAGGCGGGGGCACCATCCGCGACGTCCTCCTCGACCGCTTTCCCGTCGCCTGGATCGCCGACCGCACGTACATCTGGGCCTGCCTGCTGGCGACGGCGGCGACGCTCGTCTGGATCCGCGCGCGCACGCCCCCGCGGCGCGCGCTCCTCGTCGCCGACGCGCTCGGCCTCGCGCTGTTCACCATCGGCGGCACGCAGGTGGCGGAGCAGGTGGGGCAGGGAGGCCTCGTCGCCGTCATCATGGGCGCGCTCACCGGGGCCGCGGGGGGCGTCGTCCGGGACATCCTGAGCAACGAGATCCCGCTCGTCTTCCTGCCCGGCCGGCTGTACGTCACCGCCTCGCTCATCGGCGCGACGCTCTATATCCTGCTGGAGGACGCCGGCCTGGCGCGGCCCGCGGCGAGCATCATCGGCATGGTGGCGATCGCCGCCGTTCGCTTCAGCGCGATGCGCTGGGACCTCAGGCTGCCCGCCCCGCGCGTGCCCGACACGGGCGAGTACGAGGCGTCGCGCCCCGACTGAGGCACGCCCCCCGACGCGAGAGGAGACCGCACATGACCGCCGCTTCCACCGGCGTCGCCGGCTTCCCGCGAGAGTCCGTGACCTTCTTCGCCCGGCTCGCGAAGCACAACGATCGCGAGTGGTTTCACGCGCACCGGGACGTCGTTGGCCGGTCCGAGCTGCATCGGCTGGCCAGGATGCTCGGAGGTGCGCGATGCTGACTGCCGACATGCGTGCGGTGATCCGGGCGGCTCACCTCTGCTTCGCGGCGACGGTCGCAGAGGACGGCAGGCCGAACCTGTCGCCGAAAGGGACGATCGGCGTCTGGGACGAGACGCACCTGTTCTTCCTCGATCTCGCGTCGCCGAACACGCGCGCGAACCTCGCGCGGCGGCCGTGGCTCGAGCTGAACGTGGTCGAGCAGCTGTCGCGCCGCGGGTACCGGTTCGCGGGACGGGCGACGGTCCACGCCCCGGGCACCGCCGAGTACGCGGAGGGCGTGCGGCGGATCTACGGAGACGCTCCGCTGGCGAGCGCGCCGGCGGCGGTCGTCGTGCTGGCCGTGGAGCGCGCGGCGCCCCTGCTGTCGCCGGCGTACTGGCGCGGGCTGGACGAGACCACGCTCCGGGCGCAGTGGCGCGAGCGGCGGGCCGCGCTGGATGCGGAGTTCGAGGCGTATCTGGCGCAGGTCGCGCCCGTGAGAGTGGACGCACCGAGGAAATGAGCGAGGCCGCGGCGGAACGCCGCGGCCTCGCTCACTTCGTCACGAGCTGCTCGCACAGCGGTACGGCGCGTCGCGTCTCATGCGCGCGCTCGAACGTCGTCGAGCGCGGCCCGCGCTCACTGTCCGGCACTCGCGCCGGTCGCGTCGGGCGACGCCTCGCGGGAGACGCCGCGGCCGGGGAGCGGCACGAACGCCGGGACGTCGCGACGGTACCGGAGGTACTTCTCGCCATGTCGCGCGATCAGGTCCCGCTCCTCGAGCTGCACGGCGATGAGGATGTAGCCGGTCGTGGCGACGCTGAACAGCAGGTGGCCACCCGTCATCACCGGCACCGCCCAGAACGCGATCAGGAAGCCGAGCATGATCGGGTGCCTGACGATTCGATAGAGGAGGGGCGTCCGGAACTGGTCCGTCGGGCGCTGGCGGTCGGTCAGATGCAGCCACACCTGCCGGAGCCCGAACAGGTCGGCGTGGCCGATCATGAACGTCGAGAAGAACACGATCGCCCAGCCGAGCGCGTACAGCGTCCACAGCACCGCAACGCCGGCCGGCGACGTCACGCGCCAGAGGGTCGCGTCGATCGGCCGCCAGAGCGCGAACAGGAGCAGCAGCACGAGGCTGGCGAGCAGGACGTACGTGCTGCGCTCGACCGGCTCCGGGATGATGCGCGTCCACCAGCGCTTGAAGCCGCGCCGCGCCATCCCGCTGTGCTGCACGGCGAACAGCGTGAGCAGCAGCGCATCCACGATCAACGCGCTCCAGAGGCCGCCCGGCGTCCCGGAGTCGAGGGTCTTCGGCACGACCAGGTCTCCGACGAACCCGACGGCGTACAGGAACGCGACGAAGAAGACGGCGTAGGCGAGCAGACCGTACACGAAAGCCAGCATCCTGCGCATGAGCCACCTCCGGTGGAGAGGAATGGATGCCACGGCCGCGGACTCCCCCGCGGCGGGGGATGCGTCCCGGCGCGCGCGACCGCCGGGCGAATTCGTCGGGAGCGCTCAGGCGCCGGCACGGCGCGCGCTCCGTTCCCTGGAAGCCAGCCACCGATCGATCGCGCGGAGCAGCTCGTCGTGACCGCGGCGGATGCCGGAGAGCCGTTCGAGGATCAGTCCCTCGTTCACCGTCACGATGAGCGTGATCCACGCGTCGACGGAGAAGTCGCCGTCGTCGAGGCGATAGCGTTGGAGCGCCTCGGTGACGGCGCCGCGCATCGCGTCGCTCCACGCATCCAGCACGCGCGCGACCCGCGGCCGGAACTGCGGCCGGTTCCACGCCAGGGCCTGGAGCTCCCACCAGATCTTCTGGTACGGGCGGTCCTCGTCGAGATAGCGCATGGCCTCGCGCCACTTCTTGAGGAAGCTGGCGGGGGAGGCGTACATCGCGCGCTGGCGCGCGATGAGGTGATCCGTGAAGCGTTCGAGCACCTGGAGGAGGAGCTCCTCCATCGACCCGAAGTAGTAGTGGATGAGGCCGAGGTTGGCGCCGGCTTCGTCGGCGAGCCGGCGCGCGGTGATGCCGGCGTAGCCGACGTCGACGAGCAGGCGCTCGGCGGCATCGAGGAAGCGCTGTTCCGTCTCGGCGCGAGCGCCGGCGCGGTCGGCGGGGGTGAGGGTGCGCGAGGGCTGCGTCATCGGGTTGGACGTTCGTCTTGGACGAACGTATAATCCAGCCGGCGGCACGTCAACGCCGGAACCGTCCGGCGCGACGAGGGGACGTCCTCCTCGTCGCGCCGTGCCGCTCAGAAGTCGTACGTCACGCTGAGCTGGACGGTCCGCGGGAGGATCCCGAGCCCGGTCGTGTATCGGCTCGTCGTCGTCGTGCCGGCGTTCGGACCCGACGTCACGAGCGACACCGCGCTGCCGTCGGCGTTCACGCGCAGGATGTCCTCCCCCGTGCGCTGCGCCATCTGCTGGATGGCCTGGGTGTTCAGCAGGTTGAGCCCCTGGAGCACGACGCGCGCCTGGCGGAAGCGGTAGCCGATGCCGCCGTTCACCTCGCCGAAGGCGGGAATGGTGACGGTGTTCGGCCGGTTGGCCGCGCGGCTGCCGTTGTACCGGTAGTCGCCGAACAGGTCGACGCTGCGGTGGGTGTACGACGCGCCGAGGTCTCCCAGCACCGACGCGATGTCGTCGAGCCGGTTGCCGGCATAGTCCCGCACCTGGGCCCCGCTGAGCGGACCGTTCCCCGGGACGAAGAAGTCGTAGTGGAAGCGCGTGAAGCGCGGGTCCTGCACGGTACCCACCGCGCGCAGCTGCAGGCCCTGGAGCGGGCTGACGACGCCCTCCAGCTCCGTGCCGATCGTGCGCGTGTCGGTGCTGATCGGGAGGAAGGCGAAGCCGCCGTTCGCCTGGCCGCGGTCGAGCGTCACGAGCATGTTCTTGCTCGTGCCGTAGAAGCCGGTCAGCAGCAGCGACCAGCGCTGCGCCGAGGTCTTGATGCCCACCTCGCCCTGGGTGGTGGTCTCGACGTCGCCGCGCTTCGTGTCGCCGGTGACCTGGCTGCCGTCCGTGGTCTGGAAGGTCCACTGCTGCGGCGTCGGCATGCGCGTGCCGCGGCTCAGGCGCGCGTACACCGCCGAGCGATCGGTCAGCTTGTAGTTCGCGCCGGCGGAGGCGCTCCACGTGCCGAAGGTGTAGTTCCACCGGCGATAGATCCCGCTGCCGAACATGCCGTCGCGCGACTGCTCGGCCGTCGGCGTGAACGCCGGATACCCCGCCGGCACCGCCTGTCCCACCACCTGGCCGTTCACGACCTGCCCGGGAACCACCGGCCGTTCGTCCTTCCCGGTGTTCGCGCTGTGGTCCACGCGCGCGCCGAGGTCGAGGTTCAGGCGGTCGGTGACGTGCCAGGCGTCGCCGAGGTAGAGCGCGGCGACGGTGGTGTGGTCGGTGAGATTCCAGTAGCCGGCGTTGTAGCCGGCGAAGCCGTCCGGCGGCGTGAGCCCGACGAACTGGCCGTTCTGCCCGGCCATCCCGACCTGGATCAGGCGCGGGTTGTCGGCGACCTCGAGGAAGACCCCCTCCTGCACCAGCTTCAGGCGCGTCGAATAGGCGCTGAGATACACGCCGCCGGTGAGGCTGTGGCTTCCGCCCTGGTGGGCCAGCTCGAGGTTCGCGATGCCGTTGGTGACCGGCTGGTTCACGAACGCGAGCCCCTCGACGGTCATGAGCCCGTTGCCGTTCAGGTTCTGGACCTGCGCCGGATCGGTGATGGTCTGCCCGGTGGTCACGTAGCGCACCTGCTGCGACCCCGGCGGACCGATCGCGCCGATCAGGAAGGGATCGGCGACGTCCACCATCAGGTTGGTCGCGTCCTCCGAATGCAGGACGCGGCCGCGGAAGGTGAGCGACCAGTCGCGGCCGAGGTCGCGCAGGAGGTCGGTGCCTAACGATCCATAGCGCGTCGTGTTGCCGTTCAGGTCGCGCGTGACGGTGTTGCCCGGGTGGAAGGCGTCGGGGATGGTGAGCGAGAGGCGCTCGCGCGCGAACATGGTGCCGCTCCCGATCTCGGGGCCGCCGCCGATCGCCACCGGCTGGCGGTAGTTCTCGATCGGGATGCCGAGGTACCAGAGGTCGCGCTCGTTCAGGTACTTGGCGTAGAAGCGCGCGTGCCCGGACGCGTACTCGCGCGTGGCGTTGAAGCGGAGCTGGCCGCCCTCGTTCGCCGCGAACCCCGGGTCGCGCACCCCGCGGTCGTAACGCCAGTAGCCGCCGGTGTTGAAGCGCCACGCCCCGGCGAGCGGCCCGCCGACGTCGGCGTCGAGCCGCTCCATCCCCTGCGCGCCGGTGGAGCTGCGGATCGTGCCGCCGAGCGTCGGGCCGCCGGTCTTGCTGATCAGGTTGACGATGCCGCCCGGCGTGCTCGAGCCGAACACCGCCGCGCTCCCGCCGCGCACCGCCTCGACGCGCGCGACCGTCTCGTCGAGGCGCGCCATCGCGTCGGGGAAGGCGAAGAGGAGCCCGGGCGCCTCGAAGACGGGGAGCCCGTCCTCCTGGAGGCTGACATACCGGAAGGAGCTCTGGTCCGACACGGGAAGGCCGCGGACCGTGACGTCGGCGCCCTCCTCGCCGGAGTTGCTCATCACCTGGAATCCGGGCGCGCTCTTCAGCAGCTCCGCCGTTCCGCGCGGCATCTGCTCGCCCATCTGCTGCACGGTGAAGGTCGTGATCGCGGTGCTCGACTCCAGCTTCGATGCGGGATTGAAGGTGCCGGAGACGACGACCGCGTCGAGCGCGAGCGGGTCGGCGCCGAGGACGAAGCGCACGTCCGTCGCCTCGCCTGCGCGCACGTCCACCACCTGTTGCGCCACGTGATGGCCGATCCGCTGCGCGCGCAGGGTGCGGCTTCCCGCGGGTACGGTGCGAAGATCGAAGGTTCCGTCGGTGCGCGATTCGGCGCTGAGCGTGGTGCCGACCACGGTGATCCGCGCGTCGGCGAGCGGTCGGCCGGCGTCGTCGGCGACGCGCCCGTGCACGCTGCCGGATTGTGCGTGCAGCGGCTGGACGACGGCGAGCAGCAGGGCGACCAGCCAGAAGGCCGAACGGGGGCGAGACATGCGGCTTCCTCGAGGAAGGGGGGGAGCCGCCGGCCGTGGGGAAACGCCGGCGCGCCGCGGGCGCGGGGCGTGCGCCCGCTAGAGGTGAGGGCGCGCGAATATCCGCTCCGGGACGGCGCCGCGCCAGAGGGTGCTACCGGCGTCTCAGTCCGCCAGCTCCCAGTCGGCTGGGGACACGACCTGCACGGCCTCGAGCGGTCGGGCGAGCAGCTCCGCGACGGTGTGCGCGAGCGCGTCGTGGCTGAACGGCTTGGCGAGGTAGCGAAAGCCGTTGAAGGTCGTGCGCGAGAGCGCCTCCATGATCGGCATCCGCCGCAGCACCTGCGGCGCGTATTCGGAGATGAGTATGACCCGCAGCGGCGTGCTTCGCCGACGGAGGCTCTCGATGACCGCGGCCGTGCCCGGTTCGGGCAACGGCGCCTTCACCACGGCGAGCGCGATGCGGCCGTCGTCGCGCTCCACGAGGCGCACGGCCTCCGCGGCATCGCGCGCCTGGAGCACCGCGTGGCCGTCGAGCGCGAGCATGCTCGCGAGCGCCGAGCGAATCCCGTCGTGGTCCTCGACCAGCAGAATGGCAGTCATCGCAGGCATGCTCCTCGGCTGGCCTCTGGTTCATACGAGCCGGCAGCGGGCAATGTTGCGCACCCGCCGCCGAGTCCAACCCGAGGCGCACCTAGGGAGCGCCGGCCTCCGCGCCCGCGGCGTAGTCCGAGTAGCGGCGACGGGGGGTGTCGGGGCCCGGCGGCGGTGCGGGGGGGCGGGGGGCCGCGAGGCGCAGCAGCGCGATGAGGTCCTCGTCCGGATAGTCCGCCCAGTCCTTCGGCCACTTCAGCATGTCGATGTGACGTGCGCCGGCGGTGAAGCGCAGCACCGGCGGGCCGCCTTCCTCCGGATGCGTGATCACACAGGTCGTCCAGAGACGCCCGCCCGGATAGCGGAAGCTGCGCACGACGTTGAGGTCCGTGACGTCGGGCGTGGCCACGCGCGCGACCTCGCTCGCCCGCTCGGGCTCCTCGGCCGCCTGCTCGATGATCTCGCGCGTGCGATCCATCGCCTCCACCGCCGCGGCCCCTTTCGCCTCCCGGTGCTCGGCGAGCTTGCGCGGCGGGACGACCTCGGCCTTGCGCAGGAGCACCTCGAGGTCGGCGTCCGGGAGCTCGTTCCAGCCGTCGGGGATCGGGTACACCCGCCGCTTCTCGTCGCCCGGCCTCGTCTCGAAGACAATCCAGCCCGTGTAGTAGAGCTGGGCGAGGTAGTCCTCGTCCTTGGTCCGGGGGTTGAGGTCGTCCGGCCGGATGTCCCAGGCCTTCCAGGGACGTCCCGTACTGTCGATGAATTCGCGAACCGCCACGTCGCAGCGCTCCTCGGGAGACGCCGTCGACTGGTGCAAGGCTCGTGCAGGCTCAGGCGGAGAGGGCACGGGAGGTCGCCGCAGGGGGCGTCCTCACGGGGTCTGGTCGTTCCAGCGCCGGCGGGGTGACCCCGCCGGCTGCGCCGGTGCGGGGGAGCGTGGGGCCGCCCGCCGGAGCAGGTCCACGAGCTGGTCGGTGCGGCGGTCGGCCCAGTCCTTGGGCCAGTCGCGGAGGTCGATGTGGCGCGCCGCCGAGGTGAAGCGGAGGACTGGGGGCCCGCCGCTCTCCGGGTAGCGGAACACGCCGACGCACCAGAGCCGGCCGCCCGGGTAGCGAAAGGTGCGCACGACGCCGAGGTCGGTGACGTCCGGGCGCTCCTCGGCGGAGAGGTACGAGCGCGCGGCGGAGGGGAGGTCGGCGTGCCGGTGGACGCGCTCGATGGCCCGCTCCTGCTCGCGCGCGGCCGCCTCGCCGTGCGCCTCACGCTGGCGCCGCAGCTTGCGCGGGGGGATGACCTCCGCGCGGCGGCGCAGGGTGTCGAGCTGCCCGTCCGGGAGGCCGCTCCACTCCGGCGGTATCGGCGTGAGCCGGCGCTTCTCGTCCGCGTCTACGGTCTCGAAGACGAGCCAGCCGGTCTCGAAGATCCTCGCGAGGTACACCTCCTCCCGAGTCGGCGCCTCGATGGAGTCCGGTCTCACCTCCCATACTCGCCACTGCCGTCCACCGGCGTCGGCGAACTCCCGTACCGGCATGCGCCTCCTCGCGTCATTCCTCGTGACCGGCGGGTGGTCCCGCCGCCGCTCCCAGCGGCATCCACCATGCCGGCGGCGCGGAGGATGGGCGCGCGGTCCGCGGGCTCGAGCGCGGCGAGGTTCGCCCGGAACGTGCACACTCCTTCGGCATGTGTGACAGATCGAGAAGCCGTGCGGCGTCAGCCATGGTCGTCGCCACGCTCATGGCCAGCGCTGTCGCCGCTGCCGCCGTGAACGCGCAGGCGACGGCGACCGAGCACGGTACCGTCCGGGTTCGGGCGCTCTCCGCTTCCGGTCCGATATCAGGAGCCATGGTGCACGCGGGCCCCGTGGGCGCCGTGAGCGACACGGCCGGCACCGCGACCCTCGACCTCGCGAGCGGTGCCCGCACGATCGTCGTCGCGCGCCTCGGCTTCGAGCCCGACAGCGTGCGGCTCGATGTCCGCTCCGGCATGGACACGCTCATCGCGGTGCAACTCCACGAACGGGCGGCGACGGAGAGCGCCGTCGTGGTGACGTCGACGCGCACCGAGCGCCGCCTGAGCGAGGAGCCACTCCGGGTGGAGGTGCTCTCCGGCGACGACGTGACGGAGAAGAACGAGATGCGTCCCGGCGACCTGAAGACGCTGTTCACCGAGATGAGCGGCGTGCGCGTCCAGAACACGTCGCCGTCGCTCGGCTCGGCGGCGATCCGCGTGCAGGCGCTGCCGGGGCGGTACACGCTGGTGCTGAACGACGGGCTGCCGCTCTACGGGACGCACGCGAGCGGCTTCGGCCTCGTGCAGCCGCCGCCGCTGGACCTCCGGCAGGCGGAGGTGATCAAGGGCGCCGCGTCCGCGCTCTACGGGCCGACGGCGCTGGGCGGCGTCGTGGACCTGATCTCCCGCCGTCCGCCGGACAGCTCGCAGGTGCTGGTCAATGGCACGTCGCTCGGCGGGGCCGACGTGCTCGGCTTCGCTGCGCGGTCCTTCTCGCCGACGCTCGGCGCCACGCTGCTCGTCGGCGTGCACGGGCAGCGCGCGGCCGACCCGGACGGCGACCTGTGGACCGATGTGGCGGGATACCACCGGGGGGAGCTGCGGCCGCGGCTCTTCTACGACGACGGCGCGGGCCGCTCGCTCATGGTGACGGCGGGCGCCTTCGACGAGACGCGCGGGGGCGGCGCGACGCGCAGCCTCGATGGCGCGCCGCTCCGGTCGCTGCAGGACAGCCTGCGGACCCAGCATGGCGACGTCGGCGCCGTCGGCCGCTGGCGGCTGTCCGACGCATGGTCGCTCGGGCTGCGCGCGGCGGCGAACGCGCAGGTGCGACAACGGCTGTTCGCCGGCGCCCTCGAGCACGAACGCCAGCGGACGCTCTTCGGCGAGCTCTCGGCCACCGGCGTGTCGCCGCGGAACGTCCTCGTCGCGGGACTCGTCTGGCAGCGCGAGGGCTACACCAACCGCGACGTGCGGGGCGCCGACGAGACGCTGACGACGCCCGGCGTGTTCGTCCAGCACACGTTCACGCCCGTGTCCTGGCTCGCCTCCACCCTGAACGGCCGCTGCGATGCCTCGAACGCGTTCGGCACGATCTGCACCCCGCGCGCGTCGCTGCTCGTGCACGCGGGCGCCGTGGTGAGCGTGCGCGCGTCGGTGGGTGCCGGGTGGTTCGCCCCGATGGCGCTCGACGACGAGACGGAGGCGATCGGGCTGTCGCGGGTGCGCATCCCGGCGCCGCTCCAGGCGGAGCACGCGCGGACCTCCTCGCTCGACGTGACCGCCACCCGCGGACCGCTCCAGGTGAACGGGACGCTGTTCGCGGACGACGTGCGTCGCCCGGTCGGATTGCGTCCCGTGGCCGGGGACAGCACGGGCCGAGTGGATCTCGTCAACGCGCCGGGGACGATGGCCACGTGGGGCGGGGAGCTGTTCGCCGTCTACAATGCGGAACCCATCGTCGCGACGGCCTACTACGCGGCGACGCGGACGCGCGAGCCGTCACCCGAGACGGGCCTGCCGCGCGAGGTGCCCCTCACGCCGCGGGAGGCGGCCGGGCTCGACGTCGCGCTCGAGGACGACGAATCGGGCGCGTACGTCGCCGCGGAGGTGTTCTACACCGGCGTGCAGTCGCTGGACCAGGATCCCTATCGGACGCTGTCGCGCCCGTACACGACGGTCGGCCTGCTCGGCGCCAAACGATTCGGGCGCACGACCGCGTTCGTCGACCTCGAGAACCTGACGGACGTGCGGCAGACGGCCTTCGAGCCCCTCGTGCGGCCGACGCCCGGCGAGGGCGGACGCTGGACGGTGCCGGCGTGGGCGCCCCTCGAGGGGCGCGCGATCAATCTCGGGGTGCGGTACCGGTACTGACCCGCCGAGCGATCGGCGCCGCCTCTCGCGGCGAGCATGCGAGATCAGTTCGGCTTTCCGATCGCTTCCGGCTCCACGACTCCCGTCGGGGTGAACACCTCGACGGCGACGCTGAACTGGCGCAACTCGCCGGGGGGGATCGCTCCCACCCCGACGATCTGCCGCGACAGCTCCTCGCCGCGGTCGTTCGTGATCGAGACGACGACCGCGTACTCCCACGCGTCGCCCGCGTCCGCGTGGCGGATGGTGCCCTCCACGCGGAGCGGCGAGAAGGCGGGGGCGTCGATGCCCCCGCCGATCCCGGGCGCGAATCGCAGGTGCTTCCGGCACGACGGACAGACGCTCGTGCTCTGCAGGATCACCGCCCGGCAGTGCGGGCAGGTCCGCGTCGCGCCGGCCGGCGTCTTCCGCACGGTGCTCACGAGGCCTGGCGCGCCCCCAGCGTGAGGGTGCCCTTGGCCGGCGCCTCGTCGCTCCAGCCGAACTCGACGCGCCCGCGCATGCGCGAGCCCGAGGCGACGGTCAGCGTACCCGCCTTGAGATCGCCGTTGAGCACGCCGGTCGAGAGGATCTCGACGCTGGCCGCGCTCTCGATGTTGCCTTCGACCTCGCCGCCGATCGTCACCGATTCGGCGCGGACGCTTCCGGTGAGCTTGGCGCCGGCGTCGATCGTGAGATCGCCCTTGATGTGCACGTCGCCTTCGAACATGCCGGCGATGCGGACGTGCCCCGCGCCGTCGATCTTGCCGGTGATCGTGATCCCCGCGGCGATCACTGACTCCTTCAGCTCGCGCGTGGCGGATCGGCGGACCGGCGCGGGAGCGGGCTCTGCCGGGTGCTCGGGTTCGCGCGTCAGCACGGGCTCGGGGGCCAGCGTCGTCACGTCGTTGCGGGTCGCGGTGGGTTCCTTCCAGATAGCCATCACATCATCCTGATAAAAAGGGCGGCGATGGATACCAGTGGGACCGGGGCGTCGCTGTCATGCAGGTCACAGGAAGGGTGTGCGTCGCGCACCGCGAGAAGGAACGCGCGCCAGCGCGGCGTGGCTCCGTACGAAGCTCGCGTCGTCGGCCTGGAGACTCCTGCGGCGCTGTCCGATTCCGGGACGCCGAATCCCACGAGCGGACACTTCGCCCCTTTCCGCCGCGCGACCGCGCCGCCTAACGCGTGACACCGCAACACCTTGGCGACGCGCGCCACCGGGCACGGCTCTTCCCTCGGACGCAGCCGCAAACGCCACCCGAACCCGCCCGCACGCGAGGATCCGTTGGACATCAAGCGCGACCCGCCGTCAAAGAAGAAGCGATACCTCGCCTGGGGCGCCGGCCTCGTGGCGATCGTCGTCGTCTCGCTCGGCATCGGCCGCCTCAAGCCCGCCGCGCCCTCCGTCGAGCGCGGCACGCTCTGGTTCGACACGGTGAAGCGCGGCGAGATGGTCCGCGACGTCCACGCGCCCGGGACGCTCGTCCCCGAGCACGTGCGCATCGTCGCCGCCGTCACCGCCGGGCGCATCGAGCAGCTCCCGGTGCTCCCCGGCGACAAGGTCACGCCCGGCACGGTGATCGTGGAGCTGAGCAACCCCGACGTCCAGCTCCAGGCGCTCCAGGCCGAGCAGGCGGTGACGGCGGCCGAGGGCGCGCTCGCCAGCCTGCGCACGTCGCTCACCCAGCAACGGATCTCCGAGGAGGCGACGATCGCGTCGCTCACCACGGACTACAACAAGGCGCTGCGCGACATCGCCGTGCAGGAGGGGCTCGACCGGAAGGGGCTCGCCGCGAAGTCCGACCTCGAGGCGGCGCGCGACGTGGCGCGGGAGCTGAAGACGCGCATGGCGCTGGAACAGGAGCGGCTCGACGACATGAAGCGCGCGTCGACGGTCCAGATCAGCCTCGACGAGGAGCAGATCACGCGGCTGAAGGCGATCGTGCAGGAGAGCCGGAACCGCGTCGCGTCGATGCACGTAGTGGCCGGTGAAGCCGGGGTGCTGCAGACATTGGGCAACCCGCCGCTCGAGCTGGGGCAGTGGGTGAACTCCGGCTTCGAGCTGGCGCGCGTGGCGCAGCCGGGGAAGCTCAAGGCGGTGCTGCGCGTCCCCGAGGCACAGGCGAAGGACGTCGCCATCGGGGAGCGGGCGAGCATCGACACGCGGAACGGGATCGTGCCCGGTCACGTGACGCGCGCGGACCCGTCGTCGCAGGAGGGCACCGTGACGGTGGAGGTGGCGCTCGATGGCCCGCTGCCCCCCGGTACGCGCTCCGATCTCAGCGTCGACGGGACGATCGAGATCGAGCGGTTGCCGAACACGGTGTACGTGGCGCGCCCCGCCGACGGCGCGGAGAATGGCACGGTCGGGCTGTTCAAGGTGGACGCGAACACGGGCTACGCGCACCGCGTGAACGTGAAGTTCGGCCGGGCGTCGGTGAACACGATCGAGGTCCTCCACGGCCTCGCGGTCGGCGACTCGGTGGTGCTGACGGACATGTCGACGTGGGACAATGTCTCGAGAATCAGACTGAAGTAGGGGCGAGGGGCGAGGGTCGAGGAACCGCGTGATTGGTCGTTGGTTATTGGCGGACCTCGGGACGCCAAGCGTCGCTTCCCGAGCGGCTCGCCAAGAACCAAGAACCAACGACGACCGTCCTCGCATCACCCCCCTGGCCGCTCGCCGCTGGGCCCTGGCCCGCCCCTGCTCGACCCCGCACTTTCACCTCTCCACCCTCCACCCTCGACCCTCACGATGACCGATCCCGCCGCCTACCAGGCGTCCCCGCTCTTCGCCTCGCCGAGCGATGCCGAGCAGCCGCTCATCCGGCTCAAGGGCATCAGGAAGGTCTTCTACACGGACGAGGTGGAGACGCACGCGCTGGAGGACATCCACCTCGAGGTGCAGCCGGGCGAGTACGTGGCCATCGCCGGCCCGTCGGGGTGCGGCAAGACGACGCTCCTCTCCATCCTCGGCCTGCTCGACACGCCGACGGAGGGGCAGTACACGCTCGCCGGCGAGCCGGTGGCGAACCTCACCGCCGCCGAGCGGGCACGGATCCGCAACCGGCAGATCGGGTTCATCTTCCAGGCGTTCAACCTGATCGGCGATCTCACGGTGTACGAGAACGTCGAGCTGCCGCTCACCTACCGCGGGATGTCGGCGGCGGAGCGGAAGCAGCGGGTGACCGAGGCGCTGGAGCGGGTGGGGATGAGCCACCGCATCAAGCACTACCCGGCGCAGCTCTCGGGCGGCCAGCAGCAGCGCGTCGCGGTCGCGCGCGCCGTGGCCGGCGATCCCCTCATCCTCCTCGCCGACGAGCCGACGGGGAACCTCGACTCGACGAACGGCGAGGCGGTGATGGAGCTGCTGCGCGAGCTGCACCAGGGGGGCGCGACGATCTGCATGGTGACGCACGACCCGCGCTACGAGCTGCACGCGGACCGTTCCATCCACCTGTTCGACGGGCGCGTGGTCGAGGAGACGCGGCCGACGGAAGCTTCACGTTAGGCGGTGCCACCGCGGAGGATCGACGATGCGTGCCACGGGGCTGGGGCGGGAGGTCATGCAGGCGATCCGCGCGCTGCGTCGGACGCCGTCGCTCGTCGCGACCGTCGTGCTCTGCCTCGGCGTCGGCATCGGCGCGAACACGATCGTGTACTCCTGGATCGAGGAGATGGTGCTGCGGCCGGTGCCGGCGATCCGCGATCCCGGTGAGCTGGCGCTGGTCTGGGAGACGAGCGGCACGGACAAGGAGAGCGTCTCGTATCCGACGTACGTCGACCTCCGCGACGCGACGCGCACGCTGAGCGGCGTGGCGGCGTTCGCGCTGACGCGCTTCGGTCTCCAGGACCCGGCGCAGGCGGCGACGGCGGCGGAGCCGGTGTGGGGCGTGTACGCGAGCGGCAACTACTTCGGCGTGCTCGGGGCACGGCCGCTGCTCGGTCGGATGATCGCTCCCGCGGACGAGGCGGGCGGCGCGGGATCGCCGGTCGCGGTGCTGGGCTACGGGTTCTGGCAGCGGCGGTTCGCCGGCGATCCCGCCGTCGTGGGGCGGCACATCCGGCGCAACGGTCGCGACCGCTCGGTCGTCGGCGTGGCGCCGCCGACGTTCACCGGAACCTTCGCCGGCCTCTCCTTCGACCTCTGGGTGCCGATGGCGATGGCCCCGCTCCTCGACAACGATCGGGACGCGCTGGTGGCGCGCGACCACCGGGTGTTCCAGGTGTTCGGGCGGCGCGCGCCGGGCCTCGGCGTGGCGCAGGTCCGGGCCGAGATGGCGGCGCTCTGGCCGCGCATCGCGGAGCGGGAGCCGCCGGGCCGGCCGCTCGCGCTCACGGCCACCGCCTGGGACGCCGGCCCGGGCGAACGCCTCATGCGGCCGCTCCTCGTCGTGCTGCTCGGGGTGACGGGGCTCGTGCTGCTCGTGGTCTGCGCCAACGTGGCCAGCCTGCTGCTCGCCCGCGGCGAAACGCGCCGGCGCGAGCTCGGGGTGTGCGCGGCGCTCGGCGCGAGCCGCGCGCGACTCGTCAGGCAGCTCGTCATCGAGGGAGCGCTGCTCGCCGCCGCCGGCGGCGTGGTGGCGGTCGGCGTGGCGCTGTGGGGGCGGAGCCTGCTCGCGGCGCTCACGCCCGGCACGACGCTGCCGCTCGTCATCGATCCGCACCTGGACGTGCGCGTCCTCCTCTTCACGATCGGCGTCTCGCTCGGCGCGTGCGTCCTGTTCGCCCTGCTGCCGGCGCTGCGCACCTCGCGCGTCGACGTCGTGACCGCGCTGCGCGCCGGCGGAACGGCCGGCGCGGGCCAGTCACGGCTGCGCGCGGCGCTCGTCGTCGCGCAGGTGGCGTTCGCGGTGACCGCGATCGTCTGCGCCGGGCTCTTCGTCCGCTCGATGACCACGCTGCGGCGGATCGATCCCGGCTTCCGCGACGCCGAGCACGTGCTGCTCTTTCCCATCGATCTCTCGCTCGCCGGGATCCCGGACCGCGCCGCGCAGCAGCGCCTGACGACGCAGCTGCTCGAGCGCGTCCGCGCGCTCCCCGCCGTGCGCCACGCGGCACTCGCGAGCCAGGTCCCGCTCGGATTCGACGGCGGCGCCGGCTTCGCGCTGCGGGTGCCCGGGTACGTCCCGCGACCCGACGAATCGCCGTCGGTGCTGGTGAACCGGATCTCGGGCGACTATTTCCGGACCATGGGCATCGGTATCGTGGACGGCCGCGCGATCGACGACCGCGACCGCGCGGACGCGGCGACGGCGGTGGTCGTGAACGAGGCGTTCGTGCGGCGCTATCTCGGCGGACGCCTGGCCGTGGGGCGGCGCGTCTTCATCGGCCGCGAGGCGACCATCGTCGGCGTGGCCCGCGACGGCAAGTACCTCTTCGACCGGCTCGACGCGGCCTCGCCGCCGTTCCTGTACGTGGCGGAGGCCCAGTTCCCGCAGCCGCAGCTCACGCTGCACGTGCACGTGGACGGCGATCCGTCGACGGTGGCCGCGGCCGTGCGTCGGGAGCTGGTCGCCGCGGCGCCGACGCTGCCCATCGTCGCCCCGCTCACGCTGCGCGAGTACACGTCGGCGTCGCTGCTGCCCAGCCGCCTGGGCGCGCTCGTCCTCTCCGCGCTGGGCATGGTCGCCCTGCTGCTCTCGGCGATCGGCCTGTACGGCCGGCTCGCCTACGCGGTGGCGCAGCGGACGCGCGAGATCGGCGTGCGGCTCGCCATCGGCGCCTCGCCGCGGCAGGTGCGGGGCATGGTGCTGCGCGACGGGGCGCGTGTGGCCGGCGCGGGCGCCCTGGGCGGGCTGCTGCTCTCGCTGGCGGCGGGCCGTGCGCTCGGCGCCGTGCTCCCGCGGTTTCCCGCGGCCGACGCGGCGAGCCTCGGCGGCGCCGCCGCGCTCCTCGCGACGATCGCGCTCGCGGCGAGCTATCTTCCGGCGCGGCGCGCCGCCCGGATCGATCCGCTGTCCGCCATGAAGGCGGAATGACACGCCCCCTCTTCCGCCGCGTGGCAACACAGGAGCCCTGATGCTCTTCGGCACCCGGTCGCGCACCGCATCCGCCGAGCCGTCCATCCCCGCCGGCCCGCTCGTCTCCCTCCGCAACCTGGAGAAGGCGTTCGAGACGCCGGCCGGGCGCACGTACGTCCTGCGGCGCATAACGATGGACATCCAGCCGGGCGAGTTCGTCTCCATCATGGGCCCCTCCGGCGCGGGGAAGTCCACCCTCCTCGCCATCCTCGGCATGCTCGACGGCGCGTGGACGGGGGAGTACCACTTCCTCGGCCATCCCGTCCACGCGCTCGCGCACCGGCAGCGCGTGGCGCTGAACAAGGCGCAGATCGGCTTCGTCTTCCAGCAGTACCACCTCATCGACGACCTCACCGTCGCCGAGAACCTCGACGTCCCGCTGTCGTACCGCGACGTCCGGAAGTCGGAGCGCGAGGCGATCGTGGCGGACACGCTGGACCGCTTCGGCATGGTGGCGAAGAAGGACCTGTATCCGCCGCAGCTGTCGGGCGGACAGCAGCAGCTCGTGGGCGTCGCGCGCGCCATCATCGCGAACCCGAAGCTCATCCTCGCCGACGAGCCGACCGGGAACCTCCACTCGGCGCAGGGGCGCGAGATCATGGAGCTGTTCCGCCAGCTCAACACGGCGGGAACGACGATCGTGCAGGTGACGCACTCGGACGAGAACGCCCGGTACGGCAACCGCGTCATCCAGCTTCGCGACGGCTGGATCGTGGATTGAGGCCGCTGGCCAGATGACCGCGCCGGAGATCCTCGTCGCCGACGACCAGCCGGACGTGCGCGAGGCGCTGCGCCTGCTCCTCAAGACCAACGGCTACGACGTGCAGGCGGTGACGTCGCCGGCGGCGGTGCTCGCCGCGCTCGAGAAGCGGGACTTCGACGCGCTGCTCCTCGACATGAACTTCACGCGCGACACGACCTCGGGGCGCGAGGGGCTCGACCTGCTGTCGGAGCTGCAGCGCGTCGAGCCGACGCTCCCGGTGATCGTGATGACGGCCTGGGGGAGCGTCGAGGGCGCGGTCGAGGCGATGCGCTGCGGGGCGCACGACTACCTCGAGAAGCCGTGGGACAATGCGCGCCTGCTGTCGGTGGTCGCCACCCAGGTGGAGCTCGGCCGCGCCCTCCGCCGCGCGCAGCGGCTGGAGAGCGAGAACCGGCTCCTCCGTCGGGACGCGCTGCCGCGCCTCATCGCCGAGTCGCCGAAGATGCGCCCGGTGCTCGAGCTGATGGAGCGCGTCGGCCCCTCCGACGCCAACGTCCTCGTCACGGGGGAGCACGGCACGGGGAAGGAGCTCGTCGCGCAGTGGCTGCACGCCTCGTCGCCGCGCGCCTCGCGCTCGCTGATCGCGGTGGACCTGGGCGGGCTCGCCGAGGGGGTGTTCGAGAGTGAGCTCTTCGGCCACGTGCGCGGCGCCTTCACCGACGCGCGACTCGACCGCACCGGCCGGTTCGAGCTCGCCGACGGCGGCACGATCTTCCTCGACGAGATCGGCAACGTGCCGCTGGCGCTCCAGGCCAAGCTGCTGCGCGTGCTGCAGACGGGCGACGTCGAGCGCGTCGGCTCGTCGAAGGCGCGGCACGTGGACGTCCGCGTGATCTCGGCGACGAACGCCGACCTGCACGCGGTGGTGGCGGCGGGGCGCTTCCGCGAGGACCTGCTCTTCCGGCTCAACACGATCGAGATCCACCTCCCGCCGCTGCGCGAGCGGCGGGAGGACATCGCGCCGCTCGCGACCTTCTTCCTCCGCCGCCACGCCGCGCGCTACCACAAGGCGGTGGGCGGCTTCGACGCGGGCGCGATGCAGGCGCTCCTCGAGCACCCGTGGCCCGGGAACGTTCGCGAGCTCGATCACGCGATCGAGCGCGCCGTGCTGCTCTCGCAGGGCGACGCCATCCGCGCCGCGGACCTCGCGATGCGCTCGTCAGGCACGGCGGCGCAGCGGCTCGAGGACCTGCCCCTCGAGGACGTGGAGAAGGTGCTGATCCGGAAGGCGCTCGAGCGGCACGGCGGCAACGTCACCCACGCGGCCGAGGCGCTCGGGCTCTCCCGGAGCGCGCTCTATCGCCGCATCGCGGCGTACGGACTCTGACGCATGGCGCCGGATCCCCGGTCGGTCGAGGGCGCGGACGCGCCGGCGGCGCACGAGCGGGCCATCCTGCGCCTCGCGCTGCTCGTCGCCCTGCCGGGTGTGCTGGCCACGCTCATCCTCCTCTGGCGGGGAAGCTACGCGCCGGGGGTGCGGTGGGCGGTCGGCGTCGCCGTGGTGCTCGCCTCGCTCCTCGCCATCCTCGTCCTCCGCGAGCGCGTCGTCAGGCCCTTGCAGACGCTGGCGAACATGCTCGCGGCCCTGCGCGAGGGCGATTTCTCGATCCGCGCGCGCGGCGCCGAGCGCGACGACGCGCTCGGCCTGGTCTTCAGCGAGCTGAATCTGCTCGGGGAGATGCTGCGCACGCAGCGCCTCGGCGCGATGGAAGCCACGGCGCTCCTGCAGACCGTGATGGCGGAGATCGACGTCGCCATCTTCGCGTTCGACGAGGAGCGGCGGCTCCGGCTCGTGAACCGCGCGGGGGAGCGCCTGCTCGATCGGCCGGCCGAGCGCCTGCTCGGGTGCACCGCGGAGGAGATCGGGCTCGGCGAGCTGGGGACGGGGAGCACGCCGCGCACGGTGGACGTCGCCTTTCCGGGCGGGAGTGGCCGCTGGGAGATCCGGCGCGGCCGATTCCGGCAGGAGGGGCGGGCGCACACGCTGCTCGTCCTCGCCGACGTCACCAGGGTGGTGCGCGAGGAGGAGCTGCAGGCGTGGCGCCGCCTCGTGCGCGTGCTCAGTCACGAGATCAACAACTCGCTCGCGCCGATCCGGTCGCTCGCCGACACCCTCCAGGACGTGGCGGCGCGGGCGTCCATGCCTGACGAGGCACGCGAGGACATGCGTCGCGGGCTCGAGGTGATCGGCGGGCGCGCCGAGGCGCTCGTGCGCTTCATGTCGGCCTACGCTCGCCTGGCGCGCCTGCCGCAGCCGACGCGCGTCCCGCTCGATGTCGCGACGTGGGTGCATCGCGTCGCCCGCCTCGAGACGCGGCTGCCGGTGCAGGTGCGCGAGGGGCCGGCGACGACGATCTGCGCCGACGGCGATCAGCTCGACCAGCTGCTGATCAATCTCGTGTGCAACGCGGCCGACGCGTCGCTGGAGGCGGGCGGCGGCGTGACGGTGGGGTGGGAGCGGGTGGACGGCAGGATCACGGTGGCGGTGGAGGACGAGGGGCCGGGGCTGCCGCCGAGCGCGAACCTGTTCGTGCCGTTCTTCACGACGAAGCCGCAGGGATCGGGGATCGGGCTCGTGCTGTGCCGGCAGATCGCCGAGGCACACGGCGGCGTCGTCGAGCTGGAGAACCGGCGCGACGGGAGGGGGTGCGTCGCGCGACTGCGGCTGCCGATCGAGAGCTGACACACCGGATACAGGAGTGGGACGCATGCGACACTTGCGCCGGATTTCCGCCTTTCACGTCCTCGTCACGGTGATGCTCGCGGTCGGGGTCGCGGCCACCGCGGCCATCCTCTCGGTCGTGAACGGGGTGCTCCTGCGGCCGCTGCCATTCCGCGATCCGCAGCAACTGGTGCTGGTCGGCGAGCGCTCGCCGCAGCTCGCACAGGCATCGCCGAATTTCGAGTTCTTCGATACGCCATCGGCGATCCTCGCCTGGCGCGCGCAGGCCAGCGACTTCCAGGCGATGGCGGCGATGCAGAGCGCGTCGTTCACGCTGGTCGGACAGGGCGAGCCGCGCGTGCTCGACGGCGTGCGGGTGACGCCGAACTTCTTCGAGGTGCTCGGGGCGAAGCCGGAGCTGGGGCGCTTCTTCGTGCCGGCGGACGCCGCCGACAGCAGTCGTCCGATGGTCATCACCGATGCGCTGTGGCGATCGGCGTTCGCCGCCGATCCCCGGGTGATCGGGCGCATGGTGGGCGCGCCGGGACGCGCAGCGCGCATCATCGGGGTGCTGCCAGCCGACGCGCGCATCGGCGGGAGCGAGCTGGGACCGATGACCGCGGGACAGACCACCGCGTTCTTCGTCCCCTTCGCGTTCGGGCCGCGTTTCGGCGGGGACCTGCAGCGGGTCTGGTCGAACTTCAACTTCACGGTGATCGGACGGCTGAAGCCCGGCGTCACGGTGCGCCAGGCGGTAGCGCAGCTCGACGTGATCCTGGCCAACCTGGCGGCCGACGCACCGGACAGGGCGCCGGGCATGACGCTGCAGGCGCAGGTCACGCCGGTGCTCGACTACGCCACGCAACACTCGAGACGGGGACTCTGGCTGCTGCTCGGCGCGGTGGGTGCGCTGCTGCTCATCATCAGCGTCAACCTGGGCGGATTGTGGGTGAGCCGCGTCGTCGACCGCCAGCGGGACTGGGCGATCCGCATCGCGCTCGGCGCCGAGCCGGGCCAACTGGCGCGCCAGGTACTGCGCGAGGGGCTCGCTCTCGGATTGGTGGGCGGCGTGCTCGGGATGGCCGCCGCCGGCTTCGGGCTGCGCGGCCTGCTCGCGCTCGCGCCGCGCGACATCCCGCGGCTGGACCAGGTGCACGTGGATTGGCGGGTCCTGCTCGCCGCTCTCCTGCTCTCGGCGGCCGCGGGATTGCTGACCGGGCTCGTGCCCGCGCTGCGCGTCGGGCGCAGCGATCCGCAGGATTCGCTGAAGGGCGGTGGCCGGGCGGCGACCGCCGGGCCAGCGAGCGTGCGTTCGCGGCAGGGGCTGATCGGGCTGCAGGCGGCGCTCACGACGGTGCTGATCGCGGTGGCCGGGCTGCTGGGATTCAGCCTCTACCGGCTGATGACGAGGCCCGCGGGCTTCTCGACCGAGCACGCCGTCGAGGCGCGGGTCGTCATCTCGAGCTACGACGAGGTGCAGCGCGACCGCATCCTGCAGCAGCTCACGACCGCCGTGACGGCGATTCCGGGCGTGCGCGCGGTGGGGCTGACGTCGCATCTCCCGCTGCGGGGCGAGACGTGGATCGACGGGGCGGGTGTGCCGGGAAAGGAGTATCCACGGGCCGAGCAGCCGACCGTGAACGTGCGCTTCGTGGGTGGGGAGTACTTCGCGGCCATGCAGATCCCGCTGATCGCGGGGCGGAATTTCCGCGAGAGCGACCGGCCCGCGGGATGGCCTCCCCGCAGCCGCGATGACGAGGCGCGCATGCACCAGGTGGTGATCATCTCCGCCGCCACGGCGCGGCGCATCTGGCCGGACCGCGACCCACGTACGCTCGTTGGGCAGGAGATCGCGTTCAACGGGCTGGTGCCGACGATCATCGGCGTGGCCGCCGACGCGCTCGACGGCGCGCTGACGTCGGCGGCGCCGGCGGTCGTGTATCAGCCCTACTGGAACTGGGACCCGCCCGCCGTCTCGCTCGTGCTGCGGACGGCGCTGCCGCTCGATGCCGTCGCGGGGCCATTGCGTGCGGCGATCTGGAAGCTGGCGCCGAACGCGCCCATCCAGGAGATCCAGCCCCTCGGCGCGCTGCGCGCGTCGGCGACGGCGCCCCAGCGGTATCAGTTCACGCTGCTCATGATCTTCGCCGGGCTGGCGCTGTTGCTCGCGGCGATCGGCGTGTACGCGCTCGTCGCCAACAGCCTGGCGCAGAGGAAGAAGGAGCTGGCGATCCGGATCGCGCTCGGCGCGCCGGCGAGGGCCATTCGGGGGCTGATCGCGTCGCAGGCCCTGGGACCGATCGGTCTCGGAGCGCTGGCAGGATTGACGGCGGTGTCGATCGGCGGACGGCTGCTGCGAAGCCTGCTCTACGGCGTGAGCGCGAACGACCCGGCGACCCTCGTCGCGGCCGTGGGGGTGGTGCTGCTCGCGGCCGCGCTGGCGTGCGTGCCGTCGGCGCGTCGGGCGACGCGGGTGGACCCGAACGCGGCGCTGCTGCCGGAGTGATGCCGCCGAACGCCGGCGACGCGCTACGCGTCGCCGGCGCCGTGATGCGGACCTGACCGCCCGGCGGTATACTATCGCGGCGCTTCCCCAGACTCCCCGATCGAGGCCACCATGACTCGCGTCACCACCGCGGCGATGCTCGCCGGCCTGTGCGCGCTCGCCCTGCCCGCCGTCTCGCGCGCGCAATCCTTCACCGTCCATCGCTACGACATCGGCGGCGAGGGCTTCTTCGACTACCTCTCCGTGGACACGGCGCGCGACCGCGTCTTCGTCTCGCGGGGCACGCACATCCAGGTCGTGGACGGCGCAACCGGGAAGGTGGTCGGCGACATCGCGAACACGCCGCGGACGCACGGCGCGCTGATCGTGAACGCCACGAACCACGGCTTCACGACGAACGGCGGCGACTCGACGTCGACGATGTTCGACCTCGCCACGCTGGCGGTGCTGAAGCAGATCCACGCCGGCGCCTCGGGGCTCGACGGCTTCATGTACGACGACGCGACCAACCGCGTGCTCACCATCGACCACAGCCGGCCGAACGGCACGGCGGTGGTCATCGACGCGGCGAGCGGCGACGTGGTCGGGAAGATCACGACGACGGGCGCCGCGCCCGAAGGGGGCGCGAGCGACGGCAAGGGGCGGATCTTCATCAACCAGGAAGACCAGCACGCGGTGGACGTCGTCGACGACCATACGTGGAAGGTCGTGAACTCGTGGTCGGTGGCGCCGTGCGAGGGACCGACGGGGATCGCCATGGACCGCGAGGCGAACCGCATCTTCGTGGGGTGCAGTGACACATCGCTGGTGCTGGACGCGGCGACGGGCCGCGTCGTGGCGCGGATCGCCAACGGCGCCGGCGTCGACGGCATCGCCTTCGACCCGGGGCAGAAGCTGATCTATGTCCCGAGCGGCGCGGCGGGGAACGTGACGGTGGTGCACGAGGACACGCCGGACCGGTACACCACCGTGGCCGCGGTGCCGACGATGCGCGGCGCGCGCACGATCACGGTGAACCCGAAGACGCACGTCGCCTACGTGTTCACGCCGGAGTTCGGGCCGCCTCCCGCCGGCGCGCAGCCGGCGCGCGGCGGACGCTTCGGCCCGCGCGGGCCGCAGCTCGCCGCCTGGCTGTTCGCGATCACGCACTGAGCGGGGGCGAGGGCGGGGCGGCGGGGTAGGCGGATCGGGGAAAGTCGGACGCAGGAGCCTCCACCTCCCGACACCGCTCGCCGTCGGCGCGGGTACACTCAGGGCAGCGGGTGTGCCCGCGTCACTCATGCGTCCCGTCCCTCGCTTCCGTCGCATCGCCGCCGCGCTCTCCAGCGCGCTGCTCCTCCAGCTCTCGCTGCTGGGGAGCGGCACGATGTGCCCGATGCGTGGCCACGGCGCGGCGCCGGCCCACGCGGCGCACCAGGGACATCACGGCATGCGGCACGCGATCGCGACGGCGGCTCCGTCCGTCGGCGCGTCGGCCGGCGTCCCCGGCACGCCCGCCGGCACCTGCGACGTGGGCGGCAGCTGTGACATGCCGTGGACGCCGGGCGGCTGTGTGTCCATGAGCGCCTGCGCGATCGCGATCGCCGTCCCGACCAGCGCGCTCGTCGCGGCCGCATCGTCGTCCCCGACGAACATCGTCGCGGCGCGCGCCGCCGCGCTGCCCCTCGGGCCGACCTACGCGCCCGAGCTCCCGCCACCGCGGGCGTAGCCTCCCACCCGTGGTGCGCTCCTCGTCGCCGGTCGCGACGAGTCGAGCGGAGTGACCTGCGCGCCGCGCCGCGGCGCCTTCGTGGAGGCTTCACCGACAATGCACGAGATGCAACGACGAATCGTTCGTCGCACGTCCGCTCGTCAGGCGGCGCGCCGCGCCGCGGCATTCATCGCCCTCGGGGCGCTCGGCGCCCTGGGCGTGCTGCCGCCGACGGCGGGGGCACGCGCGCAGTCGCCGGCCGCGGCTGCGGCGGCCACGACGCCGCTGCGGCTGGGCGACCTGTATCGCGAGGTCGAGCACGCGAATCCCCGCATCGCCGCGGCGCGCGCGGAGGCGCAGGCGGCGCGCGCCCGCGTGCCCGGGGCGAGGCGTCCACCGGACCCGCAGCTCCAGCTCGGCTTCATGAACTACTCGCTCCCCGGCCTCGCCCCGATGGCGACGGTGGGCATGGCGCAGCTCCAGCTCATGCAGATGCTGCCGTTAGGCGGCAAGCTGGCGCTCGCCGGCCGCGCCGCGGACGCCTCGGCGGCGGCGACGACGGACCGCGCCGAGGATGTGCGCTGGGAGCTTCGCGCACAGGCGGCGATGGCCTTCTACGACCTCTACGCCGCCGATCGGCAGCTCGACGTCTCGCGCGAGACGCTGCGGCTGCTGCGGGACGTCGAGAGGACCGCCGAGGCGATGTACCGCGTCGGGCAGGGGCGTCAGGCGGACGTGCTCCGGGCACAGGTCGAGGTCGCGAGGATGGCCGAGGACACCCTGCGCATGCAGGCGATGCGGCAGACGATGGTCGCGCGACTCGACGCCATGCTCGACCGTGCGGCGGACACGGGGATCGGCGCCGTGGCGCTCCCCCTCTTCCCGGATTCGCTCCCGTCGCGGGCGTGGCTGGACTCCGTGGCCGCCGCGGGACGGCCGATGATCCGCGCGGGGGTGGACGAGGTCCGCGCGGCGGACGCGTCGGCGCGGCTCGCGCGCCGGGAGATCTGGCCCGACCTCCAGGTCGGCGCGCAGTACGCGCAGCGGGGCGGCGACATGGGCGGCACGGAGCGGATGGGGAGCCTCATGGTGGGCGCGTCGATCCCGATCTTCGCCCGCGACCGGCAGCTCCGCATGCGCGACGAGGCCGGCGCCATGAAGCGGATGGCGGAAGCGGATCTCGCCGCGATGCGCGCGGACACGCGCGGGAAGATCGGCGAGGCGTACGCGAACCTCGTGCGGGCCCGCGACCTCGCCCGGCTCTACCGCACGACGGTGCTGCCACAGGCGGAAGCGGCGGTCGCGTCGGCACTCTCGTCGTACCGCGTGGGCAGCGTGGACTTCATGACGCTGCTCGACGACCGCATGACCGTGAACCGCTACCGGCAGGAGCT
>CAMLIT010000014.1 GCA_946480295.1 uncultured Gemmatimonadota bacterium
GGAGCTGGCCGGCCAGATCGAGACCTTCGGCCGCTACGGCTTCAACAAGTCGCACGCGGTGGCCTACTCCGTCGTCTCGTACCAGACGGCGTGGCTCAAGGCGCATTACCCCGCCGAGTTCATGGCGGCGATCCTGTCGTCGTCGATCGGCGACACGGACAGCGTCGTGAAGTTCATCAACGAGGCGCGCGAGCTCGGGATCGAGGTCCTGCCGCCCGACGTGAACGAGTCGGGGTACAAGTTCACCGTCGTCGGGGAGAAGAAGATCCGCTTCGGCCTCGGCGCGATCCGCAACGCGGGCCGGTCGGCGATCGACTCGATCCTCGGCGCGCGCCGGGAGAAGGGGCCCTTCACCTCCCTCTTCGAGCTCTGCGAGCGGGTGGACCTGCGCCTCTGCAACAAGCGCGTCTTCGAGGCGCTCATCTGCTCGGGCGCGGTAGACGCGCTCGGCGGGCACCGCGCCCAGTACCTGGCGGTGCTCGACAGCGCCCTCCAGGAGGCGTCGCTCAAGCAGCAGGAGCGGGCGGCGGGGCAGGTGTCGCTCTTCGGGGGCTCCGAGGACTCGGACCGGGGCGCGCTGGTGAAGCACGTCCTCCCGAACCTTGCCCCGATGCCCGAGTCCGAGCGGCTGACGCGGGAGAAGGAGATCCTCGGCTTCTACATCTCGGGGCACCCCCTCGAGCCCTTCCGCCTCGAGTGCGAGCTGTTCGCCACCCACACCGTGTCCCAGCTCGGGAAGTGGACGGAGCAGCAGATCGCCCTCGGCTGCGTGGTCACGGCGGTCCGGCGACAGATCAGCAAGCGATCGGGGGCCGAGTTCGCCAGGTTGACAGTCGAGGATTTTTCGGGATCTTCCGAGGTGTTGGTGTTCCCCGAGGCGTGGGCGCTGCTGGCCGACCGGATCCGCACCGACGTTCCGGTGCTGTTGAAGGGGGGCTACTCGCGCCGCGACCAGGACGCCGACAACCCGACGTTCATCGTCGAGTCGGTCACCCCGTTCATCGAGCTGCGGCTCACCGGGCAGGTGGCCATCTCGCTCGACCTGAAGCTCGGGGAGGAGCTGACGCCCGGGGTGATGGAGGACGTGCGGGCGGTGGTGGAGACCCATGCGGCCCCGAACGCGAGCGCGCCCCCGCTCGAGGTGCGGTGGAGCGATGGAAACGGCACACAGGCGCGGCTGCGCTCGCGCACGTTGAAACTGGCGGCGAGCCAGTCGGCGCTCAATGATTTGCGGATGCTGCTCGGCACCGAGCGCGTCCGCCTGGTCCGAGGAGCATAACGACCGTCGAATGGCCACTGCGACGCTGGACTTCGAGCGACCGATCGTCGAGCTGGAGAAGCAGATCGACGAGCTGAAGCGCCTGGCGGGCGATCGGCAGCTCAACGTGAGCGAGGAGATCGCCCCGCTCGAGAAGAAGCTGCAGGAGCTGCGCGAGGAGATCTATCGCAACCTCACGCCGCTCCAGCGCGTGCAGGTGGCGCGCAGCAACAAGCGGCCGATGTCGGAGGACTACGTCCGCCTCTGCTTCACCGACTTCATCGAGCTGCACGGCGACCGCGCGTTCCGCGACGATGCCGCCATCCTCGGCGGCTGGGCGCGGCTCGACGGCGAGACGGTGATGGTCATCGGCCATCAGCGCGGCCGCGACACGAAGGAGAACCTGAAGCGCAACTTCGGCATGCCGCACCCGGAGGGCTATCGCAAGGCGCTCCGGCTCATGAAGCTCGCCGAGAAGTTCCACGTGCCGGTGATCACCTTCATCGACACGCCCGGCGCGTGGGCGGGGCTCGGCGCCGAGGAGCGCGGCCAGTCCGAGGCGATCGCGCGGAACCTGCTCGAGATGAGCCGCCTCGAGGTGCCGATCATCGCGACGGTGATCGGCGAGGGGGGCTCGGGGGGCGCGCTCGCCCTCGGCGTCGCCGACCGGGTGCTCATGCTCGAGAACTCCGTCTACTCGGTCATCACCGTCGAGGGGTGCGCGGCGATCCTCTGGAAGGACGGCAAGAGCCCGGAGATGCGCGAGAAGGCGGCGTCGGCGCTGAAGATCACGGCGCCCGACCTGTTCGAGCTGCGCATCATCGACGAGATCGTCCCCGAGCCGCTCGGCGGCGCGCACGCCAGCCACGAGGCCACGGCCAAGTCGGTGCAGGACGCCCTCTGCAAGCATCTCGACGAGCTCCGGCGCTACAAGCCGGACAAGCTCGTCCGCCGGCGGCGCGAGAAGTTCCTGCGCCTCGGCCAGTACATCGAGTAGCATGGCCCCGCAGCTCATCGAGGTCGCCTTCAAGGGCAACCGGAAGGACTTCTTCCTCTGGGACCCCGACGAGCCGCCGCCGCTCAAGGCGGCGGTGATCGTCGAGGCCGACCGCGGGGAGGATCTCGGCCACGTCCACGCGTGCGGCGAGGCCGCGATCAAGCGCAACGCCGGCACCGCCCACGGATACGGCCAGGCGCTTCCCAGCCGCAAGGCGCGCCGTCTCGCGACACCCGACGACGTCCGCCGCTGGCAGGAGTTGCGCGCCCAGGACGACGACGCCCGCCGGAAGGCCATGGACCGCGTCAGGGCGAACCAGCTCGTCATGAAGCTGTCCGACGCCGAGTGGCAGTGGGACCGGAAGAAGCTCACGATCTACTTCACCGCGGACAAGCGCGTCGACTTCCGCAACCTCGTGCGCGAGCTGGCGGCCATGTTCCGCACGCGCATCGAGCTGAAGCAGATCGGCGTGCGCGACGAGGCCAAGCGGCTCGACGGCGTGGGTCGCTGCGGGCGTCAGTACTGTTCGGCGTCGTGGCTCCCGGAGCTGCGCCCGGTGAACCTCGGCGTCGCCAAGGACCAGCGGCTGTCGCTCAACCCGTCGCAGATCTCCGGCGCCTGCGGGCGGCTCATGTGCTGCCTGCGCTACGAGCACGAGTTCTACGTCCAGCAGCGGCGGCGCTTCCCCAAGGAGGGGAAGACGCTCGTCACGGCGCGCGGCGAGGAGAAGGTCCTCTCCAACGACATCTTCCGCGAGCGGGTGACGCTGCGCTCCGTCGAGGGCGAGATCCGCGTCGTGCCGCTCGCCGAGCTGCGCGCGGAGCTCGAGCGCGCCGGCACGCCGCTGCCGCCGGCGATCGAGCCCTCGGCTCCCGCCTCCGGCGGCCGCGCGGACCGTGACGATGCCGCGGACGACGATGCGCCGGACGTGCCGGTGTACACCGCGGACGTGGAGCCCGGCCCGGCCGCGACGTCGGCCGCCCCCGCCGAATCGGCCGACGACGACGCGCCGAAGAAGCCGCACCGTCGTCGCGGGCGCCGCGGCGGACGTCGCAACCGCTCCGGCGGCGCGAAGGGCGCGCCCGATGGACAGTCCGGCGCGCGCCCGGCGACCGACTCGAACGGCAACGGCAACGGAGGCTGACCGCAGGTGAGCAAGTTCTTCCTCACGACCGCCATCGACTACGCCAATGGCGATCCGCACCTGGGCCACGCCCTCGAGAAGATCGGCGCCGACGCCATCGCCCGTTATCACCGGCTGCGCGGCGACGCCGTGCACTTCCTCATCGGCATGGACGAGCACGGGCAGAAGGTCGCCCAGGCCGCCGCCGAGCGCGGCATCTCGCCGCAGGCGTTCGTCGACCAGATCGCCGCGCGCTTCGAGGCGATGTGGGCGCGCCTCTCCATCTCCAACGACCAGTTCATCCGCACGACGAACCCCGCCCACAAGCGCGGCGTGCGCGCGCTCATCGAGCGCATCCACCAGAAGAACCCCGACGACTTCTACGAGCAGACGTACGAGGGGTGGTACTGCGTGGGCTGTGAGGTGTTCAAGCGCGAGAACGAGATCGTGGACGGGAAGTGCGTGCTGCACCCGACGCGCGAGCTGCAGTGGACGCAGGAGCGGAACTGGTTCTTCCGCCTGACGAAGTACGAGCCCTTCCTGAAGCGCCTCTTCGCCGAGCGCCCCCAGTTCCTCCGCCCGGAGACGCGGCGCAACGAGATCCTCGGCCTGCTCGAGCAGGGGCTGGAGGACATCTCCGTCACGCGCTCGCGCCTCGCCTGGGCGATCCCCTTCCCCCTCGCCTCCACCGGCGGCGAGGAGCAGGGGACGTGGGTCTGGTTCGACGCGCTGCCGAACTACCTCACCGCCACCGGCTTCCCGGACGCGGGCTACGAGGCGCTGTGGCCGGCGAACCTCCACGTCATCGGCAAGGACATCACGCGCCTGCACTGCGTGGTGTGGCCGGCGATGCTCCACGCGGCGGAGATCGCGCTCCCCGAGGAGGTCTGGGCGCACGGCTTCATCTCGCTCGGCGGCGAGCGGTTCAGCAAGAGCGCGGGGGTGAAGCTCGAGCTGGGCGAGGCGATCGACCGCTTCGGCCCCGACGCCTTCCGCTACTTCCTGCTCCGCGAGGTCCCCTTCGACGGCGACGGGAGCTTCTCCTGGGAACGCTTCGAGGACCGCTACAACGCCGACCTCGCGAACGCGCTGGGGAACCTCGCCAGTCGCACGATCTCCATGGTCGAGCGCTACTGCGGCGGTGTGGTGCCGGGCGGGCCACGCAACCAGGTGGACGCGGCCGACGAGCTGGATTACGCCGGCTACCACTCGGCGATGGACGGCTCGCGCGGCTACCTGCTCCAGGAGGGGCTGCGCCACGTCTTCCTCACCGTCGCGCGCGGGAACGAGTACGTCGACCGGCAGGCGCCGTGGAAGCTCGCCAAGGATCCGGCGCAGGCCGACGCGCTGCACGAGACGCTGGCCACGCTCATCCGCCAGCTCGCTCGTCAGGCAGTCTACCTCGCGCCGTTCGTGCCCAACAAGGCGCAGGAGCTGTGGGAGCAGCTCGGCGGCGCCGGCACCGTGAGCGACCAGCGCTTCGAGGCGCTGAGCGGGCTGGATGTCACGGGATGGCGGGTGAAGAAGGGCGAGCCGCTCTTTCCGAAAGAGGCGAAGCCGGAGGCGTCCAGGAAGGCGTAGAGCATTGATCTAGTTCGTTAGGAACTAGTCGGTAGTGGTCAAGAAAGAAGCCCGCCGGCGTCGCAGACGCCGGCGGGCTTCCCACTATCTCCCATTTCCTGCTCTTGCTCTTACTGCCCTTGCTACTGCTTTCCGAAGAAGCTCGCGTCACGATCCGTGCACGTCGGCGCCTTCGGGTTGTTCTGCTCGTCGATCGGCACCGGGAAGTTCACGTCCGTGCCCATCGTGCCACCCGCGGCGCCCTCGTACGTCGGACCCGTCGGGAAGACCGTCTCCGGGTTGCGCCCGTACTGGAAGACGAGGCGGCGCATGTCGCCGAGCCGGTGGCCCGAGAGGTACAGCCAGAACGCGCGCTCGTGGAAGAGCAGGTCCTGCTGCGCGGCGGGCGTGCCCGGATCGACGAGCGGCGGCAGCGGCTGCGCCACCGGGAAGGTCGGCGGCGTGTACGGCGGACGACCGAGGATCTCGGCGTTCGACCGCAGCTTGTTCAGCGTCGTGATCCACGTCGGATCGCCCGCCTCGAGCTGCGCCTCGGCGATGATCAGCTGCGCCTCGATGCCGTCGGCGAGGACCACGGGGCTCGTGTACTCCGGGTACTTGAGCTGGTAGTACGCCGTCGACAGGCCGTCCTGGCCGCGCGAGAGCCTGTACCAGCGCACGCGCGGATCGCCGCTGCGGGTCGGGTTGGTCTTGCTGCTCGAGTCCTGACCCTCGGAGAGGTAGGGGAGGCCGTTCGTGCCGTCCTGCTCCGCCACCGCGTACCGCCGGCTCGGCGTCCCGGCGTTGATGTACACGCCGTTGTTCTCGCTCCCCGAGTTGAGCGAGTGATAGACCATGTACTGGAAGGTCACCGGGACGTCGGCGACGGTCGCCGCCGCGCCGGCGTAGTCGCCGGAATCGAGCTGCGCGCGTGCCTTCCCGACCTCGGCGAGGAACCAGTCCGTCTTGCCGCTGTCGGCGATGGCCAGCGCCGAGTCGAACTGCGCGATCGCCCGTCCCAGCGACTGCGCGCCCGTGTTCGGCCCGCCGAGCACCTCCTTCGAGGTGGCGAGGTCGAAGCTGCTGTAGGCGACGCCGTTGCAGAAGTCCTCGGCGAACATCACGTACTGGAACCCGTCGAGCGCGTGCAGCTCGGCGAGGTTCTGCGCCGTCGGCGCGAACTGCTCGTACGCGTTCATCGCGCGCTCGAGCGAGGTCCGCGACCGGTGCATCTGCCGGTACCAGGCCTGCACCGTGGTGTTCGTCGTCGGGTGGATGTCGCGACGGTCCACCTCGATGCGCGTCGGGAAGGTGTCGATGTCGCGCAGCTCGTCGGTGAGCAGGCCGGGGAGCGTGATCGAGGCGTCGACGCCCGTGAGCGCCTGCTGGAAGTCCGCCAGGCCGCCACCGTAGAGCGTCGGCAGGCCGGAGGCGTTCGTCACCTGCGGGAGCGTGGTGACGTCCTGGTCCTTCACCTTCAGCACCTTGTCGAGGTTGCACGCCGTCGCCGCGAGCGCCAGCGCGCCGGCCGCCACCGCGGTGACGGCGGGCCGCGCCGCGCGCGCGAGCGCACGCCTCAGGTGGTCCGGAATCCTGTGCATCAGAGTTTCACTCATTCGCTGGTATTGGGGCTCAGAAGCCGACGTCGACGCGCAGCGTCCACGTGCGCACCGGCGGCTGGGTGAGGAAGTCGAACTGCGTGAAGCCGCTGGTCGCCGTCGAGGCGTTCAGCTCCGGGTCGTAGCCCTTGTACTTGGTCCACGTGCCGAGGTTGTGCCCGGCGAGCGTGATCCCGAGCGACTTCGTCCCCGTCCGGTTCAGCAGCGACGTGGGCAGGTTGTACGTGACCGACGCCTCACGGAGCTTCCAGAAGTCGCCCTGCTGGATGAACCCGTAGCTCGTGCCGTAGGAGTTCACGCCGACGACCGCCGCCTGGTCCGCCAGCGACGCGTGCGGATCGTTCGCCTCCTGGCAGATGGAGAACGACGACGAGCAGCGGAACTCCTCGGTGTTGTTGTAGACGTAGAACCCGCCGCGGTAGTCGAACAGGCCGGACAGGCGGAGGCTCCTGAAGAGCGTCAGCGTCGGCGTGATGGAGAGCGAGCGCGTGGGGAAGGGCGAGCCGATGTACTCCGCCTTCGACGACGTGTCGCCGAGGGTGACCTCGCTCTTCGAGATCATGCCGTCGTGGTTCGCGTCGGTGTAGGTGTACTTGCGCTGGAAGAACGATCCGAGCGCGTAGCCCTGCTCGTGGCGCTGCTCGCCGTTGTTGAACACGATCGTCGGCAGCGCCGCGCCCTGGAAGCTGCCGAGGGCGAGGAGCTTGTTGCTGTTCGTGGAGCCGGCGATGGTGAGGTCGAGCTTCGTGCTCGCGCGGTCGAGCGCCGTCACGTTGAGCTGCAGCTCGTTCCCCGAGTTCGTGACCTTGCCGACGTTGATGAACTGGCTGGTGCTCACGCCCTCGGAGGGCGGCAGCGTGCGCGCGATGAGCGCGTCGCGCGTGTTCTTGTGGTAGTACGTGTAGACGAGGCCGACGCGGTTGTCGAGGAAGCTGGCATCGAACCCGGCCTCCGTCTCCGCCGAGATCTCCGGCTTCAGGTTCGGGTTGCCGGTGCCGCCGACGTACACGCCGGCGATGTCGGACTGCCCGACCGAGACCGCCTGCGCCGCGAGATAGGTGTCCGCCTGCCGGAAGCCCGGGCGCTGCCCCGACTCGCCGAACGCGCCGCGGAGGCGCAGGGAGCTGAGCCAGGCGCCGTTCAGGACCGGGATGTCCTTGAACGCCGGCTCCTCGGACACGACCCAGGACGCGCTCACCGACGGGTACCACGCGAGCTTGAAGTTCGAGCCGAACGCGCTGTTCTCGTCCGCGCGGATCGACGGCGTGATGAACAGCCGGTCGTTCCACGAGAGCTGCTCGCGCCCGTAGCCGCCGACCGTGATGATGGTCTGGTTGTTCTCGCCGACGGCGAAGCCGGTCGTCGCGCCGGCCAGCGAGTTCACGCCGGCGATGAGCTGGCGCCCGTAGCCGAACGTGTAGTGGCTCTGCTCATTGAGGTACTGCGCGCCGAGCGAGGTCGACGTCTGCATCCCGCCGAGGAAGCTGAAGCCGTGCGTGGCGGTGAAGCTGCCGTTCGCGCTGTACGTCGGCAGCTCGCGGCGATACTCCGTCACCGAGCCCTGATAGAGGGTGCTCGGGAGGTTCGGGAGGCTGATCTGGTTGGCCGGCGTGACGTTCTGATCCAGCTCGTTGTTCAGGTCCAGGCCGGCCTGGCCGACGCCCGTCAACCAGGAGAGCGGCTGCCAGGTGACGTTCGCGCCGCCGACGAAGCGCCGCGCCGACTGCGCGTTCTTCATGAAGAAGTAGTTCGACGGCGGGTACTGGTAGTAGCCGTGGCTCAGCGTGTCCGCGCCGCACCAGCGCGCCGTGCCGCCGGTCATCCCCGGCGCGCAGTCGAACGCCTTGCCGAGCGTGCCCGCGGGCACGATGCCGTAGATGTTGTTGTCGTTGTACGGCAGGCGGATGTAGCGGTCGATGTAGTTCGTCGTGATCTGCGCGTTCAGGTTCTGGCGCAGCGTCGCGTTGATGTTCGCCCGCAGGTTGTAGTTGTGCGTCTGGCTGGGACCGACGATGCCCTGCACGCGCTGCGCGTCGCCGGCGATGTAGTACTGCGCGGCGTCGGCGCCGCCCGCCGCGCTCAGGCCGTAGTCCACCGTGTTCCCCGTCTGCATCGGCTTGTTGTGCAGGATCGGGTTGAAGGTGAACGTCGAGTCCTGGCGGCAGTAGCCGGCGGTCACGTAGGCGATGTTGCAGTTGGCCGGGCGGCCGCTCGCGCTGGCGAAGAGGCTGTCCTTCTTCGACCCGATCAGCCATGTGCCGTAGTTGAAGTAGTTCGACTTGTACTGCGTCGGGTCCCACATCTGGCCGTAGTCGGCGTACGCCCGCCAGCTCGTCGCGCCGGCGTGGCCGCGCTTCGTCGTGATCTGGATCACGCCGTTCGACGCCGCCGTGCCGTAGAGCGCCGACGCCGCGGGGCCCTTCAGGACCTCGATCGACTCGATGTCCTCGGGGTTGATGTCGTCGAGGCGGCTGGTGGTGGCGCCGCCGACGCCGATGTTGAAGCCGTTCGAGCTGTTGTCGACGCGGATGCCGTCGATGATCAGCAGCGGGTCGTTGGAGAGCGACACCGAGTTCGAGCCGCGGATGCGGATGCGCGAGCTCGTGCCCGGCGTCCCCATGCTCGAGCTGACGGTGAGCCCCGGCGTCTGGCCGGCCAGCGTCTGCGTCAGCGTCGGCGTCGCCGCGAGGTCGACCTTGTCGCCCGGCTTGATGATGCCGACGTCGTTGCCGTTCTCGCGCTTGCGCTCCGTCGCGCCGGTCGCCGTGATCATGACCTGGTCGATCTGCACGGCGGTCTGCGCCATCGTGAAGTCCGCCGTCGCCGTGCCGCTCGCCGGCACCGTGACGGTCTGCGTGACCGCCGAATAGCCGATGCGCGTCACGCGCACGGTGTACGTCCCGGGATTCACGTCCGCGATCCGGTACTGGCCCCGCTCATCGCTGCGGGCCCCGCGCGGCGTGCCGACGATCACCACGTTCGCGTCGGCGATCGGCGTGGCGCTCGCGCGCTCGGTGATCCGGCCGGCGATCGCCGGCCGCTGCTGCGCCGCCGCCGACACGGCGAAGAACGCCGTGCAGGCCAGCGATGCGAGCAGGCCTCTCAACGAACCTCTCATCGATTCTGCTCCTTCCTCTGGAAAAAGGGAGTGCCGTAATGCCTGGGTGGATCACCAGCGGGATCGACCACGCGCGAAGGCACCCCCTGGCAGGGGAGCGCCAGGGTGCTGCCTGGCCGGTTCTTGCCGGCATCCCGCCGCGAGGACGGGACGATGTGCGGTGATCGAGCTGGCCCGAACGCCTGGCCAGGAGGCTGGAGCTTCGAGTCTAGCCGGTGGACACGCCGGCGTGTACTGGCGGATTGGATTTTTTATACGATCGAGGGGTGAGGGTCGACGGTCGAGGGTCGAGATGCGGCTGGCGAGAGCAGACCGTTGGGAGCACAACGAAAAACGAGCGGGGCGAGAGGGAATCGGACTCCCTCTCGCCCCTTCCACTTGCTAGCTCCTGACTCACTATCGCACTGCCGTTTCTCCACCCTCGACCCTCGACCCTCGACCCTACGGATTCACATCCAGGCACCCGTGGAAGTTCGGGTTCGTCTTCTCGTAGTCCGGCACCGGGAACACCACCTGCGAGCCGAACTGACCCGACGGCGTCCCGTTCCGCGTGAAGTTGCCCGTCGGGAAGACCTGCTCCTGCTTCCGCCCGTACTGCCGCACGAGCCGGCGCAGGTCGTTCATCCGGTAGCCGCGCTCGAACTGCCAGAGCGCCTTCTCGCGGAAGAAGAGATCCGTCGCGCTGTCCTGATCCGCCGGAACCGGCAGCGCCGCCATCGCCGGTACCTGGAACTTGCCGATCACCTGCGGCGTCGTGCGCAGCGCGTTGACGATCGCCATCGTGCCGCCGATGTCGCCCTTCTTCAGCTTCGCCTCGGCTTCGATCAACCGCGCGTCGATCCCGGAGAGCGCCGGCACCGGATCGTCCCGCCCCCAGTTGTCGACCTGGAAGAACTCCGAGTGGCCGTCCTCCGCCACCTTCCCCGCGTCCTCGACCACGACCCGTGGATCGTTGAGCTCCGCGAACGGGATCGCGTTGTAGATCCGCCCCGCCAGGTCCACGCTGTCCCCCGCCGAGTACCGCTTCACGCTCGGCCCCTCCACCCACCACTCGTTGTCGAACGTCGTCTGCGAATACGTGAAGTTGTACTGGAACTGCGTCGGCACCGACGCCACCGTCGCCGCCGCGCCGTCGAAGTCGGCGAGGTCCACCTGCGCGCGCGCCTTCGTCACGAGCACCGCGTCGCGGATGTTCACCGTGCTCGCGTCCGTGTCCGAGAGGAAGAGGAGCGCCGAGTCGAGGTGGGTGATCGCGAGCTTCGCGCCATCGGCGCTCGTGAGCGGCTGCGTGTACTTCGGCTGCCCGTTCACCGTCTCGCCGAACGGGATCCCGTTGCAGAACACCGAGGACAGCTCCATCTCGAGATAGCCCATCATCAGGTACATCTCGCCCACGTGCTGCGTCCCCGTCGGCGACGTGTCGTAGGCGAGGAGCGCGTTGATCGCGTCCCGCGCCCGCCCGCGCGCCTGCTGCGCGGCGTTGTACAGCGCGGTGAGCAGCGCGTCGTTCGTCTGCAGGTTGCGCTGGTCGTCGTCGTTGCGCTGCGAGAAGGTGTCCACCGAGCGCAGCTCGTCGGTGAACAGCCCCTCCCAGTTCCACAGCCCCTCCTGGTTGCTGCCGCTGTTCGTCGGGCTGCCGTTCATCGTCTTGTTCCACTCGGCGAGCGCGCCCGCCCAGAGCGCGTCCGCCGCCGTGGCGGTGGTCACCGCGCCCGGGCTGATCACGCCCGGCTGCTGCGGCTGGAGCAGCTCCTTGTTCACGTCGCAGGCGCCGAGGCAGAGCATGCCGCCGGCGGCCGCGATCGCCGCCGCCACCCGGCGCGTGCGATGGCTGAGTCTCGTCATGTCGGTCATCCTCGTCGGCTCAGTAGTGGAGGTTCAGTCGCAGGATGAAGTACCGCGGCGGGGCGAGCGTCGAGAAGTCCACCTGCGTGTCGCCGACGCCGTAGTTCTCCTCCGGATCGGGCCCGGTGTACGACGTCCACGTGTGCAGGTTGCGCCCGGACACCACGAGCTGCGCGTCGCGCGCCCGCAGCGGCGCGACGACCGCCTGCGGGAGGGTCAACGCGACCGACACCTCGCGCAGCTTCCAGAACTGGCCGTTCTCCAGGTAGCCGTAGTACGAGCTCGGGTTCTTCGCCGAGGAGTTCGCGACGCCGCGCGCCTGGTCCCACAACGGCGTGGACGTGAGGTTGTTCGAATACCACGACGAGAAGTTCTGGGCGTAGAAGGCGCTCGTCTGGTTGTAGAGCAGGTAGCCGCCCTTGTAGTCCGTCAGCGCCGTGATGCGCAGCTTGTGGTTGAACAGCTCCACGCCGTTGGTGATCGAGAAGATGTCCCGCGGCGCCGTGTAGCCGGCGTACACGTAGTCCTTCGACACCGTCACCTCGTCGGGCGTGATGATCCCGTCGTGGTTCGCGTCGTCGTACACGTACGCCCGCGCGAACGCCGCGTTCACCGGCAGCCCCACCGAGTCGCGGTAGACGCCGGTGCCGATGGTCGCGTTCGCCTTGCCGCTCGGATCCTTTCCCAGCGACAGGACCTTGTTGCTGTTGTGCGACGCCGCGATCGAGATGTCCCAGCTCACCGGGCGCGTATCCACGAGCGTGCCGTCGACCTCCAGCTCCACCCCCGAGTTCTGCACCGAGGCGAGGTTCTTCAGCACCGACAGCGCCGGTGACCCCGACGACGCCGCGATCTGCTGGCTGATCAGCGCGTCGTGCGTCTTCTTGTCGTAGTAGGTGAAGCTGACGTGGGCGCGCGTGTCGAACAGGTTCGCCTCGAACCCCGCCTCGAGCTCCGCCGAGCGCTCCGGCTTGAGGTTCGGGTTGCCGAGCGCCGACGCGATGAGGCCGGGGTTGTCGCCGCTCGAGACGTCGCCGCGCACCACCGCGATGTTCGCCGCCTCCGCCGCGAACTGCCGCAGCGCCACCGTGCCGCCCGGCGACACGCCCGACGCGCCATAGGCGCTGCGCAGCCGGAACTGGCTCAGCCAGTCGAACTTCGGGAAGAACGGCTCCTCCGAGACGACCCACGACAGGCTCGCCTTGGGATAGACGATGCGCTGGAAGTTCGTGCCGAACGCGCTGTTCTGGTCCGTGCGCGCCGCCACCGTGAGGAAGAGGCGGTCGCGGAACGCGCCCTCCTCCTGCACGTACAGCCCGAGCGTCTTGTTCGCCGTCGCCAGCGTGTCCCCCGCGTCCTTCACCGCCGCCTGCCCCACCGTCTGCGCGCCGGGCGGCAGCTGCCGCCCGCTCGCGAAGACGTCCTCGATCTGCTGGTTCGTGTAGTCGGCGCCCACCGTCGTCGTCAGGATCAGGTTCGAGCGCGCCTGCCAGTGCGAGTTGCTGACCAGCCGACCGGAGAAGTTGCGCAGGCTCGTGCGCGTGTCGTTGACGACCCCGAGCCGCGTCGTCCCCAGGTCCGGGCACTCGGAGAACCGGCACAGGTTGAACTCGTCGTTGCTCGCGAGGTCGATCCCCGCCGTGCCCTGGTTCGACATCCACTGGAAGGGGCGCCACTCGGCGTTCGCCGAGCCGATGAAGCGCTGCGTCCCATTCTGGTTCAGGTCCTGGAAGATCTGCGCGGGGCTGAACTTGCCATAGCCGTTGCGGAACTCCCCGAGCGATCCCTTCTCCTTGTATCCGAGCCCGTTGTGGTTGAACCCCGGATTGTTGCGCGCGCTGTAGATGAAGCTGTTGATGTTGTTGTCGGTCTGCGGGAGCCGCTGGTTGGTGTTGGAGTAGCCGGCGGTCACCGTCAGGTCCACGATCGGCGTCAGGCTCGCGTTCAGGTTCGTGCGCACGTTGTACGACTGGAACGCCTCCGGATTCAGCCACTCGTCGCGCATCGGCGTCTTCATCGAGTCGACGAGCGTCGCCCGCGCGAACGCCGGCATCCGGACCGGCCCGATCTCGTTCTGCACGTCGCCGCTCACGAAGTAGCGCACCTGGTCCGAGCCGCCGCTGACCTGCGCGCCGTACCAGCTCCGGTTGCCGAGGTGGAAGGGCGTCGTCGCGGGATTCCGCAGCACGTTGAACGAGGTGGTGCTGTCGACGGCGCACGTCTTCTGGCTCACGCTCACGAGCGTACACCGCTCGATGGCATGGAGCGTGTCGGCGGGGTCGGTCGTGTGCCCCCACAGCGCGTACGAGGCCGGGTACTTGTTGTCGTCCTGGACGAGCCCCTGCTCGCCGAACCAGGTCCAGCGCGCGGGCCCCGCCTGCCCGCGCTTCGTCGTGATCACGACCACGCCGTTGGCCGCGTCGGTGCCGTAGAGCGTCGCCGCCGACGGGCCCTTCACGATCTCCACGTCCTGGATCTCGTTCGGGTCGAGGTCGTTGAGCAGGCTCGCCTGCGTGCCGCCCGTGCGCAGGCTCACCGACTGCGTGTTCATGCGCACGCCGTCGATCACGTAGATCGGGTTGTTGCTGATGCCGCTCCCGTTGGTCGCGAGCGAGCCGATGCCGCGAATGCGCACCACCGGCGCCGCGCCCGTCATCGCGCCCGGCAGCACGACCACGCCGGGCGCCTTCGCGACCATCAGGTCGGCGATGTTGTTCACCGGCGTCTGCTCGACCTTGAGCGTCACGTTGCCGAGCGTCGACACCGCGTTGCCGATCTCGACGCGCCGCTGCGCGCCGGTGGCGGTGGTCACGATCTCGGCGAGCTGCACGACGGCGCGCGTCATCGCGAAGTCGAGCGTGATGCTCTGCCCGGTGGCCACGGCCACCGGCTTCAGAGCCTCCTGATATCCCACTCTGATGACGCGCACCGTGCGCGTGCCCGCCGGCACGTTGTGCAGGGTGTATCTGCCGTCGGCGGTCGTCGTCGCGGCGATCGTCGTCCCCACCACCATCACCCGGCTGTCGGTGAGGGGCTCGTTCGTCTCGGCGGCGGTCACGCGCCCCGTGACGGTGCCCTGCGCGTGCACCGCCGGCGCCAGGGCCATGAGGCAGAGCAGCGCGACCGCGCCGATCGCCGGCGCTCTCCATCGCCGCGATGTCGGCGAGCGACGCCGGTCGTCGTTCCCGCCGCCCGCCTGGGGCGATGCGCATGCGGGAGGTGCTGGCAGATCCCTCGAAGAACCCCTCATCGATGCCTCCTCCGGTGTGGTGAACGGAGTCGCACCCGAGCATCACGGCACCCGGGCGACTACCTGCAAACCGACACGGCGCCGGCGGACGAAGGCCGCCAGCGTTCGGAAATGCCTCGCGGGATTGTATTGGTTCCGTCGCCACAACCTCGCGCTGCGAGGGCGAAGTCACTTCCGCGGGAGGCGGGAGGCGAGGGTCGAGGGTCGAGGGTCGAGGGTCGAGGGTCGAGGGTCGAGGGGAGCGGGAACGAGGAAAAGGAAAAAGGAACGAGCAAGGGCGTGACTCGCCCTTGCTCGTTCCTCGCTCCTCGTTCCTATCCCACTACCCCACTCTCTCGACCCTCGCCCCTCGACCGTCGACCCTACTTCGTGTTCGGCTTCGAGAAGTCCACCGTCGGCGGCTGGGCGGCGTTGGGGTTCGTCACCTGGAAGTACTTCCGCGGGTGCGCCCCGGTCATCTTCGCCGTGATCACGGCCGGGAACTGCCGGATGTACGCGTTGTACTGCTGGACCGCCTGGTTGTAGTCGCTCCGCGCCACCGCGATCCGGTTCTCCGTGCCCGTGAGCTCGTCCTGCAGCCGCAGGAAGCTCTGGTCCGCCTTGAGCTGCGGATACGCCTCGGAGATCGCCAGGAGCCGCCCGAGCACCGGCGTCAGTTGCGCGTTGGCGTTGGCCATCTGCTCGGGGTCGCCGCTCTTGATCGCGCCGAGCAGCCCGGCCCGCGCGTTCGCCACGTTCGTGAACACTTCCTCTTCGTGCTGGGCGTAGCCCTTCACGGTGTTGACCAGATTCGGGATCAGGTCCGCGCGGCGCTGGAGCTGGACCTCGATCTGGCCCTGTGCCGATGACGCCTGCTCGTCCAGCTGCTGGATGGTGTTGTAGCCGCAGCCGGTCGTGAGCAGGGGGATCAGTACCGCGAGCCAGCGTCGTTTCATCTGCAAGCGTCCTCGTTCTCGCGAAGGGTTGGCGTCCGCCTCAGCTTCCGGCGAAGGTGAGGCGGACGGAGTACCGGCCGGGCTTCACCGCGCCTGGCGCGAGCTTCCAGGCACGCTTGGCCCGTTCGTTCAGGCAGCGGTTCACGGCGTTCCCCGCCTGTCCCGACCACGCCGACGAGGCCACGTGCGCGTCCGTGATCCCCCCGCGGCCCACGCTCACCGCCATCGAGACGTTGCCGCGAAGGCCGGGATCCGACTTCTTGCCGAACTCCACGAAGCAGAACTGCGAGACCGACTGCTCGCGCTCCACGGCGTCGAGCAGCGGCTGCGGCGCCGGGGGCGCCTCCGCCGCGGCCGCGCCTCCGGAGGAAGATTCCACGCCCGAGGGCGTGAGCTTCCGCCGATGGAAGGTGTCCGGCGCCGCTGGCGGAGTGGCCGCCCTGATCTTCGACAGATCCGTCGCCTGCGTGGTGTCGGCCGCCGCCAGCGTGCTATCCACCGGGATCGCGGCCGCCTTGCGTGGCGGCTTGTCTCCAGGACAGGCGATGAGCGCGAGCGCGAACGGGAGCAGGATCAGGCGTTTCATCAGTCACCCCTACGAAGTATGCGGGACGCGGGTTCCGATCGCCTACGTCGCCGGCGTGAACCGGTCCAGGTAGGCGTCGAGCTGCTGCAGGCCACGCAGATATCCGGCAAGGACCTCGCCGGCCTCGTCGGTGCGCAGCCGCTTCTCCCCGCGCACGTGCCGGACCACGCGCTCGAAGGGGGCGGCGTCGAAGCCGGCGTAGCCACCCACCGCGTGACTCAGCACGACGTTGTCGGTGGAGGGAGCCGCGCCCTGCAGCCGGACCACCGCCCGGAACACGACCATGATCGCGCTCAGGCTCCGCTCGAGCAGTTGGAGCTGCGCCTTCGCGTCGCCTCCCGTCGCCAGGATCCCCTGCCGAAGACGGAGGAGCTTCCCCATCGCCTCGCGCTCGAGCTGCAGCCGCAGGTCGGTGAGGTCGACCTTCAACCCGTCGAACGGCGGCTCGCCGAAGAGGACCTTGTGCCGCTCGAGGATGTCGGCGTACTCCATCGGGAAGACGTCGGCCGACGAGCGCCACTCGCCGGCGGTCATGGTGAGCGGTGGCGGATTGCCACCCTCCCCCCAGGCCCTGGCCACGGCCGATGCGGCGCGCAGCCGGTCGAGGTCGAGCGCCTCCACCAGCACCAGCACGTTGTAGTCGGAGTGCTTCGGGATGTGCTCTCCAGCGGCGGCCGAGCCGTACAGCACCACGGAGCGCAGGTCGTTGCCATACGCCGCCTGGAGCTGCCTCACCAGCTCGTCGACACTCATCGTCGCCATCGGACCTCCTCGGTTTACCAGCTCCGACCTGCGCCGCCCCCGCCGAAACCGCCACCCCCGCCGAACCCGCCGAATCCTCCACCGCCTCCACCACCGAAGCCGCCTCCGCCACCCCACCCGCCGCGCCCCCCGCCTCCGAACCCGCCGAAGAAGAGCAGTGGCAGGCAGCCGCTGCGCCGGCCGCCCCCGAGGAGCAGCATGACGACGATGAACAGGACGAGGAGCGCGAAGGGCGAGATCCCGCCGCCGTCTCCCCTCCCCCGTACCGGCTCCGGCTGCGGCGCCTGGAACGTCGTGTCGAGAGCGAAGTGGAACTCCTCGGCGAAGCGCTGCGCGACACGGAGCGTGATCAGCTGGAGCGCGTCTCCGTAGTCACCCTGGCGGAGGAAGGGCAATGCCTCGTCCTGGATCGCCCCAGCCGTGGCGTCGGTGATGAAGCCCTCGGTCCCCCTGCCGGTCTCGATGCGAACATGGCCCTGCCCATCGCTGCTCGTCTCCTTGGGCACGAGCAGGATGACCACGCCCGTGTTGCGCGTCGGGTCGCCGGGATTCCCCAGCTTCCCGATCTTCCACTGACGCCCGATGTCGAGCGAGACCTCCTCCGGGGGACGCCCGCCGAGATCCGGGAGGGTCACGACGACGATCTCGCCCCCCGACTTCGCCTTCACGTCGGCGATGATGCGCTCCATCGTCTGCGCGTTCGCCGGCTGGATCACGTGCGCGAAGTCGTTCACGTATCCGACGGGCGCCGGGATCTGGAGCTTCCCGATCTGGATCGGCCCGGCCTGGAAGAGCGCGAGCAGGCCGGCGAGGAATGACGTCAGGAGCACGACGGGCAGTGACCTCGAGAGAGCGGAGCGATGCGGCCGTGTCTGGTGAAATCTAGGTGGTACAGAGAATAGTGGGCTGGGAAATAGCAGAACGGGGCGAGCGCCGCTCGCCCCGTTCCCCAGCCACTAGCTCCCAAGCCACTGATTCCTGGTTCCTGCTCTTCTCGACCCTCCAACCTCGCCCCTCGACCCTCACTTCGTGAAGTTGAACGGGAATGAGTATGTGCCCGTGCCGGATCCCGACGGGAAGCGCCACGACTCGATCTTGTTGCGGATGCACGACTCCGCCGCCGACGCGCCCGCGCCCCCCCAGGTCCGGTTGGTGATCGCGGCGTTGCTCACGCTGCCGCTCCCGGTGATGGTGATCGCCACCGTGATCGTGCCGGCGAGCGACGGGTTCTGCTTCAGCCCGTACTCGACGTAGCAGAAGCGCAGCTGCGACTCGCGGCTCCGGACGAACTCGCCAAGGCTGCCGACGTCGCGCCCCGGGCCGCCGAGATCCTCCTCGTGCACCGGACGGGGCGCCGACACGTGGACCGTCGCGCGGCTGATGCCGCCGCCGCCGCCCACGCCGCCGATCCCACCGCCACCGCCGCCACCGCCGGTGCCCTTGCCACCGCCGAAGCCGCCGCGCCCGGGCGTGCGCCCGCCCTCACCGCCCTGGCCGTAGCCGAGGACCGCCTTGCCGCCGCCGCCACCGCCGCCGCGGCCACCGAGGCCGCCGCCCGTGCCCCCGCCCCCCGAGGCCACCGCGACGCCCCGCAGCGCCCCGGACACGTCGCCCGTGAGGCCGCCGGTGCCGGATCCACTGCCGGTGCCGAAGGCGTCGGAGATCGCGCCCGTGCTGTAGGTCTCCGTGCGCGAGCCGGGTCGGCCCTGGCGCGGGTTGCCCCGCGGCCCCCGGCGTCCGGCCGGCAGGTTCCGCGGGCCGGCGCGCGCGACCTCCTTCGCCGCGCCCTTCTGCGGCACCGCGGCCGTGGATGGCGCCGCGGCCGGCGGGGTCGCGGGTGGCAGCGTCTGCGGCGGGGGCACGGTGATCGTCACCGGTGCCTCCTCCGGCGGAAGCAGCGCCGGCGGCTGGATCTTGTACAGGTTCACGATGATCAGCCAGACGACCGCGAGGAAGATCGCGATCGCGTACGACACGAGGAGCGACCGCGTCTCCGGGTCGCTCCAGTCGATCCACGGGGCGTGGAACGGATCGGCGTTCCGATCCGGGCCGCGCGGAGCGCCCGCCGTGGCGGGTTCGAGAGGGGGAGTCGCCATGTCAGGTCGTCGTCGGCGCGGTGCCGGGCTGCCCCGTGCGCCGCACCTGGAGAGTCAGGGTCTTGAAGCCGGCGAGCCGCGCCGTCTGGAGGATGCGCTGCAGCAGGTCGTAGCGCATCGTCTTGTCCCCCTGGATGGCGAGGGGCGTGTCCACCGACTGGTCGGCGGCGATGTTGCGCTGCTGCCGGATGGAGTCGGCGGTGAGCTTGAGCCGCGCGTAGAGCTGCGGCACGAGCAGCGGCTGCCCCGGGTTGTTCGAGGCGACGCTCGCCGCCTGCGCGACGCTCATGATCGGCTGGCCGTTGAACGAGATCTGCGCCGGCCGGCTGGCGACGGCGATCGTGAGCTGCTGGTGCGCCGGGGCGCCGACGCGCGAGTCGGGGAGCGAGACGCCGCGCATGATCGGCGCGAGCTCGCCGACGGTGGCCGTCGTCAGCGCGAAGAACACGATCGAGACGAGCGTGTCCACCAGCGGGACGAGGTTCAGGTGCACCGTGCGGAACTTCGCGAACTGCGCCGCGCGGCGCTGCTCGCGCATGGCCCGGGCCCGTCCAGTGATCGCCATCAGTAGCCTCCCGTCGACGCGACCTGCGTCGCGCGCGCCGCGCTGCCGAGCGAGATGTTGCGGAAGTTCGCCAGCTTCGCCCGCTCGAGCACGTGCACGATGTCGTCGTACGCGACGCCGTCGTCAGGCACCACGTTGATGTCGTTGTTGTCCGGATACTGCCGCTTGATGTTCGTCAGCACGGCCTGGAGCGAATCGAGCGCCGTGCCGGAGGTGCCGGCGATCTCCTGGACGAAGCCGCCGTTCCCGGAGTGCTCGATGCGCAGCTTGCCGTCGTGGATCAGCACCGCGACGAGGAGCGTCGTCGTGTCCGGCTGGGCGGCGTTCGCGCCCGGATTGCTCGCCGTCACCACCACCGGCGGCAGCGAGAGGTCGAACGCCGTCAGGTTCGCCATCTCCGCGCCCGTGTACGTGAGGAGGCTGAAGAACACGATGGACGTGAGGACGTCCACGAGCGGGACGAGGTTGATCCGACCGTGACCGCCGGACGCCGATTCGAACTCGGACAGCCGCCGGGTGGTCTTGCGGAAGCGCGACGCCATGATGGCCTACCGGTGGCCGAGGCGGACGTCCGGGCGGTCGATGAGCGCGTTGATCAGGCGCACCGAGAACTCGTCGATCTGCTCGATGATCTGCTCCGACTGGCTGACGAGGTACGCGTGCGCCACCGAGAGCGGGATCGCGACGAGCAGCCCGAAGCCGGTCGCGTTCAGCGCGATCGCGATGCCCGACGCGAGCTTCGCCGAGCGCTCGGCCGCCGACGCCGAGGCCACCGACGCGAACGCCTCGCGCAGGCCGTAGATCGTGCCGAACAGGCCGATGAGCGTCGCCACGTTGGCGAGCATCGGCAGGTACTGCAGCCGGCGCGTCAGCTTCGGCAGCACCGCGAGCGCGGCGGCGTCGGCGACGTTCTGCAGGTCGCCCTCGTCGCGGCTGCGGCTGCGCAGGATGAGCAGCCCCATGTCGGGGAGCGCCGCCGTGGAGCTCGCGCACATCTTGATCGCGTCGTCCACCTTGCCGGCGCGCACGAGCTGGATCACCCGCTCGATGAACGCGCGCCCGTTCGTCCGCGACTTGATGACGATGACGTAGAACCGTTCCAGGAACACGGCCAATCCGATCACCCCGACCAGCAGGATGAAGTTCATGACCGGTCCGCCGTTCTTGTACCACTCGATGAGCGTCTGCATTGCGCCTGTCTCCTCGGAGGCGTGGGTTGGTCCGTCAGGGATGCCGGGCAGGAGCCGTGCCCGCCGGCGGGCGCCCCGTATCGGCAGGAACGCGCGTGCGCGCGCGCGACCGGCCGGCGGGCGCGCCCCGCCGCGCCGCGGTGCTGTCGCGCGCCGTCGTGGTGTCGCGCGTCGCCGTCGTGTCGCGCGCGACCGTGTCGCCGAAGACGCGCGGCAGGCCGACGGTGCCGATGCTGTCGGCACTCGCGCTCAGCGAGTCGAGGGACGCGTTGTCGGTGAGCAGCCGGTTCGGGAGGAGCTGGTAGCCCTCCTGGATCTCCGGCCAGAAGTCGTGGTTGTAGAAGCGCGGCACGAGCACCTGCCGGCTGTACGCCGGCACGGCGCGCGGGCGCACCGTCACCACCTGGGGCGTCGGCACCTGGCCGCGGATGACGATCGGGGCCTGCCGGCGGCGCGTCGGCTGCTGCGCGGCGGCGAGCGCCGGCAGGAGCGCGAGCGCCGCGAGGGCCACCACTCCGGGTCGAATCATGCGGGCGTGCTCCATCGTCTCAGTCCTCCGCCGGCGGCGAGCTGTCCACGTTCCCCTGGATCGCGTCGCGCGCGCGCTGGATCCACGGCGCGGCCTTCGGATCCTTCGCCAGCTCGGGCGTGTTCTCCGCCTTCTGCACGAGCTCCGACCACGTCGTCTTCGCGGCCTGGTAGTACTGCTCCGCCTGCTGCGCCGCGCCCTGCTGCGCCGCCGTGCGCTGCGCGTCCGTCAGCCCCTCCGGCAGCTCCACGTTCTTCACGAAATTCCCGTACTCCCACTGCGCGAGCCCCACGTAGTAGCCCGAGGCGGCGACGTACTCGGGGACGCCGGAGCGGATCGCGTCGGCGAAGGCCGCCGAGAGCTGCTTCAGGAGCTGCTGCTTCTCGCGCGACGCGCGCTGCACCCCCGCCGCGGTGAGGCGCGACCGGCTCGCGATCACGAGCTTCAGCGGCAGGTAGCGCTGGAAGAGCGCGACGCCCGTGCGGAACTGCCGCTGGGCGATGCTCGACGCGCAGAGGCTCTTCACGTCCGCCGTCGGCCGGGCGCAGACGTCGGCGAGCGCGGAGGTCATCGCCGCCGTGTCCCCCTTCGCCTGCAGGAGCTGCAGCCGCGCCACGCGCGCCTGCTGCGCCTTCGCGTCCCCCGGATAGCGCTGCGCGAACACCGCGTACGCCTGCGCCGCGTCGGCCGTGTCGCCCGCCTGGACGTATGACAGCGCGGCATTGTACAGCGCCCCCGACGCGCGCGGGTCGCGCGGATAGGCGTTGGCGAACTGCGCGTACGCCGCCCCCGCCTCCCGCTCCTGGTGCAGCGAGTCGAGCATCACCGCCATGCGGATCATGGCGTCCGGCCGGCCCTGGAAGCTCGTGTTCTCCGTCACGAGCTGCTGGTACGCCTGCACCGCCTGGTCCTTCTTCCCCATCTCGGCGAGCAGCCGCGCGCCGAGCGCCTGGTACTGCACGCGGTACTTGTAGTTCGGGTATTTCTGCACCAGCTCGTTGGACAGCGCCACCGCGCGCTCGCGCGCCTGGTTCGACGCGTTCTCGTCGCCGCGGGCCCGCGCCACGCTGTCGGCCGTCATGTACGTCTCGATCGCGTTGCGGAGCGCGTCCGCCGCCTTCGGCGAATCCGGGTTCTTCTCCGCGTAGGCCACGTAGACGTCCTCCGCGGCCTTCTGGTAGTTCCCCTGCTTCAGCAGCGTGTCGGCGTACTGCGCCGCCGCCGTCGTCCGCAGCGCGGCGATCGAGTCGGCGAGCGCGCGGCGGCCGCTCGACGTCGCGACCTGCTGCGCGTGCTCCCACTGACTCTGCGCTTCCGCGTACTGGCCGCCCTTGTACAACGCGTCGCCGATGAGCCGCTGCGCCGTCGGCGTGTACGGGTCGTTCGGGTAGCGCTCGGCGTACGTGCGGAACGCCTTCGCCATCGCGTCCCACCGCTGGGTCTCCGAGGCGACGCGCCCCTCCTCGATCAGCGCCTTCTTCGAGAGGTCGCTGTTCGGGAACGCCGCGACGAAGCGGTCCACCGCCACGAACATCGAGTCCTGCGCCGCGCGGTCGTTCCTGTTCCGCGCCAGCGCCGAGTCGTAGGCCACGATCGCGTTCCGGCCGGCCGCCTGCGCCTGCGCCGTGTCGCCCTTGTACGCGTAGGCGGTGCGCAGGAACTGCGCGCCCGCGGCCGCGTAGTCGCCCTCGCCGAACAGCGCCTCGGCGTAGTATCGGTTCACCACCTGCGCGCTGTCGCTCGACGGGAACTCGTTGAGGTAGCGCTGATACAGCGACGCGGCCTGCGCGAACTTCTGCTTGTTGTTGCTGCTCCCCTGCGCCGCCGCGAGCATGTACTGCCCGCTCTGCCGCAGCGCCTCCCCGCGCGCCTTGTTGGCCGCGGCCACCTGCGACGGGTTCGCCTGCGCCCACGCCGAGCCGGGCGCGAACATGTCCACCAGCCGGAGCCGCGCCGCCTGCGCGGAGTCGGGCTCCAGCATCCGGTTCTGGTAGATGTCGACGACCTCCTCCTGCGCCGCGAGGGCCGCGGTGTCGGTCGGCGCCAGCTTCAGGAGCGTCCGGTACGCCTGCACCGCCTGCGGGAACTCGCCCTGGTCGCGCAGCGACTGGGCGACGCTCCGGTAGACCGTCAGCTGGTACGGCGCGCCGCCGTGCTTCGAGAAGTACTCGTTGGCGGCCTGCGCGCCGCCCACCTGCGTGAACGCGATCGCCATGTACTCGATCGCTTCGCCGCGCAGCCCGAGCCGCGCCTGCTGCTGCGGCGTCAACTTGTCGTACGCATCCACGAGCCGCCCGAAGACGTCGACCGCCTTCCGGTAGTCCTCCTGCGTCGACTGGGTGGCCTGGTTGTAGTACGCCCAGCCGAGCTTGTACAGCGACAGGAAGTAGATGTCGCCCTGCGCGGGCGCCGTGGTCGTGGCGCGCTCGTACGCGCTCGCCGCCTGGGCGAACTCCGCCCGGCGCTGCTCGCCGGTGAGCCGCGAGGCGATCTCGAACTCCGCGTCGCCGAGGCGGAAGAGCGCCTCGGGCCGGAACTTCGACGAGTCGTTGACCGAGACGAGCTGGAAGATCCGCGCCGCGTCCGCATACCGCTGCTCGGTCGCGTAGAGGGTGCCGAGCGTGTACTCCGCGGCGTCGATGTGCTCGAAGTCCGGATAGCGCTGGACGAGCTCCTCGTACCGCGCGATCGCGGCGCTGTAGTCGGGCTTGATCGACGACTGGGCATTCCCGCCCGGGGCGGCCGCCGTCGCGTTCGCCGCACCCGTCGTGGGCCGCGCCGCGCTGTCGGCGACGCCGGCGGTGGCGCGCTGCTCGGCCGCGAACTGCTCGTCGGCCTTGCGCACGAGCAGCTCGCCGAGCTCGAACAGCGCGTTCGGCCGCAGCGTGCTGGCCGGGTAGCGCGTGAGGAAGCCCTGCAGGTGCGTGATCGCCGTGTCGACCGCGGTCACCGCGGCGACGTCGCCGCCCTCGCTGCTCACGACACGCACCGCCGGCTGTTGCGCCGCGAGCGGCGCCGCGACGAGCACTGCGGCCGAAGCCAGCCAGTGTGAGAACCGCATCATCACTTCTGCTTTTCTGGAGAGGTGCTGGCCGACGCGACCGGCGCACTCGTGCTCGCCGCCGCGCTCGCGCCAGTCGTGCCGACGGAAGCCCCTGGAGCGCGCTGCTCCTGGTCGAGGGCCTGGAAGAACGAGGCGCTCGCGGTCCCGAACGTCGCCGCTTCGGCGTCGCGGCCGAGCTGCGCGATCATCTCCGTCGCGCGCCCACGCAGCTCGGCCTCCACCGCCGCGACGAGCTGCTGCTCGGCGGCGTTCTGCGTCGCCTCGGCGGCGGCGATCGCGCCGCGCAGCCGCGCCTCGTCGGCCGGTCCGCTGCTCCCGAGCCGCGCCAGCTCGCCCGACACCAGCTGCTCGGCCGTCGCCAGCGCCTGCTGCGTGCTGGCGAGCAGGCCGCGCACGCTGTCGCCGCGCGCGCGCACCGAATCGCGCATGACGAACGCGGGACTGTGCGACACCACCTCGTCGAGCCGCGACGCCAGCATGTCGCCGACGTGCCGGTACCGCTGCGCGGACTCGTACTCGAGGTCGAGCGTCGAGCGGTCCTCCTCGTTCATCGCCGGGAGGTGCGTGCGCAGGCTGTCGAGGACGCGCAGGTTCGCGTCGGCGGCGGTCTGCGTCACCCGCGCCTGCTCCGACAGCATCTCCCGGATGCGCACGCGCGCCGCGTCGAGCCGTGTCATGAGCGAGGCGAGCTGCTGCTGGGTGTCGTCGAGGGAGCTGGAGAGGCGGGCGAGCGAGTCGTGCCGCGACGCGAGCAGCGTCTTGAGCTGCTGGAGCATCGCGATCTGCAGCGCCTGCCGCCGCATGCTCTCGCTCAGGTCGTAGCGCGCGAGCGCCACGGCCACCTGCGCCGCGAGCAGTGCCTGGGAACGGGTGGCGAAGGCGCTCGCGTTCGACGCCGCGGCGGGCGCGAAGAAGAGCCGCTGCGGCACGGCGTTCGTCACCGTCGGGCCGAGCGAGTCCACCCGCGCGGCCACGTCCTGTACCGCGATCAGGCGCCCCGCGGAGACGGCCGGCATCACCGCCGTGCTGTCCGGCGACAGGGCGGCGATGAGCTCCTGCGACCCGGCGCCCGCCGAGTCCTGGAGCGCCACCGTCTTGCCCGTGCTCGGATCGCTGATGAACAGCAGCCCCGCCGCGTGCGCCGTGACGAGGGCGCGCGCGCCCTCCGCCATCGCCGTCCGCGCGCGGTCCTGCAACAGCTTCACCTCCGTCGTCGCCGAGTCGGCGACCGCGTGGAAGATCCGCCCCGCGTCCTGCGTCCGCCCGAGCTGCAGCAGCGCCTGCGCGGCCATGAGCCGGCTCTCGTCGCGCTCGGGGAGCTGCGGATAGCGGAGGGCGAAGGAGTCGAACGCCTGCTGGGCCGCGGTCACGTTCCCCGCCTTGTACAGCGCCCAGCCCTTCGTGAGCAGCGCCTGGGCGCCGACGCCGCTCGTCGGCGAGATCTCGCCCGCCACCGTCGCGGCATCGTCGTACCGGCCCGCCTCGTACGCGAGCTGCGCCGCCGTGAGCCGCACCTGGTCGGCGAACTCGCCCCGCAGCCCGTTGGCCAGCGAGCGGAGCTCGGTGACCGCGGGCACCGTCTGCGCGGTGTCGGTGCGCAACCGCGCGAGCACGTCCATGTACCGCGCGAAGTCGCCGTACTGGCCGCCGGCGCGCTCGGCGGCCAGGAAGTCCCGGCGGGCCGTGTCGTAGTTGCGGAGCTGGTACGACGCGAGCCCCGACACGAGGAGCGCGAGCCCGCGCGTGCCGTCGTCCGTCATCCCGTTCGCCAGCTGCACCGTGCGCGCGTAGTCGCCCGCCCGGTAGGAGGCGAGGAGCTGCTGCGCGCGCAGCAGCGAGGCGTACTTGGGCGGCACGGCGCCGCCGTCGAGCAGCGTCTGCGTCGTCGCGTGGAAGGCGCTGTCCATCCCGAAGCGGTACTGCGCCTCGGCGAGCAGGAAGAGCAGGTCGGGGCGCCCGCGGAGCGCCGCCGTGTGCGCGGAGTCCATCGGGATCGGCGCCGAGGCCAGCGCCTGCAGCCGCCGCAGCGCGGGCACGGTGTTGTTCTCGAGCAGGTCGAACAGCGCCACGCGGATCTCGGCGTCCAGGCCGCGCGCCTGATCGGCGGCCGGCGGACGCGCGGTGTCCGACATCGCCATCGGCGCCGGTTGGTTCACCGGTTGCTGGGCCCCGGCGACGGCTGGCGCGGCGAGCGCCAGCGCCGCGAGCGTGACTCGTAGCAGCATCTCTCCTCGCACGCTCAGAAGGGCGTCGTTCCCCTGCTCGACCAGCTCGTCTGGACGAGCTGGCCATTGCGCAGCGCGAACTGCACGTACGTGACCGCCTGGGTGGCCGCGGTGACGTTCGCCGTCCCCGTGAGCTGCTTCCCGTCGGCCGTGACCGTGAACGTCAGCGCGTGCGACACCGGCAGCACGTTGCCGCGGAACACCTCGTCCACCGCGCCGACGTGCAGGGCGCTGTTCGCGACCGCCGAGTACGTCCGCGCCGACGTGCTCCCGCCGTCGATGGAGAGCGTCGCGCTCTGCACCGGCTCACCGCTCGCGGAATCGGCGCGGAAGAGGACGACGAGCATCGCGCCGCTCCGGTTCCGCACCGCGTTGCCGAGCGTCGTCAGGCGGTCGCGCTGCCCGGCGAGGTTGTCCTGCGCCGCCAGCAGGAGCGAGTCGATCTGGCGCAGAGAGCTCTGCTCGTTGCTGAGCATGAGCGTCTGCGCCCGCTGCTCGGCGACCCGCGACAGCACGTTCTCGATGCGGGCGGCGAGCTGCAGCCGCTGCCCCTGCAGGTCGGTGAGCTGCTTCTGCGTGCTCTCCAGCTCCTGCACGAGCTGCTTGCGCTTCTCGGCGTAGCTCACCTGGTCCTGCGCCTGTCCGCGCACCGGTACGATGAACACCACGGCCGCCAGTGCCGCCAGCGCCAGTCGCTTCATGCTTGCCACTCTCGAAAAGGTCGATGACTGTCCGTCGCTGCCCATCTCACCGATTGGTGGGCGGCTTCGTGGTATCCGCGGGCGGCTTCGTCGTGTCGGGCGGGAGCTGCTGCTCGACGCGCTTCAGCCGCTCCTCCAGCCGCTGCAGCGAGGCGCGCTCCTCGCGGAGCTGGACCTCCGCCGCCGCGCGCCGCTGCTCCAGGTCGAGCAGCCCCTGCGCCTCGTAGCGGTTGATCTCCAGCTCGAGCGCCGCGATCCGCTGCTGCCGCGCGTTGATCTCGGCGAGCAGCCCCTGGCGCTGGCTGAGCAGCGCCGTCTCCTTCCGCTGCAGGAAGTCGCCGCGCACGAGGGCGAACAGGTTGCTCTGCCAGCCGACCGCGAACGCGACCTTCTGGTAGTCCTGGTTGTACCGCCCGGACGCGAACCCCGGCGAGCTGCCCGCGCCGAGCCCCGTCAGGTACATCCCCGCGCGCACGCCGCGATACAGCAGCGAGACACCGGCGTTGTAGTCCCAGGCGTTGTTCTCCGCCATCACCGTGAGCGTCAGGTGCGGCGACGGACTGAAGTTGACGTTCGCGCCGTAGAACATGCCGCCCGTCGAGTGGTGCGCGTACGACGAGCCCAGGCCGCCGTCGTCCTTGAACAGCCCGTTCCCATAGCCGACCGTGAGGCCGAGGTCCACGTCGGGCATCGTCGCGCGGATCTGCCGCAGCGACCACGTCTTCGAGGCCACACCGTAGACCGTGTTCGCCGTGCTGAAGTTCTGGTGCAGCGAGTCGGCGACGTGGTGCATGTTGCCCGCCGCGTCCGGCGGCGTGATGATGTAGCCGCTGCCGAAGCGGTCGATGTGCGAGTACGGGCCGACGTTGCGGATCCCCACGGCCAGCGACGGCATGAACCACTGCGCGGCGCCGTCGTTGAAGTCGCTCTCGCGCAGCAGCAGCGCCTTGCCGAAGAAGCCCCACTCGGGGTTCTCCGAGTACCACGCGAACCCGGCGTCGAGGCGTCCCCAGCCCGCCATCGACATCGCGAGCTTCTGGTTCACCCGGTTGCTCCAGCTGAGCTTCGTCAGCTCCGGATCCTGCTGCAGGAAGCGGCCGGAGTAGGTGACCGCCATGTCGCCCGTCACCGGCGCCACCCAGGCGACGGGGATGTCCACGAGCCCGCTCCCCCAGTTCAGCGCCTGGGGATAGACCTGCTGCGCGGGGAGCACGCTCCCCCACATCGTCGCGAACCCGACGGCCGCGACTCCCAACCGAACGGCATGCTTCATAACGACCTGACTCCCGGCTTAGAGCGTGGGCGGGTTGGACGGCGGATTCTGCGCGGGCGGCGTCGGCGGATTGGGCGGCTGCTGCCCCTGGCGCTCGAGCTGCCGGAGCCGCTCCTCGGCCCGCCGGATCTCCGCCTGCTCCGCATCCACCTGCTTCTGGAGCTCGGAGCGCCGCTGCGCGAGCGACTCCAGCTCGCCGTTCTGCGCCTTCCCCAGCGCCACCTCGAGCCCGCGGATGCGCCGGCTGCGCTGCGCGATCTCGTAGCGCAGGAGCTGCTGCTCGCGCGCCAGCTCCGTGATGTGGCCGCGCAGGATGAAGCCCTTCGAGATGTCGACGAAGTTGCCGCTGTAGCCGAGCGCGAGGTTGACCTTGTGATAGTTGTAGATGTCGAAGCTCCGCGGATCGCGCGCGCCCCCGTTCTCCAGCTCCGTGCCGTAGACGCCGAGCGTGATGCCGCGCCAGTCGGCGAGGATGCCCGCGTTGACGTCCCACGCGTCGTCCTCGGCGAGGAACGTCAACGTGGTGTTGAGCGACGGGTGCATCGTCAGGCGCGCGCCGCCGAACATCCCCTTCACGATCGTGCCGCTCTTGTTGTACGCCGACCCGAGCCCCCCGTCCTGGCTGAACAGGCCGTTGCCGCCCCCGATCGTGAGGCCAAGCGTCGTCCCACCCCCCCGCGGCGAGAGCATGAAGTCCTTGGTCGCCACGGCGTAGAGCGTGTTCCCCGTGTGGAAGCCCGCGTACGTCGACGGCACGACGTGGTGGTAGCGGCCGTCGGCCCCGAGGGCGATGTCGTGCCCGATGAGGAAGCGCTCCTCGTGGCGGTCCGGCCCGACGTTGCGGACGCCGACGGCGATCGCCGGCAGGAAGCCGAACTCGTTAGGCCGGACGAGCAGCGCCTGGCCGAAGAAGCCCCAGTCCGGGTTCTGGTCGTACAGCGAGAAGCCCGCGGAGACCCGCCCGCCCCAGTGGGTGTCGATCGCGATGTTCTGGTTCCATCGCGTCATCCAGTTCTCGGCCGACTGGTCGGGCTGCGAGGGCAGGTTCTTCCCCGACATGTTCACCCACACGTCGGCGTTCCGCGGCGACACCCACGCCACCGGGATGTTGATGAGCCCCGTCCCGAACTGCAGCGTCATCGGGTAGGGCTCCGTCTGCTGCGCGTTCAGTGCGGTCGACAGCAAGGTCGCCGCGGCGAGCGCACCAACCAGCGGCGCGACCCCCGGTCGCATTGTACGCATGACTCCTCCGAAGAGACTTCCCGCTTCGTGTCTGATTTCGTGAGCTCGACGCCTGACGACGTGGCGTGCGGCGCATCGCGCCCGCACACGAATTCGGAGATCACGCGCTTCTCTCGCGCGCCCACATCACCGCGTCCCGGACTCGAGGGGGTGCAAGACGTATGCCTTGCTCGGCTCGCATCCTGCGGCGCTGCTGCGGCATCGACCGCACGCACGCAGCGCGCATCCTGTGCGCCTCGTCACCATGTCTCGCCCGGCGTCTCGCTCGCATTCACCGATCCTGCGCGTTCGTCGCGGTGCATGGCTGGGGCCAGTGGACACGGCAGAGGCGGGAAGCTCGCGCCGTGTCGCCGATCACCCGCCGCACCCTCGCCCCGCCCGCAGGGCTCGCGTTACCTTTCGGGCGTCGCCCGACCTGACGACCTCCACCGTTCTCACCTCCGCCCCATGACCTCGACTCCCGCGGCCCTCGGTCTCGCCGCCCTCGTCGCGCTGCTCGCCGCCGGCTGCCGATCCTCCGACTCCGCCGCCCGTGTCCCGCACGGCGGCGCCTCCGCCGTCGCCGCGGGCCAGGTCGACATGCCTCACGACAGCATCAGCGACCGCGCCGACCGCGGCCGCATCCAGGGCGATCCCAACGCGCGCGTGTGGATCGTCGAGGCGAGCGACTTCCAGTGCCCGTTCTGCAAGAGCTTCCACGACGAGACGTACCCGCAGATCCTCCGCGACTACGTGAAGCCGGGGAAGGTGCGCATCGCCTACCTCAACTTCCCGCTCGGCATGCACCCCCACGCCGAGCAGGCGGCCGAGGCGGCCATGTGTGCCTCCGTGCAGGACAGGTTCTGGCAGATGCACGACTCGCTCTTCGCCTCGCAGCCGCGGTGGGCGGAGCGCGCCGACGCGACCCCGGTGTTCGACTCCCTCGCCGCCGAGGTCGGCGTCGACACGTCGACCTGGCACCGGTGCACGCAGACGCACGCCACGCGCGCCCTCATCGAGGCGGACAAGGCGCGCAGCGCCGCCAACGGCGTGAACTCGACCCCGAGCTTCTTCATCGGCAGCCAGCTCATCGCCGGCGCGCAGCCGTACGCGAACTTCAAGGCCGCGATCGACAGCGCGCTGGCGAAGGCGAGCGCCGGCGCGAAGTCCGCCGCGCACTGACCGCGTGAACGGCGCGCTCCGGCTCGGCTACGAGCTCCTCACGCAACTGGCGCGCGGGGCGGCGAGCATCGCGCCGCCGGGCGACGCGAAGATCGCCCGCGCCCTGCGCGGCCGGCGCGGCATCCGCGGCCGCTATCGTGCCTGGGCGAGCACGCATCGCGATCCGTCGCGCCCGCTGCTCTGGGTGCACGCCCCGTCCGTCGGCGAGGGACTGCAGGCCCGCCCGGTGCTCGCACTCGTCAGGCAGCGCCGCCCGGACGTCCAGCTCGCCTACACGCACTTCTCCCCCAGCGCCGCCGCCTTCGCCGCCGGGCTCGACGTCGACTTCCGCGACTACCTCCCGTTCGACACCGCCGCCGATGCGGCCGCCGGGCTCGACGCACTGCGCCCCACGGCACTCGTCTTCTCCAAGCTCGACCTCTGGCCGACGCTCGTGCGCACCGCCGCCGATCGCGGCGTGCGGCTCGGGCTGATCAGCGCGACTCTCGCCCCCGATTCGTCACGCCGCTCCGGGGTCGCCGCGTCGCTCCTCCGCGACGCCTACGCTCGCCTCGACGTCGTCGGCGCGGTCGATGCCGACGACGCGGCGCGCCTGCAGCTCCTCGGCGTGCGCGCGAACGCGATCACCGTCACCGGCGACACCCGCTACGACCAGGTGTGGCAGCGCGCGGCGAGCGTGGACCGCGACAGCGCGCTGCTCGCTCCCCTCCGCTCCACCCGCCCGACGATCGTCGCCGGCTCCACCTGGCCCGGTGACGATGCGGAGCTGCTCACCGCGGCCGCTCGCATCATTGCCTCGCATCCGACCGCGCGCTTCATCCTCGCGCCTCACGAGCCGACGCCAAGCCACCTCGCACCGATCGAGCGGTGGGCCGCGCACGAGCGCATCCCGCTCGCGCGCCTCGGCAACCCCGCCGCCGAGCACGCGCCGGTGATCCTCGTCGACCGCGTCGGCGTGCTCGGCGAGCTCTATGCGCTGGCCGACATCGCCTACGTCGGCGGCGGCTTCCACGCCGCGGGGCTCCACTCCGTGCTCGAGCCGGCGGCGTTCGGCGCGCCGGTGCTCTTCGGCCCGCGCTTCCAGGGCAGCCGCGACGCGCGGCTCCTCATCGCCTGCGGCGGCGGCTACAGCGTCGCCGGCGCCTCGGCCCTCACCGCGCGCATCGATCGCTGGCTGCGCGACCCGGAAGCCCGCAAGATCGCCGGCACCCACGCCCGCGCCCTCGTCGAGCAGGGCCTCGGCGCCGCGGAGCGGTCGTACGCGCTGGTGGAGAAGCTGCTGGAGCGGGAAGCGGTGGGGACGAGGGACGAGGGACGAGGGACGAGTACAGGGATCCGGGACGGGGATTCGGGAAGCACGTGATTGGTCGTTGGTCATTGGCGAGCCGCTCGGGACGCTTTCTTGTGGCATCCCGAGCGGCGGGCCGATCACCAATCACCAATGACGTTCAGGCTGCTTCACCGCCTCGTCCCCACCACGTCCGCCGCGCGTCCCTCCCCTCCGTCCGGTCGGGGCAGGCTGTCCCTCGTCCCTCCCCTCGCGCCGCTCGGGGCAGGCTGTGCCTCGGTGAGCGTCTTCGCCGCCGGCCGGTGCAGGAAGAAGCCCTGCACCAGGTGGACACCGAGGTCCTGCACCGTCTTGAACTCCTCCGCGCGCTCCACCCCCTCGGCGATCACCATCGCCCCGTGGTCGTTCGCGAAGCGCACCATCGTCTCCACGAGATTCTGCTTGATGAAGTTCGTGTCGATGGCGTTGATGAGCGAGATGTCGAGCTTGATGAAGTCGGGCTCGAGGTTCGCGATCGAGCCGAGCCCCGCGTAGCCGCTGCCGGCGTCGTCGACCGCGAAGCGATAGCCCGCCTCGCGGAACGCCTTCAGCCGCTCGCGGAACTTCGGGTAGTCCTTGATCGCCGTGCGCTCCGTGATCTCGATGACCACGCGCTCCGGGTGCGGCACGAGCAGCTCGTCGAAGTCGGGGTCGCTGAAGTCGTGCGGGTCGACGTTGAGGAAGAGCAGCTCCCCCGGCTTGAGCCGCGTCTCGAGCCCCTCGATCGCGCGGCTCCGACAGAGGCGGCTTAGCTCCCAGACGAGGTCCGCCTCGGCCGCGACGTCGAACATCACCTCGGGGCTGCGCAGGCTCCGCATGACGCCGCGCGCGAGCGCCTCGTAACCGAAGATCGCCTGCGTCTCCGCCACCACGATCGGGTGGTACTCGATGTACACGCCCCGCTCGCGCAGGCTCTCCCGCAGGTCCGCGACGCGCCGCGCCCGCTCCCGCTCCTCGATGCTCCGCGCCGCGTTCGCCGCCTCGCGGATCCCGCGATAGATCAGGCGCTCGAGCCGGATCTTCGGGTTGTAGTAGACGTGCGCGCGTCCGACGTAGATGTCGAACAGCGACGCGATCTCCTCGCCGTGCTGCGTCTCGATCCGGCCCGCCACGTGCCGCTGGAGCCGCGCCACCATGTCGGTGATCTCGCTCTCCGTCGCCGCCCGCACCCCCGCCGCCGGCACGTGGAAGAAGATGAAGTCGTCGTCGTTCGTGAAGCTGACCATGAGGCGCGAGTTCCCGATCATCGTGTCGTCGAGGAACTCGCGCACGGCCACCGACGTCGTCTCCAGCACCGCGTCCAGCTTCTCCCAGCCGTAGATCTCCTCGATCTTCGAGTAGCGGACGAAGTTGAGGTAGAGCACGACGATCTCGCCGCGCTCCTTGAACAGGGCGCGCGACTGCTCGATCATCACCGGCAGCGTGGGCAGCCCGGTGAGCGAGTCGTGGAGCATCTGCTCGTACTCGACCCGCTCGACGCGGTCGATGACCCCCGCGCCCTGCGGGATGCCGCGCGCCACGGCGGACTTCACGCGATCGACGATCTCCTCGCTGTTCGCCGGCGCGTGATACCATTCTTCCGCGCGCAGCTCGATCGCCCGACGGCGCCCGGTGTCGTCGACGCACGAGATCACGACCGGCACCCCGCAGGCATGGGCGCGCTCGACGGCGGCGCGGAGCAGCGTCGGGTCCGACGTGGCGATCAGGAGGGCACGGACCCCCGCCTCGTTCCCGATCAGGAGGGGCAGGTTCTGCGCGGCGGCTCGGTCGAGGCGCCAGCCGTCCATCTGCTGGACGGCCGCATCGACGGCGGGGTCGCCCGAATCGGTGAGAAGGACGTACTCACTCACCGCTAGCCTTCCCCGTCACGAGACGGCGGCGCGCTGCATCGCAAGGTTCCGTTGCACGCACGCTGCCAGCGTCGGCAGGTCGAAGGGCTTCTCCACGTAGTCGTCCGCCCCGAGCTGCAGCGCCTCGCGCTTGTCCTGCCAGTCGTCGAGCGCCGTCACCATGATGATCCGCACCTGGCGGCCGAGCGTCGGATGCTGCTTCATGATCCGGCAGACCTCCCACCCGTCGCGCCCCGGCATCATGACGTCCAGGAGGACGAGCGCCGGCTTCACCTGCTCGAAGAGCGCCAGCGCCTCGTCCCCGTTGTGCGCCACCGTGATGGGGTAGCCGCGGATCTCGAGATACTGCCGGACGATCTCGGCATTGTCCTGATTATCGTCGACCACCAGAATCGGCGGAAGTGCCTGATCGCTCATGTGCTGCTCGGCCGCTGCTCGGGATACCCTCGACATCGCGCGTCGCGCGCCGGGTCCAGAGGGGCAAGATGCAAGCCATCTACGGCCGGGTCATCGCGTACGAGAGGCCGATACCGAACGAGCTCCCTCCCGGACCATGGGAAGCGGGGCGGGCGCCCTGCCCGAATTCCGCGCCCACCGTCATGCCGATCGCGTTGGTGATCCCGAGGTCGACCCCGATCGCCGCGCGGAACAGGTCGCCACCCCGCTGCCCTGCCCCACCCCCGCTGTAGTGCTCGTAGATCGGCGAGACGTACGCCGACGCCCCGTGCAATATGGTCGCCGAGCGGAAGCCCAGCGTGGCGCCGAGAGGCACGAGCTGGACATTGGGCACGCTGTCGGCACTCTTGGCGCCGGTCGTGCCGCCGATCCCGAGGAAGGCGGCGACGCCGAATGGCCGGTCGCCCGCCAGGATCGGCACGGCGCCGCGGAAACCGTAGGCGAAGCGGGACGCCCCCGCCATGCTCTGCAGCCCCAGCCCGAGGCTCAGCTGCAGCCGTGACGCGCTCCACGCCGCAGCCAGGGCGTACGCGGAGCTCCCCGAGCCGCCCCCCCCATCCACCGCCGCCGTGAATCCCGAGCTCGTGAAGGCGTTCTGGAGCACGGGCACTCCCGGAAGCTGCGCGCTGGCGGCCCCGGCGACGAGCAGCGGGGCGAGGGCGGCGCTCCAGAGCGCGTATCGTGTTCTCTGCATCTCGACCGTCCGTCGTTGAACGGCGGGTACAGGCGCAATCATCGTGCGCCCGCGGCCGGCGCGGCGGAAGTCGGTCTGTGAACGTTTGATGAAAGGAGGTCTGCCCCCTTCCGCCGGGCCGCGACGCGGCGTAAGGTGGTCGCATCCACCTCAGGAGCGACCTCGTGCATTCGCGGTTCCTCTTCGGTTCTTCTCTCGCCGTCGCGGCGGTCGTGCTATCGGCGTGCGCTTCGGGCTCGGGGGGCGGCTCGGCCCAGCCGTCGATCGCCGAGCAGGCGGCATCGGGGGCGCTCACCCGGGCCGACATCCAGTGGTCCGGCCGATTCAAGTCGGTCCAGCAGCAGAGCGCCAACATCGATCCGCGCGGTCGGAACGTGGCGTCGGGAAGCATCGTCCTCACGGCGCAGGGAGACAATGTCACCCGCGCGCAGATCGACCTCTCCGGGCCGATCGAGGACTCGCAGCAGCTGCATTGGGCCGTTGCCCCCGGGCCGTGTCTCTCCGGCACGATCCCGCTGCTCGCCGTCAACGAGTTTCCCGAGCTCGACATGCGGCGCGGACACGGTCAGCTGGACCAGACGGTCCCGATCTCGCTGCCGACGAGCGGCAGCTATCACGTGAACGTCTACAACGGCGACGGTTCGGACGAATCCAGCGTGCTCACCTGCGCCCCGCTGAAGCTCGAACGGCGGAAGCAATGAGCGACGCGGGGCGCCATCCGGTGGATGGCGCCCCGCGTGCATCGATGCGTACCTGCGCTACTTCGTGAAGACGTAGGTGCCCTGGATGTTCTGGATCGTCAGCGTCGTCTGCGACACCGTCCCTCCCCGTGGCACGCCGGAGTTGCCGTACGAGAGCGTCACGTTCGTGCCGTCGAGCGCGTAGCGCCCTCCGGTCGTCGTGGTCTGCGTCGACGACTGGCCGCTCTGGACGGTGCGCGTCGTGACCGCCTCGGAAAAGGTGCCGTGGTCGGTGCCGGTGAAGATGTCCTTCGTGAGGTAGACGGTGTCGCTCCCGGACGCCTGCATCACGTACGGCAGTGGCGCGCCATTGAGGGTCTGCAGGGTCCAGGTGCCCATCATCCAGTAGTTGTTCGGCTGGAACGACGAGTGCCCCTGGCAGCCGACGAGGACCGCCGCCGTGGCGAGCGTCGTCGCGAGAGTGAATCTCTTCATGCGGTTGCCGTGATGAGGTGAGAAACGACTCGGGCGCATTCCATGATCCGGAATGCGCCCGAGTGGCGTTTCACGACCGCGATTCGCCCCGACCTCAGAAGATCGTCGGCGGCTGCGGCCGGCGGGGCTTCGGCGGGACGTCGAGTTGCATGATCTCACCGTTCGGCAGCTCGAGCTGCCGCGTCTGCCCGGGGTGCAGGTTCAGCTCGATCAGCGGCGTGCTCGCCGGCAACACGTTCATGTCGGGGTTGCCCACGCCACCGAACGTGTAGACCGGCAGGCCGTCCGTCTCCAGCTCCGTCGCCGGAACGGGGAGGTGGCGGACGGTGCCCTCCCGCAGATCGTCCATGTGGCGCAGCGCGAAGAAGCCGAAGCCGTTCGTCGCGTCGAGCTCCACCTCGCGCTCGTACTCGATGTCGGCCAGGAACGTCGAGTCGTTGTCCGTGGCGCGCAGCGAATCGAGCTGCCCGCGACCGACGCGCGTCTTGTTGACGAGGTCCGCCGCCGCCTGGCGATCGCCACCGGTGCGGATCAGCGCCTCGGCCTTCAGCAGGTCGTTCTCGGCCGCCAGCGTGTACGGCATCGGGCCGGCGAACGAGACGTCAGCCTGCCACGACACGTCGATGTAGCGCTGGTGGATGAAGGGGCTCTGCATGTAGATGCCGCGGTTCGGATCGCCGATCACGTAGCCGACGAAGGCGAAGTCCGGCGACGTCTTGTAGTCGCCCTTCTGCTCCGACCCGAGTCGGGCATCGTGGGGCCCCGTACAGTCGACGATCTTGCCGTCGAACTCCGGAGGCACCGAAGGGCACATCCGGTGCACGAGCTTCTGGTCGATGCGCATCCAGCTGGGCAGGTCGAAGTAGCCCATGAACTCGGACCACCAGCGGAAGCTGCCGTCGCCGGCGATCACGAAGTCCTGGGTGATGCCGTTGTTCGCGTACTGGAGCACCTTCGCCCAGTCCACCTTCGCCGCCTCCGCGGCGGTACGCGGGGTGTACGCCAGCAGCTGCGCCGCCATCGTGTTGGCGAACTGGTTGAGGTACGCTCCGGTGAGCGGGTTCGGATAGAGCGGGATCTCCGACTGGTCCCAGGAGGCCGACTTGACCGCCGGCGTCGCCGTGAGGGCGATCAGCGCATCCAGCTTGTCCTGCGCCGCCTTGGCGACCTCGGGGTACGGCTTCAGCTCCGGCTTGTCCTTCGTGGCGTCGAAGTTCTCGTCGACGATGAATGCCTTGTCGTAGACCAGCGCGAGCTGCATCAGCGCCCCGGCCTGCGCGAACATGGCGAGCGCCTTGTACTTGTCGGTGCCGCCAGGGAGCTGGAGGCCGCCCTTGATCGCCCGCAGCACGTCGTTCGCAAGGCCGAGCGTGGCGTACTGATTCTCCCACGGGACCTGCGCCACCTCGATGTCGCCGTTGGTCGCGCTGTTGGCGTACGGGATGCGCGGCTGGAGGTTGTTGAAGCGGGCGCCGAAGTTCCCGTAGTTCATCGTCATCAGGTCGCCCGTGACGTTGAACATGACCCACGGGTCACGCGCCGTGCTTCCGTTGTACCAGGAGTTCACCGCGGACAGCGCGATGTGCTGCACGTCGTTGGCGTTGGCCGTCGCGCGCGCCTGGTCCGGGTTATTGGGATTCGTGACGCTGAGGTCCTGGCTGCACGCCGCGCTCAGGACCAGCGCGGCCGCCCCCACGAGCGTCCCGACGGTTCTCGATATCTTCATCAGTCTGGGCTCCGTTGTTGGGCGAAGCATTAGAAGGTGATCTGTACCTGGCCGGTGACCGTGCGGAACGGCGGATAGCGGAAGCCGTCGATCCGGTAGTTGAAGTCGTTCCCCGCCGTCACGTCCGGATCGAAGCCGGTGTACTTCGTGAAGGTGACGAGGTTGCGACCGAGCACCGACAACCGAAGACCGCTCGCGTTCCCCAGCCCGAGCTTCGGCAGCCAGCGGGGGTTCACGTCGTAGCCCACCGACAGCTCACGCAGCTTCAGGTACGTGCCGCTCTCGACGAAGTACTCGGACGGATCGAGCCCGTTGTAGAGACCGCCCGAGAAGAAGGTCTCGGCGACCTTCTGGCTCTGCGCCTTCTTGGTCATGTCCATGTCGCCGGCGCGCAGATCCTGGAACGTCCACTGCTTGCTGAAGTTGTAGATGTCCCCGCCGACCTGGCCATCGAAGTTGGCGTGGATGGCGAAGCGGCCCCACTTCACGTCGTTGCTGAAGCCGTAGTTCAACTTCGGGTTCACGTTGCCGATGACGAAGGTGTTGTTCCCCTTCGCGTCGGTGTACTTGATCGGCTGCTCGTTCGCCGTGCCGCGGGTCGACTTGAGGACGAGGAAGCCGAGCGGGTTCACGACGTAGTCGGACGCGTTCGGGCTCGCCACGCACCCTGCGTTCTGGGTGGTCGGCGCCGCCTTGCAGGTCTCCACGAGCTGCGCGAAGGAGTGCACGTACTTCGTGCCGTGGATGATGCCCAGCGGCTGCCCTGCTTCGTACCAGAACACGTTCTGTCCCTGCGCGCCGTCGGCGGAGACGCGGAACGGCGGGTGGTTCATGGAGTTGATGCGCTGCGTCGTGTGGTCGCCCGTCAGCGAGATGTCGTACGTGAAGTTGGACCGGTCGACGACACGGTACTGCAGCATCCCTTCGAGCGTCTTCGAGCCCACGTCGGCGGCGTTCTGCCACTGCGACCGGTACCCGCCGCTCGCTGCCGGTGACAGCGGCACCTCGAGGAAGGCACCCTGCGTGACGCGATCGGCGAACGTCAGCTCGGCGCTGAACCGGTCGAGGAAGTCGGCGTTGATGCCGTACTCGTTCTCCGTCAGCACCGCCGGCTTGAGCTTCTTGTTGCCCAGGGTGTGCTTCGAGAACTGGCCGGCGCCAATGTCGAACGTCTCGTACTGGTACCAGAACTTCGGCCGCAGGCCGGCGGTACCACGCGCCGCGTGCAGCTTGATCTCCTGGAAGCCCGGGACGTGGAAGTCCTGCGTCAGCCGATACGCGCCCGACACGCGGTAGAAGTCCGACCACCGCGCCTCGGAGCCGAACAGCGACGAACCGTCGCGACGATACAGCCCATCGACGATGTAGCGGTCCTTCAGGTCGAAGGACTGCGAGACCATGTAGTCCGTCGTGCGATCCGTCTCGACGTAGGACCCGATGCCGATGCTCGCCGGATCAAGCGCGCCGAGATCCGGCACGCCGTTGACGTTCAGCTTGTTACCGCCGGCGTTGAAGCTGTTCTTCGAGACGCTCTCGTTCTGGTACGCCACGCTCGACGTCGACAGCAGCGCCTTGTACAGCTTCGTCGCGGTCGCGCGGAGCTGCGAGTTCCAGGAGACGTCGTTGTCGGTGTAGTCGGCGAGGGAGCCCTGCCCCTCGGTCCCGGCGCTCGTGATCGAGCCACGCGGCGTGTAGGTGCGCTGCCGCTGGTTCAAACGGTCGGTGCCGTAGTTCGCCTCGAGCCGCAGCCAGTCGGTCGGACGGTAGCGGCCCGACACGGAGCCGAGCAGGCGCTGGCGTTCGAGGTTGTAGCTGTTGGTGGACAGGTCGTAGAGCGGGTTGCCGCGCGAGTTGTCACCCGTGTACGTCGGCAGCACCGGGTAGTAGAGAGTGCTGTCCAGTGCGCTGCCGTCGCAACCGATGTAGGTCGTGCCGCACGGATGCGCCAGGTCGATGAACGGAGGCGCCTGGTAGAGCGCGAACCACGCCTGGCTGTTGTACGGATCGTAGTCGTTGTGCTGCGTGCCGTACGTGAGGCTCGCCGAGAAATCCGCCTTCTCGCTGATCCCCTGGTCGACGTTCAGGCGCGCGTTCTGCCGGAACTGCCCGTCCTTGAACGGCATGATGCCGCCGTTCCGGTCGGAGCTGAACGAGGAGCTGAAGTTCGTGTTCCCGCGGCGGAGCCCCAGCGTCACGTCGTTGTTGTAGTACGTGTTGTCCTGCATCCACGTCTTGAGCTGATTGCGGAACCGGTTCGGCCCCGAGGACGGGAACGCGTTGTCGTCGAACGGCGACCCGGTGTGGACCGCCTCGATCACCGGACCACTCGAGGTGTTGGTCGTGTCCATCTTGACCGACCCGTCCGGGTTGAACGCGAGCGTGGTGCCGTGGTTCACCGTGGGCCAGTGCGCGATGTCCGACTTCCCGTACTCCGACCGCGCGGTCACGGAGACGTGATTCTCGGCGAGCGACTTGCCGCGCTTCGTCGTGATGTTGATGACGCCGTTCGCCGCGTTCGATCCATAGAACGAGGCGCCGGCGGCGCCCTTCAGGACCTCGATCGACTCGATGTCCTGCGCGTCGATGTCGCTGATCCCCTCGGTCGTGATCACGCCGTCGACGATGACGAGCGGGGTGCTCTGGCCGGGCTGGAGGCTCGTCGAGCCGCGGAGGCGGATGACCGGCTCGCTCCCGGGGTTGCCGGTCCCGAGCTCGATCTTCGCGCCCGCCACCTTGCCCGCCAGGGCGATGATCGGGTTCGCCGCGGGCACGTCCTTCACCTGATCGGCGCTCACGTGCGCCACGGAGAAGGTCACGCTCTTCGCGGAGGTCGAATCGGCCACGCCAGTCACGACGACCGCGTTCAGCTGGAACGGATCCGCCTTGAGCGAGAAGTTCAGGGTGTGGACGCCGGCCGTGAGCGAGAGCGGCTGGTTCTGCGGCGCGTAGCCGATGAAGCGCGCGCTCACCACCACCTGCTGGCCGGTGGCCGCCGCGGCGGGAACGCGGATGACGTACTGGCCGCTGTCATTCGTGCTCGCGCCAACATTGACGCCACGGATGTACACGTTGGCACCGCGAATCACGGCACCTCGCTGATCGGTCACCGTGCCGGTGACCTCCGTCGCCTGTGCTCTGGCCTCCTGCGCCGTGATTCCCAGCACGCAGAGGGCGAGGATTGGGACAAGCGAGCGCCTTACCCGATCCACAGTCATCATGTCGGTTCTCACCAAGGGGGTCTTGAGGGGGAGTGGAAGTGCAGACCGCCTCAGGGGAGCGGCTGGGGATCCGCTCTCCGGGGGACGGTGGGTCGCTGCTGGTCGGACGCAGCTCCGTTCAGTTCGGGCGCGAGAGGATCGAGGGATGCGCCTGTCTCGCGCAGGCGGCGGTGTGGGTGGATAAACAGAGTAAGCCGGGGCCCATTCTGGGACCTCCGGCGATAGACCGCAAGAGGCCCCTTACGGTTTTCTTAACATCGCTACGCCGTTGCGGGGTCACATCTTTTACGATCTGCGCGGCGATGCGAGCGGCGACTGGCGTCGAGGTGGACGCCACGCCGATGTCGGTGATCTACCGTATGTTCTTGCCGACGCGCTACTTGCCTGGTGTGGTGGACTCGCTGTCGAGCACCGTCGGATCGAAATCCAGGGGGAGCGTCACGAGTGCCCTCACCTTGCGGCCGCCCGCCTCCGCTGGATGGAAGCGCGCATCGGGCAGCGCATCGCGAACCGCCGTGCCGAACGCCGGCGCACTTTCGAAAACGATGGTTACCGTTCCCGGTTCCACATCCCCCGACGTATCGACCACGAACTGCGCCAACACGTGCCCCGCCACCCGCGACCGGAACAGCGAATCCGGATAGATCGGGCGCGCCGATCCCACGACGTACCGCGCTGGCACGTCCACCGTCTCCGGCCGGTGCACGGCGCCCGTCTTCACGAGCGCCGCGACGTCCACCGGTGCGGGCGGCAGCTGGTTCGCGCGCACATTCGGGCGCGCCGGCGCGGACCAGATCGCGATCACGCCGCATTCCTCCGAGCCGTTCGTTCCGAGAAATTCGGCGGGCGTCGACGAGCCGCTCGGGTAGACCTCGATTCCCTCCACGCCGCCGAGGTCGATCATGTCCAGGTCGAACGACCCGAGATTCGCCGCGAAGCCGTCCACGTACACGATCGGCGCGCAGCGCGACCCGGCCAGCCGCACCGACCGCCCCAGCGCGCCCGGCATCGTGTACGGCCGCACCCCGGGAATCCGCCGCAGCGCCTCCGTCAGCCGCGTGTCGTTCCGGCTCTCGATCTGCTCGCGGGTGATGAAGTAGCCGACGTGCCGCGCGCGCCGCTCGTTGAATCCCGCCAGGCGCGACTCGTATGGCGCCCGACGCGCGCGGACCCGCACCGCCGCGAGCGTCGCGGCCACCGGCGTCAGGCGCACGTCCAGCGACACCGGCGCATCCGCCACGTCGACACGCGACGTCTCCGCCTGGAAGCCCAGCCGGCGCACCGTGACCAGCGCCGGTCCGCGCGGGACGCCGCGGAGCGCGAAGGCGCCCGTGGAATCCGTCACCACCCGGAGCGCCGCGCCCGCGGTGATCGTCGCCCCGGCCAGCACCCGGCCCGCGCTGTCGCGCACGGTGCCCGCGATGCTGCCTGACGAGCGCGCGGCCGCGGTCGTGGCACCGCCGCCCTGCGCCACGGCGCTCGCCGGCGCGGCGACGACCGCCGTCGCCCCGATGAGCCACGCCACCTGCCGCAGCACCGAACCCCGTACGCGAAACCGTTGCACGTGTCCCCCTGGGCGTCCCGAAATGCCAATCTCGTACCGTCCGTGGAAGTTCCGGCGGGCTCCGCGACAAGATACAGCGCGCCGGCGATCGTGTCGCCGGCGCGCTGTCTCCGTCGATCCCGCCGCTCGTCGAGCTGCCGCTACTGCCGCGGCGGACGCCGATCGATGCCCACCGTGATCCCCGCGCTGGTGAGCGACTTGTTCGCGCTCCCCGCCACGCCCGGCGCGAAGAGGAAGGCGGTGAACGCCGTGCCGCCGATCGTCGTCCCCGCCACCGGATCGAGATCCACCTGCTGCGCCGCCCCCGCGGGCAGCATCAGCTGCCCGAGCATCGGCGTCGTCGTGCCCGACGCGAACAGCCGCAGCGCGAACGAGGCCGGGCCGACGTTCAGCCAGCTCGCCGCGCCGCCGAAGGTCAGCCCGGCGAACGACGCCGCCGCCGGCGTCGCCGCCGCGGTGTCGCTCGGCAGGTACGCGTCCACCGGGCCGATCCCCGGCGACGCGACGAGCGCGCGGATCGCCACCTGCGTCGTGCTTGGCGCGGGCAGCGCGTCCTGCAGCACGACGAAGCGCTGCTTCGGCGCCTGCCCGGTGCGCGCGTAGCCGGTGTGCAGGATGGTGTAGTACGAGTTCGCCGCGAGCGCGATCGTCGTGTCCAGGATCACCTGCGACGCGATCGACGGATCGGTGCTCGTCGGGAAGACGCGGAAGTGGCGGCTCCCCGCCTTCACGCCCTGGAACGGCGTGACCGAGCGATACCCGACGGCGAGCGCCGGGAAGTTCTCCACCTGGTCGACGAACCGGACGTCGACCTGGCCCGTATCGGGCATCGCCTGAACGTACCGCACGTACGCCAGCGGACCCGGCGTCGTCATGGTCGCGTTCGAGTCGCCGCCACACGCCCCGGCACCGACGAGCGCGATGGCGAGAAGCCCGAATCGTTGCAGTCTCATGAATGCACTCCGCGAGGAATGGGAGGATGTGGGATCGTCAGGTCTCAACTGCCTTGCGGGTTGCCACCCGGTTTGTCCGTCGATGACGTGCCGCCAGCCGTCAGGCTGCGCGTGACGATGATGGCGGCGAGCGCCGCGGCGGATCCCAGCACGGCGGTGAAGGTGCGCCCCCGCGAGAAGCTGCGCTGGTACACGCGCGCGACGTCGTGCTGGCGCACGTCGACGCGTTCGCCGGTCCAGTGGCTGGCCTGCCCGTCCACGGTCGTGACGCCGTAGACGCGCAGGTGATAGACGTCGTTCTCGATTCCCGTGACCGTCCCCTCGATGCGCGCGACGCCGGCGCCCATCCGGTCGCCGAGATCGACGCGCCCCTGGTCGGACAGCTCCAGCGCCACGGTCGAGCCGGACGCCGGCGCGCCGCCAAGCGAGGGCGAGTAGGTATAGCACGCCGCCTCCAGCGTCAGCATCGCGCCGACGGCGACGGCGGTGGCGCGGCGGAGCCGCGGCGTGCGCCGCGGCCCGCGCGCGCCGCGCGCCGAGCGGGAATCCAGCGAGGTGGTCATCGCGCCTCAGTAGCCGTAGGTGCCCTTGCCGGCGCTCGAGCGCCCGCCGACGCCGCCCAGGTTGTAGAACGGGTGCGCCCGGGCATCCATCTCCTGATAGGGCACCGGGAACTCGAGCGCCGTGCCCTCCGGCAGGTCCCCCCAGCCCCGGCTGTCCACCCACCACTGCAGGTAGCCCGTGTACAGCGTCTCGAGCCGCTTCTCGTACTTCATCGCCTCGAGGATGTCGCCGCACGCCGTCGCCTTGTACTGCGATGCCGCCGTCGGCACGCGCGGCACACAGGCGCCGCCACCCGGCACCGGATCCGTCGCCGTCGTCACGTTCCCCGTCAGCGGCGGCAGGCCGGCCTTCGTGCGCGTCCGGTCGATCAGCGCCGCCGCCGCGCCGATGTTGCCCTTGCGGATGTACGCCTCCGCCGCGAGCAGGTCGTTCTCGGCCTGCGTGAACCACGGCCACAACCCGTCGCGATTCGAGTTCTTGTACGTCAGGTACCGGAAGCGGTAGTGGTCGTACTGCGACTGCGCCCACGGGTCGCCCTTCGTGTCGTCGCCGGTCGGCCGGTTCATGAAGTACGGATAGCCGTTGGTCGGCAGGAGCCCCGAGTTCGTCTGCTGCGTCTTCCGGTCGTCCCCCGCCGGGAAGCGCCTGTCGGGCGTGCGGATGAACAGGAACTGCGTCCCGTCCGCACCGGCGCGCTGCGAGAGGTCCTTCGAGAGCCAGGCGTCGAACGCCCCGGCGGTGTCCGCGAACGCGACGTACGCCGGCGCGGCCATGGACCACCCGCCGTACGTGTACATCTGCGCGAGGAACCCCATCGGCCAGCCGCCGGAGTTGGTGAGCGTGACGTCGAGGTCGGTGGTGATCCCGGCGGTCGCATCGGCGAGCACGGCGTCCCAGTCCACCACCTCACGCTCGCTGGGCGTGCGGGCGACGCCGGCGCGAAAGCGCGCCTTGAACGAGTGAATGACCTTCGCGAAGTCGGCCGGCGCGAGCGACACGCCGTTGATCCACGTGCTCGGCAGCGTGAAGTCCTTCGCGTTCGCCGCCACGGTGGCGCTCGTGGTGATCGCCAGCGCCGAATCGAGATCGGCGAGCGCGGCCTGCATCACGGCGACGTGCGACTGCAGCGTCGCGATGCTGTCCCCCGCCGACGCGGCGGGCGTCGTGATCGCCGCCGAGTCGTAGGCCAGCGCCGCGTCGCCGAGCGCCACGCCGAGGGTGAAGAAGGCGAAGGCGCGCGCCCGCAGGTTCCGCCCCGTGCTGCCGAGCGATCCCCCGCTCGACGTCAGGTTGTCCAGCGCGCGGATCGCGTTCGCCGACAGCCGCGCCGTCTTCTGCATCTCGCGGAAGTCGTTGTAGTCCTCGGTCGACGTCGCGTTCCCGCGGTCGTTCTGGATCACGAGCCGCGGGATCGCGGCGCGCACCGCCATGTTGAAGTTCGCGACGCTGCCGTAGCTCTCGAGGGCGAGCGCGGCCGCCTGCGGCCGCAGCGTGTTGCCGGCGAGCTGCGTGTGGATCGACTGGAACTGCGTCGAGATGACCTGCTCGATCCCCGCCGCCGTGGACAGCACGCGCGCGACATCCGGGTTGTTGTTGTTCTGCACCCCGAGCATGTCGGCGCACGCCGCCGTCGCCACCGCGAGAGCTACCCACCCGATCCTGATAGCCAGATGTCTCATGGATTTATCCGTCGATGTGAGCCCCCGGCGGGGAACCCGGCTGCGGGTTCCCGCCGGAGATCCGGGTTAGAAGCGGGTGCTCAGCGAGAAGCTGAACGTGCGGAGGTTCGGGAAGTTGAACGCGTCCACGGCGGCGAGCGCCGACGAGCCGGTGATGTTGCTGTTGCCCGTCAGCCCGACTTCCGGATCGAAGCCCGTGTACTTCGTCCACGTCTTCAGGTTCCGGCCGACGACGGACACGGTCCAGTCGCCGACGCCGCGCACCGGGCCGACGTTGTACGAGACGTTGACCTCGCGCAGCTTCGTGTAGCTCGCGTCCTCCGTCGTCGTGCTGTTCGGGCCGAGGCCGTCGTACAGACCGCCCAGGCCGCGCGAGTCGTCCGGCTTCGGCGAGCGCCAGTAGTAGCCGATCGGCTTGGCGTCGGCGACGCTCTTCCCCACCTGGTCGACCTCGTGATCCATGAAGTCGCCGAGCGACCAGTGCCGCCCCTCGTTCCACACCACCTGGCCGTACGAGCCGTCGACCTGGGCGTACAGGAACAGCTTCCTGTAGTTGAACGTCGACGAGAAGCCGAGCCGGTAGTCCGGCATGACGTTGCCGAGGGCCACCTTCATCCCCGTGCCGGTGGAGTCGCGCAGGATGAGCGGCATCCCCCAGTTCACGTCGGTGCCCCACGGCGAGGCGCTCGCCGGCAGCACGGTGCCCCAGAGGTTCTTCGTGATGCCGTCGCGCGGCGTGTTCCCCTGGCCGACCCAGACGATGTACCCCTCGTTGTTCTTCTGGAACGGCTGGCCGGTGCCGCACTGGGAGCGGAACGTCGACGGCAGCTCCGAGCAGCTCGTGATGAACTTCCGGCCGTACATCGTGCCGAAGCGCTCGCCCTCGGCGAACTTCCAGATCTGATCGGCGCCCTGCTGCGTGGACCCGTCGAAGAACGGAGGCACGTTCAGCTTCGTGATCGTCGACCGGATGCGGTCGTAGTTCACGCGGGCCGACCAGTTCACGTTCCGCTTCTGGACCAGCGGCACGTTCAGCGACGCCTCCCAGGTCTTGCTCGCCAGCGTGCCCGCGTTCTGCCACTGGTTGTTGAAGCCGGAGATCGCCGGCGGCTTGACGAGGAGGATCTGATCCTTCGACACCGCGTCGGAGTAGTTCACGGAGAGGCCGACGCGCGAGAAGAGCTCGGCGTCGAAGCCATACTCGGTCTCGATCACCGTCTCCGGCCGCAGGTTCTTGTTGCCGAGGGTGTTCGGCTGGAGCGTGCCGCCGGTGCCTATCGTGAACGTCTCGTACTGGGCGTCGAACCGCGGCCGGCCGCCGGCCGAGCCTCGCGAGACGCGGAGCTTGAGGTCGTTCACCGCCTTCGGCGCGAACCACCACGGCTCCTCGGACACGCGCCACGCGAGAGAGCCGCGGCCGTAGTTGGCCCAGCGGTTCGCCGACCCGAAGAGCGAGCTGCCGTCGCGCCGGAAGAGCGCCCCGACGATGTAGCGATCCTTCCAGTCGGCATCCACGCCGCCCATCATGCCGATCGAGCGGATCGAGGTGTTGGTCGAGCCGATGGAGAACGCCGACGTCGCGTTGTTCGCCGTCGTCAGGCCGGCGCTGGCGAGCGTCGTCCCGAAGAGGAAGTCCGTGAAGTTGTCCTGCTGCTCGTACAGGTAGCGCGCCGTGTAGCGCACGTTCAGCGTCCCGACCGCCTGCCGCGCCTGGGCGTTGAGCGCGCCGTTGTACGACTGGCTCCACGACGCGTCGTTCTCCTGCATGCCCAGCGGGTTGTTCGGGTTGTTCCCCGTGGTGCGGAAGCCGCGGTCGCGGAAGAACCACGTCGTGGCGTTCTGCCGGTCGTAGCTGAGGCTCGCGTCGAAGTCGAGCCAGTTCGTCGGGCTGTACTTGCTCGTCGCGTTGCCGAGGAAGCGGTCGTCCTGGTCCACCTGGCGGTAGTTCTGGAACCAGTACATCGGGTTCTCGTTTTGATTCCCCTGGTTGAGGGGATTCGACCGGATGTACAGGCGGCCGTACTTGTCCGTCGCCAGCGTGTTCACGCTCACCGGCGTGCGCGTCAGGCCGAAGAAGCCGCGGTTGTTGTTGTTCTCGAAGTTCGCGCCGTCACCGGAGTTCCGTGAATAGAACGTGCGCACGCCGAAGCTCCACTCCTGGCCCACGTTCTGGTCGACGTTGAGGCGGACGGAGTTGCGGCGGAAGCCGTTGAGGAACTTGATGCCGCCCTGCTCGATGTAGCTGTTGCCGCTGGCGAAGAACGCCGTGCCGCCCAGCTGGCCCGAGGCGTCGATCGTGTTGTTCAGGTGCTGGCCGTCGGTGATCATCATCCCGACGGGATCGTAGACCGTCGGCCACTGGTTCACCTGGAACAGCCCGCGCAGCAGCGTCTTGGACGGCGTGGCCGCGATGCCGGCATCGTTCTGGAAGGAGACCGGCGACAGCGCGACCTCCGCCGCCAGCTCGTTCACGCGGTTCGCCTCCTCGGCGAAGTCCACCGTCTGTGAGCACTGCGGCGCGCCGGACACGACGACGCAGAACCGGTGCTGCGTCTCGTCCATCATGAGGAAGTGGTTCTGCGCCAGCGGGAACTTGCGCTCGATGTTCCCGAGGCCGTACTCCGAGCGCAGGTTGTAGCGCACCCCCTCGCCGCCGCGCCGGCCGGACTTCGTCGTGATGGAGATGACGCCGTTCCCCGCGCGCGCGCCGTAGAGCGACGACGCGGCCGCCCCCTTCACCACCTCGACGCTCTCGATGTCCTGCGGGTTGATGTCGGAGATCGGCCCGTTCAACTCGATGCCGTCGACGATGTACAACGGCCCCTGCCCCCGTCCCTGCCCGTTGATCGACTTCGGGCCGCGCAGCATCACGCTCGGCACGCTGCCCGGCCGCCCGGATGCCTGCACGATCGCCGCGCCCGGCACCTTGCCCTCGAGCTCCGTGAGCGGGTTCGCGCTCGGCACCGGCAGCGCGCTCTCGTCCACCCGCGCCACCGTGAACGGGAGCTTCTTCTGCTCCGTCCCCGCCGTCACGCCGGTGACGACGACCTCGGCGAGGCGGTTGACGTCCTGCCGCAGGGCGAAGTCGATGGTCTGCGTGCCCGTCGTGAGCCGCAGCGGGCGCGCCTGCGGCAGGTACCCGAACGCCCGCACGCGCAGGTTCACGCTCTGCGCCTGCACGCGCGCGCCGGCGATGCTGATCGTGTACGCGCCGTCGGCGTTCGTGCCGACGGAGATGCCCATCTCCGTGATGTAGACGTTGGCTCCTCCGAGGGGCTGCCCGAACTCGGTGGTCACCTTGCCGGTGAGCACCGCGCCCTGGCCCTGGGCTCTGCCGACCGGCGCCGCCAGCGCGATCGCCAGCAGCGCTGCGGCGGTGGCCCGAGCACGGAAAATTCTCGTCATCTCACTCCCTGGGTGTGATGTGGTGCCGAGCGACAACGGGCTGCGAGGTGCGGCGTGCGTCACGCGTCTGGGTGTGCGGACCTGCCCTCCTGCTGCGGGTATGCAGAGCCGCTCGCGCGGCGGGACGCGGGCGTGGGAGCGACCCTCACCGGGTGGTGCGGGCGGTCGGCGGCGTGAGCGGCGGAGTCGGAGTGCGTGCGCGCGCGACGACTGCACGCGACATCGGGACTTTCCGGACATCCTCGTGCGCACAACTCCTCCTCGACGGTCCAACCACACTTGGTTTCCAAACCGTCACATGAGAGTTCTCAGATGCGCACCAATGCAATTGGCGCCCACGCAGAACGCAAAAAGGGCGTCGCTCTCGCGACGCCCTCCTCGCTGCTTCCCCTTCACGAGTCGACGAGCGGCCGTGCGGCCGCTGGTGCCGCGCCACTCGTCAGGTGCTCACGCGGCGCTCACACGCTCGCCGCCTTCTCCGTCACCACCCGCACCTGGTTGTCCACCACCTGCAGGAACCCGCCCTCGACGGTGAAGCGCCGCTCCGCCTCGCCGGCCGCTCCCGCCGCTCCCGCCGCTCCACCCGTGACGCGGAGCTGCCCCTTGCCGAGCAGCGTCATCATCGGGGCGTGCCCCGTGAGGATGCCGACCTCGCCGTCGTACGCGGGCGCGACCACCGAGTCGGCGTCGCCGTCGAACAGCACCGCTTCCGGAGAGATGACCGAGACGCGCAGCATCGATTCGTCCTCAGCCCTGGGCCAGCTTCTTCGCGTTCTCGACGACGTCCTCGATCCCGCCGGCCATGAAGAAGGCCTGCTCCGGCAGGTTGTCGAACTCGCCGGCGACGAGCCGCTCGAAGCTCGAGATCGTCTCCTCGAGCTTCACGTACTTGCCCGGGATGCCCGTGAACTGCTCGGCCACCGCGAAGGGCTGCGACATGAACCGCTGGATGCGGCGCGCCCGGCCCACGACGCGCTTGTCGTCCTCCGACAGCTCGTCCATGCCGAGGATCGCGATGATGTCCTGGAGCTCCTTGTACCGCTGCAGGATGCGCTGCACCTCGGTGGCCACCTTGTAGTGCCGCTCGCCCAGGAACTGCGGATCGAGGATGCGCGACGACGACGCGAGCGGATCGACGGCCGGGTAGATCCCCAGCTCCGTGATCGCGCGCGAGAGCACGACCGTGGCGTCGAGGTGCGCGAACGCCGTGGCCGGCGCCGGATCGGTGATGTCGTCCGCCGGCACGTAGATGGCCTGCACCGACGTGATCGACCCCTCGCGCGTCGACGTGATGCGCTCCTGCAGGTCGCCCATCTCCGTCGCCAGCGTCGGCTGGTAGCCCACCGCGCTCGGCATGCGGCCGAGGAGCGCCGAGACCTCCGAGCCCGCCTGCGTGAACCGGAAGATGTTGTCGATGAACACCAGCACGTCCGCGTGCTCGCGGTCGCGGAAGTACTCCGCCACGGTCAGGCCGGTGAGGCCGACGCGCAGCCGCGCGCCCGGCGGCTCGTTCATCTGGCCGTAGATCAGCGCCGTCGAGCCGAGCACGCCCGACTCCTTCATCTCGAGGTACAGGTCGTTCCCCTCGCGCGTGCGCTCACCCACGCCGCAGAACACCGACTTGCCGCCGTGTCCCTTCTGCACGTTGTTGATGAGCTCCATGATCACGACCGTCTTCCCGACGCCCGCGCCGCCGAAGAGGCCGATCTTGCCGCCCTTCACGAACGGGGCGATCAGATCGATGACCTTGATGCCGGTCTCGAAGACTTCCGTCTTCGGCTCGAGGTTGACGAAGTCCGGGCGCTTCCGGTGGATCGGCCAGCGCTCGGTGTCCGGCGGGATCGGCGCGCCGTTGTCCACCGGCTGCCCGATGACGTTGAGGATGCGGCCGAGCGCCGCCTCGCCCACGGGGACGGTGATCGGCGAGCCCGTGTCCACGACCTCGAAGCCGCGCTCCACGCCGTCCGTCGTCGACATGGCGACGGCGCGCACCTGGTTGCGGCCGATGTGCTGCTGCACCTCGGCGATGACGTGGATCGGATCGCCCGCCTCCGACGTGCCGGTGATCTCGAGCGCGTTGTAGAGCTCCGGCAGGTGCTCCGCCTCGAACTCCACGTCCAGCACCGGGCCGATGACCTGGACGACCTTGCCGATGTTGTGAATTGCAGTCGCTGTTGCCATGTGTCTCTATGAGGGTCGAGGGTCGAGGGTCGAGGGTCGAGAGTGGCCGGGGGAGACGGAGCAGCGCCGAACGGCGAGCCTTGTCTCGACCCTCGGCCCTCGACCCTCGCGCCTCATTCCTGCAGTGCCGCCGCGCCGCCGACGATCTCGGCGATCTCCTGGGTGATCTGGGCCTGACGGGCGCGGTTGTACGTGCGCCCGAGGATCTTCAGCATGTCCGTCGCGTTGTCCGTCGCGTTCTTCATCGCCGTGCGCTGCGCGCTGTAGAACGCGGCCGTGCTCTCGACGAGGGCACGGTAGACGGCGTTGCGCACGTAGGCCGGCGCGAGCTCGCTCAGGATCCGCTCGGCCGACGGGAAGAGCAGGTAGTCGCGCCGCGCCGCGCCGCTCGCCGGCGGCTGCACCGGCAGGACGCGCTCCGTCGTCGGCGGCGTGGACAGCGCCGACCGGAACTGCGCCGCGACGACGTACACGGCGTCGAGCCGCCCGGCGGCGAAGTCGGCCATGATGCCGTCGATCAGCGACGCCGCGTCGGCGGCCGTGGGCCGGGCGCCGGTGTCCGTCCGCACCCTGGCGAGCACCCCGCCGACGTAGCGGAAGAAGCCCGCGCCCTTCCGCCCGACGGCGTGCAGCTCCACCGCGATCCCGCGCGACTCGAGGTCGGCGATCACGGTGCGCGCCTCGCGGATGAGGTTCGCGTTGAACGCGCCGGCGAGGCCGCGGTTCGCCGTCACCAGCACCACGGCGGCGCGCCGCACCTCGTTAGGCTGCCGCAGCAGCGGGAACCGCTCCGCCAGCTCCGGCGTGTACAGCCGCGAGATCACGTCGCCGAGCGCGTTCGCGTACGGCCGCGCCGCCACGACGCGGTCCTGCGCGCGCTTCATCTTCGACGTGGCGACCATCTCCATCGTCTTCGTGATCTTGCGCGTGTTCTCGACGGACTTGATGCGTCCCTTGAGCTCGCGTCCCTTGGCCATGCGTCAGACCTTCGCGACCTTCTGGTACGCCTCGATCCCGCGCCGCAGGTCGGCCTCGATCTCCTTCGTGAGGTCCTTCGCGGTGCGGATGCCCTCGCCGACCTGCGGGTAGTTCGCCGCCATGAACTCGTGGAAGCCGCGCTCCCACGCGCGCACCCCCGCCACCGGCACCTCGTCGAGGAAGCCGTTGGTCACGGCGTAGAGGATCATCACCTGCTGCTCGACGGGCATCGGCTGGTACTGCCCCTGCTTCAGCACCTCGACCGTCCGCGCGCCGCGCTCGAGCTGCTTCTTCGTCGCCGGATCGAGGTCCGACGCGAACGAGGCGAACGCCTCGAGCTCGCGGTACTGCGCGAGGTCGAGCCGCAGCCGCCCGGCCACCTGCTTCATCGCCTTGATCTGCGCCGAGCCGCCGACGCGCGACACCGAGATGCCGACGTTGATGGCGGGGCGGACGCCGGCGAAGAACAGGTCGGCCTCGAGGAAGATCTGGCCGTCGGTGATCGAGATGACGTTCGT
>CAMLIT010000015.1 GCA_946480295.1 uncultured Gemmatimonadota bacterium
TGGACGTGGACGCGGCTGCGCCGGGTCGCCGCCCGGGCGCGCATCGCGGCCGACATCGAACGCGAGCAGTCGCTGCGCGCCGGATCGCTGCGCGGCGTGCTCGAGATCGGCGAGAGCGGCGCGTTGGGCAGGCACGCCGCCGAGCACATGGCGCAGCGCCTCCAGCAGGCGGGGCGCTCGCTCGCGCCCACGGTGCAGCGGCGGGCGCGCCGCCGCGTGGCGGAGGGCGTGCTCGCCGCCGCCGGCGCCGCGCTCCTCCTCGGCTGGGTCGCTCCCGCGTTCGACGACGGGCTCCTCGCGCTCCTTCTGCCCGTGCGTGCGTGGCGCGGCACGCTGCTCCCGCGCCCCGAGTTCCGCGCGCTGCCGTCGCAGGTCGTGCGCGGCGAGCCGCTGGAGTTGCGCATCTTCGCCCCGCGCCGTACGGCGCTGCACCTCGCGCGGCGAGCGCCTGGCGAGGCGTGGAAGACGCTCGATCTCGCCGTGAACCCCGCCGACGGCATCGCGAAGGCGATGCTCGGCCCCGTGACCGGCGACCTGCTCCTCGTCGCCTCCGACGGGCGCTCCTCGACGGACACGGCGATCGTCCGCGTCACCGACCGGCCCTTCGTCGGCGCGGTCTCCATGCGCGCGATCTATCCCGCCTATCTCGGCCGCGCCCCCGAGGGGCTGCCGGTTGGGGAGCCGGCGCGCGTGCCGCAGGGCACGCGTGTGGAGATCAACGGTCGCGCGTCGACGCTGCTGTCGACGATCGAGCTCCGCGGCGACCGCGAGACGATCGTGCTCCACCCCGACGGCCGTTCGTTCAGCGGACGGCTCGAGGCGCGGCAGAGCGGGCGCTGGACGTGGGCCGCGACCGGCGTCACCGGCCCGATCGCCGACCTGCCGCTCCCGGTCGAGATCGAGGTGGTCGCCGATTCCGCGCCGCGCGTGGACGTCGTCTCGCCGAGCACCGACACGATCGTCGCGGTGGACGACCGCGTGCCGCTCCAGATCACGGCGAGCGACGATCACGGCCTCGCCACGGTGGACCTCGAGAGCTGGCGCCAGACCGCCGCAGGGCAGTCGCAGCCGGCGATGGTGCAGCGGCTGGCGACGGCGCAGGCCACCGTGTGGAACGGCACGGCGACGCTCGACCTCGCGCCGCGCGGGCTCGAGGCGGGCGACGTCCTGCACCTCAAGGCCGTCGCGGTGGACAACTCGCCCTGGGCGCAGCGCGGCGAGAGCCGCGAGCTGCTGCTGAAGATCCCGACGATGGAGGAGCGCCGCGAGCTGGCGCGCGCGGCCGCCGATTCGGCGGTGAAGGCGGTGACCGCGGCGGCGGAGGCGGAGCGCTCGCTCGAGCAGCGCACGAGCGAGATGGCCCGCGAGCGCGACCGGTCGTCGTCCGGGCAGAGCGCGTCGTCGAACGCGACGAGCGGCGAGGCGAAGGACCGCGCGATGAGCTTCGAGAACGCGCAGCGGTCGCGCGCCGTCGCGCAGGACCAGAAGGCGCTGCTCGACCGCGTGAAGAACCTCGAGCAGCAGGCGGCGCAGCTCGCGCAGCAGCTCAAGCAGGCAGGCGCGATGGACTCGAGCCTCGCCCGGCAGCTCCGGGAGGCGCAGGCGATGCTGCAGCAGGCGCTCACCCCCGACCTGTTGGCGCAGATGCAGAAGCTCGAGGACGCCACGCGGCAGCTCTCGGGCGACGAGGCGCGGCAGGCGCTGAAGGACCTCGCCGCGATGCAGCAGCGGCTGCGCGAGCAGCTGGAGAAGAGCGCGGAGATGCTGAAGCGCGCCGCCTTCGAGGGCTCGATGCAGACGCTGCACGACGAGGCGAAGGAGATCGCCCAGCGCGAGCACCGGCTCGCCGACTCCGCCGCGGCGCTGCCGAAGGACGACCAGCAGGCGCGGGCGAAGCAGCTCGCCGACCGCGCGGACCGCCTGACGCAGGACATGAAGGACCTGCAGCAGCGGCTCCAGAAGGCGAACGCCGAGCCGGGGGCGCAGCGCGCCGACGTCGCCCGGCAGCACGCCCAGGCATCCGAGGAGCAGATGCGTGCGGCCGCGGATCGCTCGCGCGCGGCGGGGGCGAAGGCGGGCGCGAAGGACGGCGAGAACGCGGCGGGAGGACAATCGGCCGGGCAGAAGTCGGGGAGCGAGCAGTCCGCGGGCGCGAAGGGCGGCGGCCAGCAGTCGAATGCCGGCGCGAACGGCGAGCTGTCGAACCAGGCCTCGGCCGCGGCGTCGCAGATGGACCAGGCCGCGCAGGCGATGCAGGACGCGCGCGATGCGCAGGTCCAGGCGTGGAAGAAGGAGCTGACCGGGGAGCTCGATCGCGCGGTGCAGGAGCTGCTCGAGATGTCGCGCCAGGAGAGCGCCCTCGAGCAGAAGGTGCGCTCGGGGCAGGGCAACCCCGGTGAGCTGCGCGGCCAGCAGAGCGCGGTGCACGAGGGGGTGCAGCAGACGCAGCAGGCGCTCCAGAACGAGGCGCGCAAGACGTCGCTCCTCTCCAGCCGGTCGCAGCAGGCGATGGCGGACGCGGGGCAGAAGGTCGCCGAAGCCACGCAGTCGCTCTCCGGCCAGCACGGTGAGCAGGAGGCCGCCAACGCCCTCGGCGAGGCGGCGAACTCGCTCAACCGCGCCGCGGCGTCGCTGGCGCGCGATCGCGAGAAGGCGAACACGGCGTCGTCGGCGTCGGGCTTCGCCGAGATGCTGCAGCAGATGGAGGAGCTGGCGAAGAAGCAGGGCGGCATCAACGCGCAGGCGCAGGGGCTGATGCCGATGCCGGGCGGCCAGCCGTCCGCGGCGATGATGGCGACGGCGCGCGCGCTCGCTCGGCAGCAGCGGCAGATCGCGCAGCAGCTCGACGACCTGGGGCAGGGAGCCGGGGGCGATCGCGCGGCGCAGCTCGCGAAGGAGGCGCGCCAGCTCGCGGACGCGCTGGATGGCGGGCGCGTGGACGCCAACACCCTCGCGCGCCAGCAGCAGCTCTTCCGGCGGCTGCTCGACGCGGGCCGCTCGCTGGAGAAGGACGAGCGAGAGGACAACGGCAAGCGCGAGGCGCAGGCGGCGACGAACGCGCAGTCCCTGCTGCCGACGAACACCAACGCGACCGGCCGCGCGGCGCAGAAGTTCCGCGAGCCGACCTGGAACGAGCTCCGCGGCCTCACGCCCGACGAGCGCCGCGCGATCCTGGACTACTTCAAGAGGATCAATGGGGAGCCGTAGCGGGAGGCGGGAGGCGGGAGGCGGGAGGCGGTCAGGGACGCGGGACGCGGGACGCGCGGCGCGCGGTCTCGCGCGCACCCTCCACGCCCTCGTGGCCATCACGTTAGGCGCCTCCCTCCTCCCCCCTCCCGCCGCCCGCGCGCAGACCTCGTCCACCGACTCCACCTCCCTCTTCAAGGCCCTCGACCTCGAGACGGCGGGCAAGTATCGCGAGGCGGCGACGTACTTCAGGCAGTCGCTGCACACCGCGGCGTCGGTGACCGCGCTGCTCGGCCTGGAGCGCGTGTACGCGGAGCTGGGGTGGGCGGACTCGCTCCTCGCGCCGGTCGACACGCTCATCGCCGCCAACCCGCGCGAGCCGGTGTACCGGAGCGTGCAGCTCCGCACCCTGCAGTCGCTCGGGCGGGAGGACGCGCTGCGCCGCGCCTTCGAGCGGTGGGTGCACGACGACCCGAAGGATCCGGCGCCGTACCGCGAGTACGCGCGCATCCTCCTCCAGCGCAACCAGGCGCTCGCCGCCGACACCGTCCTTCGCCGCGCCCGGCAGTCGCTCGGCTCGACGCAGGACCTCCAGCTCGAGGTCGCGCAGCTCCGCGCGGCTATGGGGCAGTGGGTGGAGTCCGCGCGCGCCTGGCGCGCCGCGCTCGCCGGCGCGCCGTATCTCGAGCAGGCGGCGGTGTACGCGCTCGCCCGGAGCCCGGCGGCGACGCGCGACTCCGTGCGGGAGATCCTCCTCGCCCGTCCGCTCGACGTCGCGGCGCGCCGCGCGCTCGCCGACCTCGAGACCAACTGGGGCTCGCCGAGCGACGGCTGGGAGGCGCTGCGCGACCTGCCGCCGGACAGCGCGAGCGCCGATGCCTGGACCGACTTCGCGGAGCGCGCCGAGGCCGACGAGCGCTGGAATCTCGCGCGCGACGCCCTCGTCGCCGCGCTTCGCTGGAAGCGCACGCCCGAGCTGGAGGTCCGCGCCGCCACCGCCGCGCTGAACGCCGGCGATCCGGCCGCCGTCGCCTCGCTCGCGCCAGTGAGCGCGGCGAAGGGCGACTCCGCGCTCATCGGGCGCGTGTACGTCCCGCTGTACGCGCGCGCCTACGCGATGACCGGCCGCCCCGCCGACGCGGAGCGGATCGCGCAGCGCTTCGAGAAGTGGATCCCGCCGGACGTCCGGTCGAAGCTCACCCGCGCCATCGCGTGGGGATGGGTGCGGACAGGAGACATGAGTCGCGCGCGCGCCGCGCTGGCCAGCGCCGGCCCCGAGGGCGATTCGAGCGACGCCGCCGGCTGGATCGCGCTCTACGAGGGGAACCTGAAGTCCGCGCGCGCCCTCCTGCGCGCCGGCTCCGAGTCGACGCCCGATCTCGCCCTCGCCCTCGCGCTCATCGCCCGCATGCACGCCGACACCGCGGGCGTCGTCGGGCAGGCGTTCCTCGCCCTCGCGCGCGCCGACACGGCGAAGGCCGCCGCGTCGTTCGAGGAAGCCGCCGAACGATACCCGGACGGCGCCTCGCTCCTGCTGGAGACGGCGGCCCGCATGCACGTCGCCCTCGGCAACGAGCCCGCCGCCATCGCCCTCTGGAAGCGCGTCGTCGAGCAGCAGGCGGCGAGTCCCGAGGCGCCGCAGGCGGAGCTGGCGTGGGCCCGTGCCCTCCGCCGGCGCGGCAACAACGCCGAGGCGGTCACGCGCCTCGAGCACCTCATCCTGACCTACCCGCAGAGCGCTCTCGTGCCGCAGGCGCGCCGGGAGCTGGAACTGGCGAAGGCGTCGGTTCCGGGGAACAGCTGACATGCTGAAGCGTCATTGGTCGTTCGTCGTTGGTTCATGGCGGGCCGCTCGGGACGCCGCATGTCGCATCCCGAGCGGCCGGCCAGGGACGATGAACCAATCACGAAGAACGTTCTGCCTGGCACTTCTCGCCTGCCTGCTGATTCCCGCCGCGGCCCGCGCCCAGCACCTCCTCGTCCCCATGGACGACGCGCAGCAGGACCACCTGAAGGCCTACGGACTCACCTACAACGCACTCAAGGCGGGGCTGGCGGGGGAGTGGCTGCTCAACTACCGCGGCGGCTCCTTCCTGCTCCCCGACACGCCGGAGATCCGGCGACAGGCCGCGCTCGACGGGATCACCTTCGAGCCGGTGGACGATGGCCAGCTGGCCGGCATCCGCGCCGAGATCGCCAGCTCCAACATGGAGTCGGTGCCCCTCGAGAAGGCACCGCGCATCGCCGTCTACGCGCCGCCTGACGAGGCGCCGTGGGACGACGCGGTCGTCCTCGCCCTCAAGTACGCGGGGATCCAGTACACGCGCATCTACGACGACGAGATCGAGCACGGCGAGCTGTCGAAGTACGACTGGGTGCACCTGCACCACGAGGACTTCACCGGGCAGCTCAACAAGTTCTACCTCGGCTACCGCGACGCGCCCTGGTTCGTCGAGCTGATGCAGAAGAACCTCGCGACCGCCAAACGATACGGCTTCCCGAACATCCCCGCGCTGAAGAAGGACGTCGCCGAGAAGATCCGGGAGTTCGTCGCCAACGGCGGCTTCCTGTTCGCCATGTGCGGCGCCACGGAGACGCTCGACCTGGCCATCGCCGCGCACGACGTCGACATCGCCTCCAGCTTCATGGACGGCACGCCGATGGACCCGAACGCCGACGCGAAGATGGACTGGAAGCGCACCTTCGCCTTCCGCAACGCGCGCCTGGAGATGTCGCCCTTCGTCAACTCGATGAGCGACATCGACGGCCACCAGGTGAACGTGCCCGGCCGCCGGCAGCCCCTCGGCGCCTTCACCCTGTTCAACTTCTCGGCGAAGTTCGACCCCGTGCCCTCGATGCTCGTGCAGGACCACCGCTCGGTGATCCCCGACTTCTACGGCGTGACGACGAGCTTCATGAAGGCGGACCTGAAGCCCGGCGTCACCATCCTCGCCTTCGAGGAGGGCGCCCCGTGGGTGAAGTACATCCACGGCGACTACGGCAAGGGGACCTGGACCTTCTACGGCGGCCACGACCCCGAGGACCCCCAGCACGCGATCGGCAATCCGCCGACCGACCTCTCCCTGCACAAGAACTCCCCGGGGTACCGGCTGATCCTGAACAACGTGCTGTTCCCGGCGGCGAAGAAGAAGCCGTTGAAAACCTAGGGACGAGGGACGAGGGACGCGCGGCGCGTCCGACCGGTCGAGATCTCGCGCCGACCCGTGCCGAGATGCTCCTTCGAACGCCATGGCGCCACCACGCGATACGCGTCCCGCGTCCCGCGCGTATCTTTCATCATGCCCCCCGCACCACCCACCGAGACCACCTCCGCCCGCCTCGCCCCGAAGGCGGCGGCGGCCATCCGGGCGGCCATCCGGCTCGCCGGCGGGCGGGAGGTGTGCTTCGTCTCGCAGGTGGACGAGGAGGGGACGCTGACGTCGGCGCGGGTGGTCGCGCGCGGCGATGTCCAGAGCGTGCTCGCGCTCCCGGGCTTCGCCCAGCGCGGCGAGATGCTCGTGCACAACCACCCCTCTGGGCTCCTCGAGCCGTCGCGGCCGGACCTCGAGATCGCGGCGCGGATGCACGACGACGGGATCGGCTTCGCCATCGTCGACAACGCCGCGAGCGAGCTGTACGTCGTCGTCGAGGTTCCGCGCCGCGTCGAGGCGAAGGCGCTCGAGCCGGAGCGGGTGGATCGCGACCTCGGCCCGGAGGGGCCGATCGCGGCGCGGCTCGCGCGCTACGAGGACCGGCCCAGCCAGCGCGCGATGGCCGCCGCGGTGGCGCGGCTGTACAACGACGGGGGCATCGGGCTGCTCGAGGCGGGCACCGGGGTCGGCAAGTCGCTCGGCTACCTGGTGCCCGCGCTCCGCTGGGCGGCCGCGAACGGCGAGCGGACGATCGTGTCCACCGCCACGATCAACCTCCAGGAGCAGCTCGTCCGCAAGGATCTGCCCTTCCTGGCCGCCGCCTTCACCGACCAGCCGGTGCGCTTCGCGCTGCTGAAGGGGTGGCGCAACTACCTCTGCCTCCAGCGGCTGGAGCAGGCGCGCTCGTCAGGCGGCGCGCTGTTCGAGGACGGGATGCGGGGGGAGCTCGACGCGCTCGCCGCGTGGGCCGAGCGCACGAGCGACGGATCGCTGACCGACCTGCCGACGATCCCGCGCACCGAGGTGTGGGACGAGGTGGCGGCGGAGCCCGATCTCTGCCAGCGCTTCCAGTGCCCGCTGTACGACAAGTGCTTCGTCTTCAGGGCGCGGCGCGAGGCGGCGCAGGCCGACGTCATCGTCGTCAATCACCACCTGCTGCTCTCCGACGTCGCCGTGCGCCGCGCGTCGCAGAACTGGGACGAGGCGGCGGTGCTCCCCGCGTACACCCGCCTGGTCATCGACGAGGGGCACCACATCGAGGAGGCGGCGGCCAGCCACCTCGGGGCGACCGTCACCCGGCGCGCCCTCCAGCGGCTCTTCAACCGCCTCGACCGGCGGGGGAAGGGGCTCCTCCCCGCGCTCATCGGGCGCCTCGCCGCAAGCTCGGACCTGCTCAGCACCGCGAGCCTCGATCTCGTGACCGCGCGCCTCGCGCCGTCGGTGCACGCGGTGCGCGAGAAGAGCGCCGTGCTCTTCGACCTCCTCGACACCTTCCTCCAGGAGAGCGGGCAGCCCGTCCTGCGGCTCACCGACGACTTCGCCCGCCACCCCGTCTGGCGCGCCGGGCTGCGCAGCGCCCTCGACGACACCCTCGGCGAGATCGCGATGCTCGAGCAAGGGCTGCGCACCGTCCGCGAGCGCATGGAGGCCGGCTCCGAGTGGCGGAGCGACGAGGGCGCCATGCGCGCGAGCGAGGGGGCGATGCCCCTGCTCAACGAGATCCGCTCCGTCACGCGGCGGCTCCAGAGCGCCGGCGACGCGCTGCGCCAGGCGCTCGACCCGCCCGCGGGGGAGCCGACGGTGCGCTGGATCGAGACGCGCGGGCGCGAGCGCTCGGTGGCCGTGTCCACCGTGCCCCTCGACCTCGCGCCGATCCTGCGCGAGGACCTCTTCAAGCGGGCGACGACGACGATCGTGACGAGCGCGACCCTCGCCGCGGCCAGCGACTCGCGCGACGCACGGGACCGCTTCGGCTTCCTCAAGAGCCGCCTCGGGCTCACCGATCCCGAGGTCGAGCCGCGGACGGCCAGCTTCCCCTCGCCCTTCCGCTACCACGAGCAGGCGGTGCTGGCCATTCCCAGCGATGTGCCGCCGCCGAACGTAAATGCCCAGGGGCACCTCGACGTGGTGGCGCGCGTGGCGGTGGACCTGGCGACGGCGTCGGATGGAGGGATGTTCGTCCTCTTCACGAGCCATCGCGACGTGCGGACGGTAGCAAACGAGCTGCGCTCACGCGGGCTCGACCGCCGGTGGCCGCTGCTCGTGCACGGCGAGGATGGACGGGACGCGCTCCTCGCGCGCTTCCGGGACGCGGGGAAGGCGATCCTGCTCGGAACCGCCTCCTTCTGGGAGGGGGTGGACGTGCCGGGCGACGCCCTGCGCGCGCTGCTGATCGCGAAGCTACCCTTCCGGGTGCCGACCGAGCCGATCACCGCCGCGCACTGCGAAGCGATCTCGGCGCGCGGCGGCGACCCCTTTCACGAATACATGCTGCCGCACGCCGCGTTGCGGCTGAAGCAGGGCTTCGGACGCCTCATCCGGAGCGGCACCGACCGGGGCGCGGTGGTCATCACCGACCCGCGCATCGTGACGAAGGGGTACGGGCGGGCGCTGCTGGACGGCCTCCCCGCGGCCCGGCGGGTGGTGGGGCGATGGGGGGAGGTGTTGAGGGAGGTGCAGGGGTTTTACCGATGAATCATTGTCTTTGGTTCTTAGTCGTTGGTTCTTGGCGAGCCCCGGGATGCCACCGGTTGCCTCCCGAGCGGCTGGCCAAGAACGAATGACCAAAGACCAGGAACGGCGTTTCCATACCGCGTTGAATACGGCACGACATGAATCTGCCTTCGAAAATCGTCTGCATCGGCCGCAACTACGTCGAGCACGCCAGGGAGCTCGGGAACGAGGTCCCGAAGGAGCCGCTCTTCTTTCTCAAGCCGCCGTCGAGCATCGTCAGGCAGGGGGAGGCGATCGTGCTGCCCAGGCTGTCGCAGCAGGTCGAGTTCGAGGGGGAGATCGGGCTCGTGATCGGCAAGCGGCTTCGCCGCGCGACCCCGGAGCAGGCCAGCGGCGCCATCAGCGGCGTCCTCGCCCTCAACGACGTGACCGCCCGCGACTTGCAGAAGCGTGATTCACAATGGACGCGGGCCAAGGGTTTCGATACGTTCTGTCCCATCGGCGAGGTGGCCCCGGTGCCGAGCGATCTCCGTGGCCTCACCGTCGTGACCAGGGTCAACGGGCAGGAGCGGCAGCGCGCGACGGCGGCCGACATGGTCTTCCCGATCCCTGACCTGCTCGCCTACATCTCGCAGGTGATGACGCTCGAGCCCGGCGATCTCGTCGCGACGGGAACCCCGTCGGGGGTGGGGAAACTATCCTCCGGGGACGAGGTAGAAGTGGAGATTGTCGGCGCCAGCCGAGTACGGAACCCTGTCACCACGGAAGCCTAGTGCCGCGTCTGGCCGCACGTTTCGCGCAACTCCCGCCCTATCCGCTGGCGACGATTCCGCAGAAGAAGCGGGAGCTGCTCGCGCGCGGCGTCGACGTGATCGACCTGGGCGCGGGTGATGCCGACCTCGCGCCGCCGGCCCCCGCGCTCCGTGCCCTGAACCAGGCGTCCCAGAACCCGCTGCTCAGCCGCTACGGCTTCGGCCTCGGCCACGTGCCCTATCGCGAGGCGATCGCCGCGTGGATGGAGAAGCGCTTCGGCACGCGCTTCGACCCGCTCACCGAGGTCGTCCCGCTCATCGGCTCCAAGGAAGGGATCACCCACCTGGCGTTCGCCTACCTCGAGCCGGGGACGGCGGCGATCATCCCGGAGCCGGGCTACAACGCCTACCAGGGCGGCACGCTGCTGTCCGGGGCCGAGGCGTATCGTTATGCGCTGCGCCCGCGCACGGACTTCCTCGTCGACCTCGACGAGATCCCGGCCGACGTGCTGCGCCGCGCGCGCCTGCTCTACCTGAACTACCCGAACAACCCCACGGCGGCCATCGCGCCGCGCGACTACCTCGAGCGCGTCGTGGCCCGCTGCCGCGAGCTCGACATCCTCCTCGTCTACGACAACGCGTACTCCGAGCTCGCCTTCGACGGCTACCGGCCGCCGAGCATTTTCGAGATCGACGGCGCGCGCGAGGTGGCGATCGAGTTCCACTCGCTGTCCAAGACGTACAACATGACGGGGTGGCGCTGCGGCTGGGCGGTGGCGCGGCCCGAGACGGCGGCGACGCTCGCCAAGGTGAAGTCGTTCGTCGACACCGGGCAGTTCATGGCCGTCCAGGCGGCGGGCGCCGCGGCGCTCGACTGCTACGACGAGTTCGTGCCGCACAACGTGGCCGTCTTCCAGGAGCGGCGCGACGCTGCGGTCAGCGCGTTCCGCGACGCCGGCTTCGACTGCACCGTGCCGCGGGCGACGATGTACCTCTGGATCCCGCTGCCGGAGGGAATCCCGAGCGCGCTCTTCGCCGACCGCCTGCTCGAGGACGAGGGCGTCGTCGTCATGCCCGGCTCCGCGTTCGGCGCCGGCGGCGAGGGCTTCTTCCGCATCTCCTTCATCACGTCGCCCGGCCGCATCGCCGAGGCGGCACAGCGTGCCGGACGGGTCCTCGCGGACATGACCTCGGGAGTGACATGAGACGGAGCCGGCCCGAGCGCTCGCGCGCGTCGCTCGTCATCTCCATCGCCGTCCACGTCGTGGTGATCACGGCGCTGGCGATGATGACGTTCCGCTATCCGATCGAGGCGTTCTTCGGGCTGGAGACGGTCCAGCACATCACACCCGAGACGCTGCACTACGTCGTGAACACGCCCCCCGTGCGCGCGGGGATCGCCGGCGGGAAGGCGGGCGCGCCGCCGAAGAAGGGCACCCCGGCGCCGCTCCTCGCGCCGCGGTACATCCCGAGCGCCATCCCGCAGCCGCCCGCGCCGGGCACGGCGGGCGTCGCCACCGGCAAGGTAGGCGGGAAGGGAGGCGGCTCGCCGGTCGGCGTGGCCACCGGCGTCGAGCCCGCCCCGATGGACCCCCGCCTCTACGCGCCGCCGATCTTCGTGCCGGTGCCGAAGACGCCCGCCCAGCGGCTGGACAGCGCGATCAAGGACGCCTTCGGCGTCTACTACGACTCGGTCATGGTCGCCGAGGAGCACCCGGAGCGCAAACCGGGCGACTGGACGATCGACCGCGACGGCCAGAAGTGGGGCTGGGACCAGAAGGGGATCCACCTCGGCAAGTTCATGATCCCGAACGCGGTGCTCGCCGCGCTGCCGCTGAAGAACGTCACGAACGGCAGCTCCCCCGTGGAGCAGCGCGAGCAGGCCTACATCCGCCGCACCGTCATGGAGCACGCCCAGGAAGCCGTGACCGAGGACGCCTTCCGCGATGCCGTCCGCCGCATCCGCGAACGCAAGGAGCGCGAGCGGAAGGAGCAGGAGAAGGACAAGAAGGCGCTGGCGGACGGGAAGACGAGCTAGGAGCGAGGGGCGAGGGACGAAGGTCGAGGGTCGAGGGTCGAGAGAGTGCGCTAGTGGGTTAGGAATGAGGAACTAGTGCCGAGCAGTGACGCCCTTGCTAGCTCCTATCTCCTATCCCCTATCTCCCGCCCTTCTCGACCCTCGCCCCTCGACCCTCGACCCTAACCCTAGGAGACATTCTCCTCGTCGATCACCCTCGGCACCACTTCCTGCTCGAAGAACGGGCGGAAGACGGCTTCGACGACGCCGAGCATCGAGACGTCGTCCTGAGGTCCCACCTCCATCGACTGCTCGGCCATGTTCGCCGGCTCGAGCACGGTGATCGTCCCGCGGTGCATCAGCGTGCGCACCCGGCACTCGGCGCCGATGCGGAAGGCCACCATGTCCCCGTCCTTCGGCCGCGCCGACGGCGAGATCATCACGAAGTCGCGGTCGAGGATGCCGCGGCCCGCCATGGCGTCGCCGCTCACCCGCAGGAAGAAGACGTCGTCCGACGGCAGGAACCGGCGGTCCACCGTGAGGAAGCCCGCCCGGTTCGCCGGCTGCAGCGCCGGCTCGGCCGCCTGCACACTGCCGTAGTATGGCACCGGCTGGGTCGCGCCCGTCGCCGCGAAGCCGAGGAGTCGCACGCCGCGCGAGCGCGACTCGTCCCGCTCGATGTAGCCCTTCGTTTCGAGCGAGTGCAGCAGGTCCGAGACAGTCTTCGTGGACTTGATGCGAAACTTCTTGGCGATCTCGCGGATGCTGGGCTGGTACGTGTTCTCCGCGAGGAAGTCTATCATGTAGTGATAGACGCGCCGCTCCAGCTGGGTCAGTGGCTCCGACATGGGCCCCCGCTGCGATGAGAGGGGTGCAGTGGGCGCCGTGGCCCAGGTCACCCGATGGCCCAGAAGATAGCGTGCGGCGCGCGAGCCGGTCAACGACGATTACGCGGCGACCTCGCGCAGCTTCTCGAGCGCCGTGTCGAGCCGGGCCAGCGACCTGTCGCGGCCGAGCATCACCAGCACGTCGAAGATTCCCGGGCTCGCCATCTGCCCGGTGAGCGCGACGCGCAGCGGCTGGAAGAGCTTCCCGGCGCCAATCCCGCGCTGCGCCGCGAGGGCGCGCAGCGCCTCCTCCATCGCCGGTGGATCCCATGCTCCGAGCGTGGCGAGAATCTGTCGCACCGCGGACAGCAGCTCCGCCGTGGCGGGCGCATCCTTCCACTGCTTCGCCACCGCCTCCGGGTCGTACTCGATCTCCGGCCTGAAGTACGGCACCGCCTGCCGCACGATGTCGTCGATCGTGCGCGCCCGCACCTTGAGGAGCTCGAGGAGCGCCAGGTACCAGTCGCGGCGGCGCTCCAGCTCCTCGGCCGTCGTCAGCCCCGCGTCGACCAGCGCCGGCGTCACGCGCGGCGCCAGCTCCGCGGAGGCCATCATCGACAGGTGCTGGCCGTTCATCCACTCGAGCTTCTTCGGATCGAACACCGAGGCCTTCTTCAACAGCCCGTCCGTCGAGAAGAGCTCGATCATCTCCGGCACCGTCATGATCTCGCGGTCGCCGCCGGGCGACCAGCCGAGGAGCGCGAGGAAGTTGAGCATCGCCTGCGGCAGGATGCCCATGTGCGCGTAGTCGCCGACCGCCGTCGCGCCGCGCCGCTTGCTCAGCTTCCTGCCGTCCGTGCCGAGGATGTTGGGCAGGTGCGCGAAGCGGGGCAGCGCGCTGCCTAACGCCTCGTAGAGCATGATCTGCTTCGGCGTGTTCGAGATGTGGTCGTCGCCGCGCATGACGAGGGTGATCCGCATCGCGATGTCGTCCGACACGACCGCCAGGTTGTAGATCGGCGTCGCGTCGGAGCGCAGGATCACGAAGTCCTCGATGTCCTTGTTCGGGAAGGTGATCGTCCCGTGGACCATGTCGTCCCACGCCGTCTCCCCCTCCGGCACGCGGAAGCGGAGGACGAACGCCTCGCCGGCGGCGACGCGGCGGTCCACCTCGTCCGGCGGCAGCCGGTCGCAGCGCCGGTCGTACTTGAACGCCTCCCCCCGCGCCTCCGCCTCCGTGCGCCGCTCCTCGAGCTCGGCGGGGGTGCAGAAGCAGCGGTAGGCGTGGCCGGTCTCGAGCAGGCGGCGGGCGTCGTCCTGGTGCCTCGCCAGGTTCGCCCCCTGGTAGACGACGTCCTCGTCCCAGAGCAGGCCGAGCCACTCCATCCCCTCGAAGATCGCCCGGGTGCTCTCCTCGGTGCTGCGCGCCCTGTCCGTGTCCTCGATCCGGAGGAGGAACTGGCCGCCGTACTTCTTCGCGTACAGCCAGTTGAGAAGCGCGGTGCGCGCGCCCCCGACGTGGAGGTAGCCGGTGGGAGATGGAGCGAAGCGGAGGCGATCCATGGAGGGACGAGGGACGAGGGACGGGGGACGAGGAAAAAAGAACACCCCGGCGCGAAATGCCGAGGTGTTCCTCGTGAACGTCGTCGCGCGCTACGCGTTCCGCGTCCCGCGTCCCGGTTGTGACGTACGGAGAGGGAGGGATTCGAACCCTCGATAGGGGTTTACGCCCCTATAACGGTTTAGCAAACCGCCGCCTTCAGCCTCTCGGCCACCTCTCCCCAACTTCCTGCAGCGCTAGAGGTTGGAAGGTAACCGGGGGGAGGCCACAGGGCCAGTCCCCGCGGATGGTTCGCGGGGCGGTACGCTCCGGAGTCCCGCATCCATGCTGCTCCGCCGGGCCGCACTCGAGTCTTTCAGTCCTGGATGGATGGGTCGTTTGGCACCTCGCGGGAGGTGCGTCCGGGCGGGACGGACAGACTCGAAACCGTACCGAGCGAGAGCGCGGATGAAGGCACTCGGCGGCGTCGTCGCCGCGAACAGGCCCGCGTGCGGGACTCCACGGGGCCGCGATTAAATTCCAGACGGACCACCAACCAGCGCCCCCGTGCCCGACGCCAGCACCGCTCCGCGCAGCAACTTCATCCGTGACATCGTCGCCGAGGATGCCGAGACCGGCCGCTTCGGGCGCCCGGTCACGACCCGCTTTCCCCCCGAGCCGAACGGCTACCTCCACATCGGTCACGTCAAGTCGATCTGCCTGAACTTCGGGCTCGCCCGGGACTTCGGCGGCCGCTGCAACCTGCGCTTCGACGACACGAACCCGACCACCGAGGACGAGCGGTACGTCGAGGCGATCCAGCGCGACGTGCGCTGGCTCGGCTTCGAGTGGAGCGGCCTGTTCTACGCGAGCGACTACTTCGAGCAGCTCTACGACTTCGCCGAGCGGCTCGTCCAGGAGGGGAAGGCGTACGTCGACTCGCAGAGCGAGGACGAGATCCGCGAGGGGCGCGGGACGGTGACCACACCCGGGACGGAGAGCCCGTACCGGAACCGGAGCGTGGAGGAGAACCTCGACCTGCTGCGCCGCATGAAGGCGGGCGAGTTCCCCGACGGCACGCACGTCCTGCGCGCGAGGATCGACATGGCGCACCCCAACATGCTGATGCGCGACCCGCTGCTCGTCCGCATCCGGCATGCGCACCATTACCGCCGCGGCGACGAGTGGTGCATCTACCCGCTCTACGATTTCGCGCACGGACCGTCGGACGCGATCGAGGGGATCACGCGCTCGCTCTGCACGCTCGAGTTCAAGGACAACCGCGAGATCTACGACTGGCTGGTGGGGCAGATGGGGATGGAGCACCCGCCGACGCAGATCGAGTTCGCGCGGCTGGAGCTGGACTACACGGTGCTGAGCAAGCGCAAGCTGCTCCGCCTCGTCAACGAGGGGCGCGTCGCCGGATGGGACGACCCGCGCATGCCGACCATCGCGGGCATGCGACGCCGCGGCGTCACGCCGGAGGCGCTGCGCACCTTCGCCGAGGCGATCGGCGTCGCGCGCAAGCCGGCGCGCACCGAGCTGGCGACCTTCGAGCACTACGTGCGCGACGACCTCAACATGCGCGTGCCGCGCGTGCTCTGCGTCCTGAATCCGCTGAAGGTGGTGCTGACGAACTACCCCGAGGACCAGGTCGAGGAGCTCGACGCGTCGTACTATCCGCACGACGTGCCGAAGACCGGGTCGCGCAAGCTCCCCTTCTCGCGCGAGCTGTACATCGAGCGCGACGACTTCATGGAGAACCCGCCGAAGAAGTTCTTCCGGCTCGCGCCGGGGCGCGAGGTGCGGCTGCGCTACGGCTACTTCATCACCTGCCAGGAGGTGGTGAAGGACGATGCGGGCAACGTCGTCGAGCTGCGCTGCACCTACGATCCGGCGACGCGTGGCGGCGACGCCCCGGACGGGCGCAAGGTCCAGGGGACGATCCACTGGCTCTCGGCGCGCCACGCGCTCGACGCGGAGGTGCGGCTCTACGACCGCCTCTTCACCGTGCCCGATCCCGATGCCGTCCCGGAGGGGGAGGACTTCGTCTCGGTGCTGAATCCGGAGTCGCTCGTCGTCGTGCGCGGGGCCAAGGTCGAGCCGAGCGTCGGGCAGGATCCGGCGGGGACGCGCTACCAGTTCGAGCGCACCGGCTACTTCATCAGCGATCCCGAGGACTCGCGACCGGAGCGGCCGGTCTTCAACCGCACCGTGACGCTGCGCGACTCCTGGGCGAAGATGAAGGAGAAGTAGGCGGCCGGCTCACCCGCCCGGCTGCCTGACGGGAACCTCGTCATGCACCGGCGGGATCGTCCGCAGGTAGCGGTAAATCGCGCGCAGGTCGTCGTCGGTCATGCGCCCCATCTCGCGCCAGGGCATGAACGGGTGCAGGGGGTGCCCCCGCGGGTCCACGCCGGTGCGCAGGGTGCGGATGAAGTCCTCCTCGCTCCAGGTGCCGATCCCCGTCGCGCTGTCCGGGGTCAGGTTCGCCGGGTTCGCCGGGAACTCCTTCGACGGATGCGCGTCGCCAGCGAACAGTCGGTGCATGTCCGGCTTCGACTGCAAGCCGGAGCGCGGTGTGTGGCAGTCGGCGCAGAGCGCGACGTGCAGCGCCAGGTACCGGCCGTACGCCGGCGTCGCGCCGCGCGGGGGCGCCTCGGGCGCCGCACCGCGCTTCGGGCCGAGCACGACGCTCCGGGCGAAGCGGAAGAGGAGGTTCGGGCTCTCCTTCACCGCGTGGCGCACGGGGGCGAGCGAACGGAGGTAGCGCGCGACGGCGAGCGCGTCGCGATCGGACATGTCGTGCAGCCACTCGTATGGCATCACCGGCGCCACGAGGCTCCCGTCCTTCCGCTCGCCGTTGCGCAGCGCGCGCACGATCTCGGCGTCGCTCCACGTCCCGAGCCCCGTCGCGGAATCGGGGGTGAGGTTGGCGGCGCGGATGGTGCCGAGCCGCCAGTCGTGGAAGGCCATCCCGCCGGTGAGCGGACCGTCGGGGTCCTGCGGATCCATGGCGTGACAGCCGCCGCACGCGGCCACGTCGCGCACGATGTACTCGCCGCGCGCGACGAGGCGGGCCGTGTCGCCCCCCGCCGGTGCCGGGAGCGACGGCAGCGGGACGGTGCCGCCCCCGCACGCGGCGCAGAGCAGGGCGACGGCGACGATCGCCGCGACGCGCCGCGCACCGCGTGTCGTCATGCGGTGAGCCCCGGCCCCGAGATCTCGAAGGTGTACACGTAGTCGCCGGGCTTCCGCTCGGGGAGCTGGATCGTCATCCCCGATGCGTCGCGCGTGAACTGGAGCTGTCCGGCGCCGAGCAGCTCGACGCGCTCCACGCTGCCGGGCGCCAGTGGCGAGCCCGCGGCGAGCGAGCGGACGACGATGCGGCCGTCCTCCGGCCAGGCGAGCGCGAAGGCGAAGAGCCGGTCGTCCTTCTGGGTGAAGCGCAGGTCCTGGCTCGTGTACCCCTGCTTCTTCCCCTCGTTGAATCCCGGGCCGCGCAGCGGCGCGGCGGCCTGCGCCGACGGCCCCTCGCCGAACACCTTCCACGGGCGCGTGCCGTAGATCGCGCGGCCGTTCAGGTCCATCCACCGCGTGAAGTCGGCGAGGAACGCCAGCTCGTCGGAATCGGGGGCGCCGGGGCCGGGGAGCGGGATGTTCAGCATCAGGTTGCCGTTCTTGCTGACGATGTCCACGAGCATGCGCGCCACCGTCTCCGGCGTCTTGTAGCCGTGGCGCTCGAACAGCGGACGCGAGTAGTGCCAGTCGCCGATGCAGGTGTCGGTCTGGAAGGGGAGGGGCTCGATGCGGCCGGTGACGCCGCGCTCGATGTCCCAGACCATGCACTTGCGCTGCTGCTCGTCGAGCACCTTGCCGGTGATGACGCCCTCCAGGCGGCCGCCGCGCCGGCGCATGTTCGCGTTGTAGTAGTGCGCCGCGATACGCAGGCCGACGTCGCTCACGGGGTACAGCGGGAGCACCGTATCGTCGAAGTAGACGAGGTCGGGATCGTACCTGTCCACGAGCTCGATCACGCGGTCGTGGAGCTTCTCGCAGTACGCGCGGTCGGGGATGCTGCTCCCCTTGCTCGCGTCCCAGTCCCAGACGAGCTGCTTGCCCGGCACGTGGTCCTGGGCGTAGAGGTCGCGTCGCGGATCGAGCCCGTCCCACCACTGCCCCTTCCCGCGCGCCGGATCCACGGTGCCGTCGTATGGCACGCCGGCGAGCGGCCCGTCGCGATCGGCGCCCTGCGCGACCTCGTACCAGCTCCACGCGTGCGCCGCGTGCACCGACACCGCGAAGCGCAGCCCCGCCGCGCGCGCCGCCCGCTCCCACCCGCCGATCAGGTCCTTCTTCGGCCCGATGCGGACGGAGTTCCAGGGCTGGTGGGTCGAGTCGAAGTTGTCGAAGTCGTCGTGGTGGTTGGCCAGCGCCATGAAGTAGCGCGCGCCGGCGCGCTTGTACATCGCCACGAGCTGCTCCGGCTCCCAACGCTCGGCCCTCCACTGCGCGATGACGTCCTTGAAGCCGACCTTCGACGGATGCCCGTAGTGCGCGACGTGGTACTGGTACTGGCGCTGCCCCTGCCGGTACATGTTGCGCGCGTACCAGTCGCCCTGCTCGGGCACGCACTGCGGCCCCCAGTGCGCCCAGATCCCGAACTTCGCGTCGCGGAACCAGTCGGGGGTGTGGTACTGGGCGAGCGAGTCCCAGGTGGGCTGGAAGGGCCCCGGCTCGGCCGAGGAGAGGGCGGATGCCTCCGCCGCGGCGCGGCGCGGGAGCCAGAGCCCGGCCGTGGCAACTGCGCCAGCCTGGAGGAAGGTTCGGCGGGAGAGGGGCATGGCGGAGGGGCGAGGGTGCTGGGTCGAGTTTGCCGGGCCAGGGTCAGGGTCGAGGGTCGAGGGTCGAGGGTCGAGCAACAGCAGGAACTAGTGAGATAGGAATCACGAACTGGTGACGGCGTGACTCGTTCCTGGTTCCTGAACCACCAACCCACTATCTCGACCCTCGACCCTGAACCCTCGCCCCTCGACGCCGAACTTGCCTTACACCGCGCCGGGCGGCAAGCGACAGGGGTGTCCGACGACGACCGACGCGTTTCCGGGCGACGGCCGATGCGAGCGCCGCATCGAGGGACGACAATGGACGCAGTTGCCGCTGTCCGTTGCACGACACCATCCGGAACCGCGAGGCGGCCAATGCGACACATCCTCGACCTCTCCAACGTGCTGGCGTTCGCGCCGCGCAACACGCCGCTCTCCGTCGTCGCGATCCTCGGCAGCGACATGCGGAAGGAATGCGCGCGTCGCGGCGTCCACGAGGGCGACCGCATCACCTGCAACGAGTCGCTGCGCGAATCGCTGCTCGTGCGCGCCGCGCACGGCCGCGTGCTGCTCTCCCTCACCGACGCGCTGCTCATCGAGGTCGCCCCCGGTCTGCCATCGTGAGCGGAGGGCCGGCCGTCGCGCGAACGACGCTGCCAATGTCACGGCCGCGCTCGCCGCGCGCGGCGTGACCGTCGGCTATCGACACCTCCCGCCGATCCACTTACAATGTGGCCGCTCTCACCAGGCCGGCGCGCTGCCAGCGCGCGGTGCAGAGCCGCCGCGAGTGCGCGTCCCGTCGCCGGGCCCCGCGGCTGACGCTCGGCCCACGATGGGAGGTGACGCCATGAGTGTCCGCATCCCCGGGATCGGATCCGCGTCCACGCTCGCCCCCGCGAGCATCGGCCTGCTGCCGGACCCCACGTTCTATCCCTCGCCGCAGCTCGCGGCGAAGGCGCCGCCGGAGACCGCGGCCTTCGTCGCCCTCATCAACGCGACGCCTGATGGGCGACCCGACGCGATCGCCGTCGTCGACGTCGACCCGACCTCCCCCTCGTTCGCGCAGGTCACCCACCAGCTCGACCTGCCATACGCGGGCGACGAGCTGCACCACTTCGGGTGGAACGCGTGCAGCTCGGCGCTCTGCCCGTACGCGCCGCACCCGCACGCCGAGCGGCGCTACCTGATCGTGCCGGGGCTGCGGTCGTCGCGCATCTACGTGCTCGACACCAAGGCGTCGCACGACATGCCGCTGCGCATCGCGAAGATCATCGAGCCCGAGGAGCTGCACGCGAAGACCGGCTACTCGCGGCCGCACACCGTGCACTGCGGCCCCGACGGGATCTACATGAGCGCCCTCGGCGCGCCGGACGGCGGCGGCCCGGGCGGCATCTTCCTCCTCGACCACGACACCTTCGAGCCGCTCGGGCGGTGGGAGATCGACCGCGGGCCGCAGCAGCTCGCCTACGACTTCTGGTGGCACATCGCGCAGGACGTGATGATCACGAGCGAGTGGGGGACGCCGAATCTCGTGGAGAACGGCCTCGACCTCGAGGCGCTCGTCGCCAAACGATACGGACGCGCCATCCACATGTGGGACCTGCGCCGCCGCCGGCACCTGCAGCGCCTCGCGGTGGGGGAGGACGACCAGATGGTGCTCGAGCTGCGGCCGGCACACGACCCGACCCAGAGCTACGGGTTCACCGGCGTCGTCACCAACGTGAAGGACCTCTCCGCCTCGGTGTGGCTCTGGCACCGCGACGGCGAGCGTTTCGCCCTCACGAAGATCATCACGATCCCCGCGGAGCCGGCCGATCCCGCGCTCCTGCCGTCGGCGCTCAAGGCCTTCGGCGCCGTGCCGCCCCTCGTCACCGACCTCGATCTCTCCGTCGACGACCACTTCCTCTACGTGTCGTGCTGGGGGACCGGGGAGCTGCTCCAGTACGACGTCACCGATCCCTTCCGCCCGCGGCAGACCGGATCGCTGCACCTCGGCGGGATCGTGCGGCACGCGGCGCACCCGCGCTCCGGACCGCTCAACGGCGGGCCGCAGATGGTGGAGGTGAGCCGCGACGGCCGGCGCGTCTACCTCACCAACTCCCTCTACCTGCCGTGGGACGCGCAGTTCTACCCCGAGGGGATCGCCGGGTGGATGGCGAAGCTCGACGTCGGCGAGGAGGGCGGGATCACCCCCGACCCGAACTTCCTCGTGCAGTTCCCGGAGGGGCTGCGGCCGCACCAGGTGCGGCTGCAGGGGGGCGACGCGTCCTCCGACTCGTACTGCTATCCGTGAGGCGAGGCGGGGCGGCTCGTCCAGCGCCCCGTCCGACCGCGCATGCTGCCGTACGTCGCGCTCGGTGCCTTCCACGGCCTGAACCCCGCCATGGGGTGGCTGTTCGCCGTCGCTCTTGGCCTCCAGGAGCGGCGGCGCGCGCGCGTCGTCTGGGCGGTGCTGCCGATCGTCGTCGGACACCTCCTGTCCGTCGGCATCATCGTCGCGATCGTCGCCGTGGCTCGCGCATATCTCGATCCGACGATCGTGCGCGTCGCGGGCGCCGCGGCGCTCGTGGCGTTCGGCGCGTACAAGCTGCGCGGCGTCCGGACGCATCCCCGCTGGGTCGGGATGCGCGTCGGCTTCACCGACCTCACGCTCTGGTCGTTCCTCATGTCCTCGGCGCACGGGGCCGGGTTGATGCTCTTCCCGGTGCTCGTGCACGATGCCGCGGGCGCGATGCCCGCGTCGGCCATGCCGCACGCCGCGCACCTCGCGACCGCCGCCGGCCCGGCGCTGCTCGCGCAGGGCGTCGCGGCGGTCGCGGTGCACACGGTGGCGTTCGCGCTCGTGACCATGGCGCTCGCCCTCCTCGTCTTCGAGGTGCTCGGCCTCCGGCTGCTGCGCGTCATGTGGATCAACCTCGACGCGCTGTGGGCAGGCGCGCTGATCGTCGCCGGCGTCGTCACGTTCGTGCTTCGATGACCTCGGCGAACGGTGAGCTCGGGGCGTCCGCGCCGACCTGACGATCGATCCCGGCGCCCGCGTGTGCCGCGCGTGTCGCGCCCTGCGCTTCCGGCGCGCCGAGGAATTCGCGGAGGATGCGCAGCGTCTCGAGCGGCTGCTCGTCCTGCGGGTTGTGTCCCGCGTGCTCGACGATCTCGAGCCGCGCCCCCGGGATGCGATCGGCGAGGATCGCCTGGTGCTCCGGCGGATAGAGGAAGTCCTCGCGCCCCGCCAGCACCAGCGTCGGCATGGTGATCTCACCGAGGCGGTCCATCACCGACCAGTTCCTGAGCAGCGTGCCGAAGCCGAAGACGAGCGCTTCCGGCCGCATCTTCATTCGGAACGCCGCGACGACGGCGTGGGGCGCGTCGCGCAGGCGGATCCGATAGAAGTAGGCGCGGAGGAACTTCCGCACCAACGGGAGCATCTCCTTCGGCCGCAGCTCGCCGCCGAAGAAGCGGCGCGCCGCCTCGACGGCGCCCGCGCCGTAGCCGCGCCTGGCGAGGATCGCCGGCGCGCTCTCCCGCGTACGTCGCGCGTCGCCGAAGGTGTCCATGAGGATCAGGTGCGAGACGCGCTCGGGGTGGCGCAGCGCATACTCCAGGGCGACGTGGCCGCCAAACGAGTGGCCGAGCACCGCCCAGCGCTCGAAGCCGAGCATCTCGCGGAGCGCTTCCGCGTCGGCGACCAGGTTGTCGAAGGTCATCGTCGCCGCGGCGCCGGTCGACCGGCCGTTGCCGCGGTGGTCATAGAAGACGAGGGTGAAGCGGTGCGCCAGCGGCTCGAGGGCGTCGAGGGTGGTGTGGTCGAGCCCGGGCCCGCCGTGCATGAGCAGCAGCGGATAGCCGTGTCCCACGACCTTCACGAAGAGGGACACGTCGCGAATGGCGTACATCGGCATGAGCACCTCCGGCCGGACCGCGTGGTCGGGGGCGAGTCTCCGGGACGCGCGGTGTGCACGTCCATATCGCGTTTGGTCCGGTGCGGCGCGCGTCGGCGGCGGCCGGGATCACGGGCAAAGGGTTTCCGGACGGGAGGGGAGGGGAAGGGCTGGTGGTCCGGCTGGGGGCGGCGGCTGACGAAAAACGCGCGCGGCCGATCACGGTGCGTGATCGGCCGCGGGGTGGGGGGAGCGGGCAGGGTGGGATTCGAACCCACGGTGCCGGGGTCACCGGCACGCCGGTTTTCAAGACCGGTGCAATGCAGCCTTACCGGGCACACTCCTTCGGCCGCTCTATAGTTGTTGAGTCACCATCTCCTTTGGCAAACTGCCACAACTGCCACAAGTCAATTCAGGCCATCCGAGGCGCCGGGCGTAACACCGCATCGTACTCCTGATGCTCGACGTTCTTGATCGCGCGCTGAACCATCGTGTCGATGTCAACGCGCACACCGAGCCCGACGAAGTGGATCGACTTCGCCTGTTCGTCGACCTCGGCTTCCGTGTAGGTGCCGCCGGTCTCCGCAAGAATCCTGACGGCATCAGCATCTTGGCCCGCAGCTACCAGGGCTGCCCATGGTACCCAGACGTGCTTGCCACTGTGCGTCGTGATCGCGACCCCCTCGTCCTGGACCCTGAAGCGCGTGATAACCTGGCCCGCGCCGATCTCAGAGCCGATGTCTTTCGCCTGCGCGAGCTCCATGAACTCGCGCCGAATCGCCCAGATTATGCGCCCCACCGCGATGAGCACGGCTGGTTGGGAGCGGAGGTCCTGGCGATACAGCGTCGCCGTGCCCGGCGTGTCATGTCCCGTGACCAGATTCACTGCGGCGGCGTCGCGAATACCCAACCTGCCTGCGACGATCGGCGCCAGGTCCGCGATTGTGTACTTCAACGCGTACGGTCCCCGCCCTGGATCCGGCGCCACGCCAGCGGCGCCCTCGATCTGGTAGAACCCTGTCCGATCATGCGGATCCCCGAGGAATGAACGGTAGCTCCAAGGCCTCACCTTCTCGCGGAAGGGAGCCACTCGGTCCACGAGGCGGCCTCCAGGGAACAGGGGGTAGTCCTTGATCGCGCCGCTTCTGAAGCGGCGCTCGTACTCGCGCAGGTAGCCCTCGTTGAGGTGTTCGTCGATAGCCAGGCGATGGGCGGGCGTCGGGGCATAAGCGAGACCGTGTTTCAGCTCCGTGCCCTTCTGGTAGAATCGGCCCCGGACCGTTCCAGGATGGTTGTCCTCGAGATCCGAGCGACGAGCCTCCAAGACCTGCCCGGGCCGACCTTCCATCCCCAAGAGGAGCCACAGCGCGTACCGCGGATCGTAGCGTCCGGAGGTGCCCTCCTTATAGATCTTCGCGGCGTCCGCCGGATCGTACCGCGGCTGCTTCGCTCTCGGCAGCGGGAGCTGCTGAGCAGTCCAGGCCGCGTTCAGATCCTTCCGCCAGCGCTCCAGGGTGAGTGGCTTCGCCGTGCGACTGATGGTCTCGTCCGAGGCATACGCTTTGGCCACGAGGCGCGTCGCTCGGATGTACGTCTGGAGTGCCTTGTGCACCCGACGCATCCGCTTCGGCTGGGAAGTGTGATCGGCTGTCTCCGCGACCCGAGCGATCAGGGCGTCACGGAGGCGGATGTACGTGTCCTCCGTCGAGTCCCAGGCAGCTTCGGAGCCGAGGATCTCCTCGATGAGGTCCGCGACTCGGCGCAGATCGCGGGCGTGCTCGGTCCACCTCGATACCGCCGCGCCTCCGGAGGGCTTGCCGGCGATCTCTCGCCCGAACTTCGGCTTGATCCGACCGCCTGCGGTCTTCTGATCCGCGTAGCTCGGCCCGTATGCCTTCGCGAGTGCCTCGCGCACGGTCAGTACGCCCTCAGCTGCAAGTTCAGGAGCGCCTCTGCGCCGCGGCGTTGCCTGCAGAATCAGCGACTGCCAGGTGGGGCCACCGGAGTCACCCGGCATTGCGTGGCCGTGCTCGAGACGCTGATGTAGAACTCCCGCGAGCTGCTGGAGCATCGTCCTCTGTTCGCGGGTCCGCTTTTCCGACGGATCCAGGCGAAAACCACGCACGGTCCGACGAATGCGGCGCCGCTCCGTCGGGTGCTGCCACTGGGCTTGGAGTTGGGTCGGATAGCCGTCTCGGGGAAGCAGGGAAACAGTGGCCCCGTGGTGACCAGCGCTCGCGATTACCCGACTGCGGCGCGCACCAGCGGATCTGGCTTTCGCGGACCGCCGTTCCGTTTCAGGTGCCGCACCGCTGGCCGGCGCATCAGGTCTGGCCTTCTTCGGGCTCAAGCGTTTCCTTCTAGGCGGCATTGTCGAAGGGTACGGGCCGGCCTGGCCGGCGCAAGTGCGGTGGTCAAGTTGTGGCTGTAATATCGTGCGCAGTCAGAGCGCCGGCATATCTTCCACCTACTCGCCTGGCCCTGACGACGGGCCTCGCGACCTTCCTGCGTCAGTCCCTCCTGCCGGTCCGCCGGCAGCTCAGCTCATGCTGCCCGTCGTCCCTCGGATACGTCATGACCCCTCCGACGATCTACAGTCTGTGCGACCCAAGGCCGGATGTACTGGCCGGGGCCGTCACTGAATCCGACTTCGCCGCCGACCTGGCGCAGGTCGTCCGCGGGACGGCCCCGGAAGAGTACCGGGACCCTGCTCGCTTCTTCGAGAACACCTACCCAACCCGCGGGCTCAAGAATCTCCTCGCGAACGTCTGTCGTCGTCTCAGCGGCGCCGGCGGCGAGGCCGCGTCGATCTTCCGGCTCGACACGCAGTTCGGTGGCGGTAAGACCCACGGCCTCATCGCGCTCGTTCACGCGGCGCGAGGCATGTCGGGTGTCTCGAACGTGGCCGAGTTCATCGACCCCGCCCTCCTGCCGAAGGGGAAGATCCGGATCGCCGCGTACGATGGCGAGAATGCCGATCCACTCAACGGCCGGACCATGGACGACGGCATCCGCGCCTACACGCCATGGGGCGAGATCGCCTGCGCCCTCGCCGGCAAGGCGGGATACGACCGCGTGCGCCTCAGCGACGAGCAGCGCGTCTCACCAGGGGCCGACACGCTGCGGGAGCTGTTCGGCGGGGAGCCGACGCTGATCCTGCTCGACGAGCTCTCGGTGTACCTGCGCAAGGTGAAGGGCATCGCCGGGGCGCGCGACCAGCTCTCGGCGTTCCTCACGTCGCTCTTCAAGGCGGTCGAGGGGACGCCGAACGCCGCGCTCGTCTACACGCTGGCAGTTGGGAAGGACAGCCGCGCCTCGGACGCATACAGCGACGAGAACGAGTTCATCGCCGACCGCATGGCCGAAGCGGAGAGCATCTCCGCCCGAAAGGCCACGCTGCTCAACCCCACGGAGGACGACGAGACGGCGCATGTTCTCCGGCGGCGCCTGTTCGGTTGCGTGGACGAGGCGAAGGTGCCGGCGGTCATCGACGCATATCGCGCGATCTGGAAGCAGCACGAAGGCGCACTGTCCCCCGAGGCCATGAGGCCAGAGACGGTCGAGGCCTTCCGCGCGTCGTATCCGCTGCACCCCGAGGTGCTCGACACGCTGACCGAGAAGGCGGCGACGCTGTCGAACTTCCAGCGCGTCCGCGGCATGCTTCGCTTGCTGGCTCGCACCATCGGGCGCCTGTGGCAGACCAGGCCCGCCGATGCGTACGCGATTCACCTCCACCACATCGACCTCGGGTACGAGCCGATCCGGCAGGAGATCGTCACGCGGCTTCAGCAGGGGCAGTACGATCCCGCACTCAAGCGCGACATCGCCGGCAAGGACGGCGACCCGGCCCTGGCCCAGCAGATCGACGCGGAGCACTACAAGGGCTTGCCGCCGTACACCACGTACGTCGCGCGGACGATCTTCCTGCACACCCTGGCGTTCAACGACCAGCTTCGCGGCATCACGCCGGAGCATCTGAGGTTCTCGGTCGTCGGGCCCGGCACGGATGTGAGCTTCGTCGACGACGCCCGGAAGCGCTTCGTGGCCGAGTCAGCGTTTCTCGACGATCGGCCAGGGGCGCCGCTCCGCTTCCTTGCCGAGGCGAACCTCACGCAGATCATCCGCCGGCAGGAGGCACAGGTGGATGCGGAGGAGGTGCGTGCGCAGCTACGCGACCGGATCAAGCACATCTTCGCCGGGAGCGGCTCGGCCGTGTTCAATCTCGTGCCGTTCCCCGGGGGCCCGTACGAGGTGCCGGACGAGGTGGGCGACGGCCGGCCGTTGCTCGTGCTGCTCGGATACGACGCCGTCTCGGTGGGCGGCATGGTCGACGCGGTGCCGCACCTCGTCGAGCGGATCTTCAAGCACAAGGGCGCGGACGAGAAGTCGCTCCGGATCAACCGGAACGCCCTGGTGTTCCTGGTTGTCGACGAGGCGCGGAAGGAAGAGATGCGGCACAGAGTCGTGCGCCGCCTCGCGCTCCACGAGCTGAGGAAGCCGGAACGCATCGGCGAGCTCGCCGAGCACCAGCAGGCCAAGGTGCGCGAGCTCGAAGGGCGCTCGGAGCAGGAAGTCGCGGTTGCCATCCAGCAGTGCTACCGCCATGTCTTCTACCCTTCGCGCGCGGACCGGGTGATCGAAAGCGTGGACCTGGGCCATACGGCGATCGACGTGCCGTCGGCGAGCGCCAGCCCTGGCGCGGGCCAGGCCCAGGTGGTGCGCGCGCTGCGGGACAGCAAGAAGCTCCGCACGCCCGAGGACGAGCCAGACTCGCCGGCATACATCCGCGACCGCACGCCACTCAAGAAGGGCGAGATCACCACGCGCTCGCTCCGTGAGGAGTTCCGCCGCGACCCCACGCTCCCGATGCTCGTCGGCGACGACGTCTTCATTCGTGGCATCCGGCGAGGCATCGAACAGGGTGAGTATGTGTACCGGCGGGGTGACCTGCTGTACGGCCCCGGCGATCCGCAGGCGAGCATCGTGGTCGATGAGCAGTCCACGATCTTCACCATGGCTTTTGCCAAGGAGAAGGGCATCTGGCCCCGGCCTGTGCCGAAGCCTCCGGCGCCGACGCCCGGCCCGGGCACTGTGGGCGGGTGGACGGGGGCCGCGGGAACGGGCACCGGAGGGGGCATGGTGACGGAGTCCCCTGTCGCCTCGCCGCCTGTGACGGTCCCGCCGCAGGACCTGCTCGTGGCGGAGGGTGTGTTGAAGGAGGCCTTGGCGCACCTCTGGGAGAAGGCGCGTGCGCGGAAGCTCCCACAGGTCCATCTGCTGAGAATCCGGATGTTCGACGCGGGCGACGCGTTCAAGCTGCTCGGTGTGCTGTCTGCCGTACCCGGTGCGACGAAGCACGTGAAGCTCGAGGGCGGCTACGAGACAATCGAGGGTGGCCGGCTCGAAATGGAATTCGAGGGACCGGCGACGGACGCGCAGGCGCTCAAGGAGTTCCTCGATCCGCAGCTCCGCGCGGCCAAGGAGAAGACGCTGAACGCGGAGTTCGCGTTGCAGTTCAACGATGGGCTGTCGATGACCGGGGACGCGCCGGAGCGCCTGAGCGAGCGGCTCACGCGCTACGCCGCGGGCGCGGCGTACGTGACGGCGAGCGCGGAGACAAAGCAGGGAGCACCGGTGGAGGCGAAGGCGTGAAGCGCGCGAAGCTGAAGATCGTCGAGATCGAGACGCCGGCGTCTGCGCCGCAGTACGAGTTGCGCGCGCGGACGTGGGCTGCGGGGGATGAAGAGCTGGAGGTCTGGCAGGTGCCGGCCCCGGCGACGCCGCACGTGCGGTCTGCCGTCCGCGTCGCCGGGCTGCGAGGGCGCAACCTCGCCCTGGTCCAGCACCGGGTGCTCCGGCGCCTGACGCAGGCCGGCGTGAAGCTGACGCCGCGGCGCGCACCCGAGCTGCTTATGGGAGAGCCGAGCGCGTACGCGATCTCGGAGCATCTGGCGCTGACGCTCGGCCTTCTCTTCCGGGCCCTGGCGCCGATGAGGAGCCGCGAGAACATGGTGCGGGTAGCCGAGGGGATCGAGGCGATGGGGCAGGAGGAGGCTGCGTACTGGCTGGGCATGGCGATGCACCGCGTGAACCCGCGACGGGTGCTGAGCGCGCTCAGGATGTTGCTGACCGATCCAGCTCGGCCAACGGAGAACGGTTGGTGAGCGCAGAACGGCTGATCGAGCGGTGGCTGCCGATCGCAGCCATCGGCGAGGAGAGCGTGCGGGAGCGACGGTCGATGACGGCTCTCCCACCGACGTACTACCTGCACGTCTGGTGGGCGCGGCGGCCGCTGGTCGCGTCGCGCGCTGCCGTACTCGCGTCATTGTTGCCGGCGGATGCTGACCACGAGCGGTTCATGCACGTGCTGGGAATCCACGGCGATCCGATTGCGTCCCGTCGGCGCATCGACCTTGCGAAACGGACTGGGGTGCGATTTGAGGGCGATGCTTATTCGTACGATCGAGCCTTCAAGTACGTGCCCAGCGATGCCGACCGAGTGTGGATGACGGCCGAGATGGAAAGGTCAGGCGCCGTACAGCCTCTTGTACTCGATCCGACGGCAGGCGGCGGAAGTATCCCGTTCGAGACGGCACGACTCGGCTTCGCAGCGGTTGCGAACGATCTGAATCCGGTGGCGGCACTCATCGAGCGCGCGACGATTGAATGGCCCGTGAAGTATGGACTCGCGGTGCATCGCGAGTTCGTGAAGCTTGCCGAGGAGTACGTGAAGCGGCGAGAGGTGTGTCTTGCTCCCTACTTCCCGCCAGAGCCTGACCCGAATGCGATTCCGACGAACTACCTCTGGGCACGCACCATCACGTGCCCCTACTGCGATGGAACGATTCCTCTCTCGCCCAACTGGCGACTGGCGCCCGACGGTACGGGCGTGCGTCTCCAGCCCGAAGTTAAGAGTGGGCCGGGCTCGGCGCGCCGGCGCTGCCGATTCGAGATCGTCAGATCGGTAAAGCAGCAGTCCGCCGGCACAGTGGCCGACGGCGATGCAACGTGCCCGTTCCCCGATTGCGGGCGCGTGGTGGATGGCGATGAAGTGAAGCGCCAGGCGCAGGCGGGCGCCATGGGCGAGCAACTCTTCGCCGTGGTGTACAAGCGGCGCGTAGTTTCGAAGTCGAAGAGCGGCAGGCCGCGCGAAAAGTGGGTGCGCGGCTATCGCGCGCCGCGCCCGGCGGACGACAACTCGGCCGAGATCACCGCGCGCCTCGAAGAGAAGATGCCGGAGTGGGAGGCGCTTGATCTGGTGCCGAACGAGGCAATTCCCGCCGGTAACAAGACAAACGAGCCGCGTCGCTACGGGATGCGCGCTTGGAGCGAGGTCTTCTCGCCGCGGCAATTGCTCGGGCACGCGACCGCGGTCGGTATCTATCGCGCACTGCTCGAAGAAGAAGAGCGCGGGGGCGCACTCAGCGACGTGCGGAGGGCGGCCTTCGGGTATCTCGCGCTGTCGCTGGACAAGATGCTCAACTACAACTCGCGCATGTCAGTATGGATGTCCGTGCGGGAGGTCGTGGCCAATACGTTCAATAGGCACGACTTCGCGTTCGCGTGGTCCCATGCCGAGATGGCGCCGCTCATAGTCGGTCTTGGCCACGATTGGGCAATTGAACAGACCGCGAAGTGCATCGAGGAGCTGGTCGGGCTCACGCGCCCCGACATCGACGTGAAGGCCGCGCGGAAGAACACCGTGGCCCCGGGACTCTTCGACGGCGCACCTTTTGTCCCGCCACCGGTTACGATCACGTGCCGCTCCGCTGACGATCTTACGCACGTGGCGGACGAGAGCGTGGACGCGGTGGTGATGGACCCGCCGTACTACGACAACGTCATGTACGCAGAACTGTCGGACTTCTTCTACGTCTGGCTCAAGCGCACAGCGGGGCACGTCTTTCCGGAGCTGTTCACCCGGACCCTAACGGACAAGGAGAACGAGGCGGTCGCCAACCCCGCAAAATTCCCGGACCAGGCGGGCGCCCGGAAACTGGCCGCGCGCGACTACCAGGAGCGCATGGCCGCCATCTTCGCCGAGTGCCGGCGTGTGCTCAAGCGCGATGGCGTGATGACGCTGATGTTCACGCACAAGGCCACCGGTGCCTGGGACGCACTCACCACGGGGCTCATGCAGGCTGGCTTCACGATCACCGCGAGCTGGCCGATCAACACCGAAGCCGAGGGGTCGCTGCACATCAAGGACAAGTCGGCGGCGAACAGCACGATCTTTCTCGTCTGCCGGCCACGCCCCGTGGCGCGGCACGACGACGAGGTGCGCTACTGGGAAGATGTCGAGCCGCGGGTCGCGCGCGCCGTCCGTCGGCGCGTCGAAGAGTTCCAGAAGGCCGGCATCGGCGGGGTGGATCTCTACCTCGCGTCGTTCGGCCCCGCACTCGAGGAGTTCAGCAAGCACTGGCCACTTAAGCGCGGCACGCCGGCCCCGCAGCCCGAGGCGCGGCGGCGGCGCAAGCAGCAGGAGCTGTTCGAGGAGGCATGGGACCCGTACGCCGTCAGCCCCGAGGACGCGCTGAACGCTGCGCGCCGCGAGGTAAAGCGCTGGCGCCTGGAGCAGCTCACTCACCTCAAGACCCGCGCGGAGCTCGACCCGCTCACCTCGTTCTTCGTTCTGGCGTGGGACGCATTCCGCGCGCCGGTGTTCCCGTACGACGAAGCGTTGCGCCTCGCGCGCGCGGTGGGTGTGGACCTCGACACCGAGGTGGTCGGCCGCGTGGCCGAGAAGAAAGGGAGCGACGTGCGCCTCTGGGATAGCGGCACGCGGGCGGCGAAGCACGCGCTCGGCCCCGTGGACGGCTCGCGGGCCTGGTTGGATGCCATCCACCACGCCGCGCACATGGCACGTCTTCGGACGCTCGACGCGGCCAAGGAGATGCTCGACAAGGCGGGCGTCAGCGGCGATCCGCAGTTCTTTGCCGCGCTCGAAGCCGTGCTCGAGGTGCTCCCCGTCGGGAAGGCGTTCAGCGGCGTGGAGCTGGACGGTGACCTCGCCGCCAGCGGGAGCGACTTCGAGGCGCTGGAGAAGCTCCGACGGTTGGCGTACTCGGCGCAGGTAGACGAGCCGAAGCAGCTCGAGATGTGGGCGGAGGCATCGCCGTGAGACCGATCACAATCGACGGTGTCAGGGGGACCGGCTGGCGGTTGAGGCCTTGCATTTGCAAGGTCTCGCCCACAACGTGTGGGAGGAGGAGCCATGGCCACCACGACAGGAGCCCATTTCGACGTCCGCTCGCTCGACCGGATCCACGACAAGCTCAACTTGGAGTGGAGTCAGCTCGCGGCGACGATCGGCGTGGATCAGAGCACGCTTTACCGGTGGCGCCAGCACGAGGCGGCGCCACGGCCATTGGCGTTGAGTCGGATCGCGCAGCTTGGCGAGTTGATGCAACTGTTGACCCGCGTCTTTGCGGGGCCCGACCTTGCCAGACAGTGGCTCTCGACATCCCGTCCCGAGATGCTCAGCGGCAAGACGCCGCTGACGACCATGACGGAGGGGCGGATCGACCGAGTTCTGACGGTGCTACACTTCCTCGCGCGCGGCGCGTAGCTGGGATCCTTCGTCATCGGCCGGGCGCCACGGTCCACCGCCTCGCGAAGGCGCTGTGACGGCTGCCATGTTCGATGACGCCGAGGACGGCGTGACCTGGGTCGGCTTCCCGCTAGAAGTCGTGCGGACGCTCGACACCGTCTATCTCGACCAGGCTCGCGCAAATTTCGACGACTACGTGCACGGCACGCTCTCCGCGAGTCAGGCCGCTGGAGGCCGATTCAATCCGCCGGGTGAATTCGGCGCTCTCTACACAGCGAGCGATGACGACACTGCTTGGGCCGAGGTCGCAGCGCGGTTCCGTCGCCAAGGTGTGGATGCGCTACCGCCACGCATGGGGCTACTCAGGATCGTCGTGCTGCGCGGCCGCTACGTCGACCTCTCGGATCCCGCTACGTGCCGGCAATGGGATGCGGTTAACACCTCACTCGCCGCGGAGGAAGCAACGCCCGAGCAGCGCGAACACTGCTGGGACCTGGCGCGGGCCGTCCGCGCTGTCGCTGACTTCCTCATGAGCCAGTCGGCACGCTCGGCGGGACGCAACATCCCGCTCTTCCCCGACCGCAGCAACAGCGGAATGCGCCTGGAACTGCAATCCGCCGAACTGCGGCCGGTACCACCGCACCTGGCGCAGCAACCGACGGAGCGATGGTGAATGGCTAGCGGTAGGTCGTGACGATGGGCCATCAGGCAACCTGGGGAGCCGACGACGTTGATCACGGCTGCGGCGACTTGGTCCGCCTCACCGTTAATGGCTCGCGTATCGTGAGCCATGACTCCCCGTTTCGTTTCCGCAGCGCTGCCGATCCGTCACACCGGTTCGCGTTTTCGCGCGCCGACACCGTCGGGGGCGCCCGTGAGTAGCCTCACGGACCGTTCGTGGCGACTCAAGTACACGCCCGATGACGGTGACCTCGTCGCGCAGTTCTACGTGCCTGCGCTGGAGTGCGCGATCCAGTACGATCGTTCAACCGGGTACTTCTCGGCGCCGGCGCTCGCGCTCGCGATGCGCGGAATCGAGGGGCTGGTACGCAACGGTGGCCGCATGCGGCTCGTGGTCGGGTGCACGCTCGGTCCCGAGGAGGTCGCCGCAATCGAGAAGGGCGAGTCCCTCAAACAGTCGGTGGAGCGCCATCTCGCCGCGCACCCTCTCGAGCCGCCCGATCAGGCGGCGCACGATGCCTTGGAGCTCCTGGCCTGGATGATCGGGAACGGGATCCTCGAGGTGAAGGTCGCCGTGCCGTGCGACGTCAACCGGAAGCCCATGGCGGCTGACGGGATCTTCCACGAGAAGGCCGGCGTCATCACGGACGTGGCCGGGAACCGCCTCGCGTTCAACGGGAGCATCAACGAGACGCCGGCGGGCTGGAAGCACAATTGGGAGAGCTTCCTGGTCCACACCTCGTGGAACGGCGGTGGCGACTACGTTGATCGCGAGATGGCAGACTTCGCGAGGATCTGGGCGAACAAGGCCAAGCGGGTCGTCACACTGAATGTGCCCGACGCGGTCCGAGAGGACATGCTGCGCTTCATGCCCGACTCGGACACGCCGGCGCGCCTCGTTCCAAGTGCGGAGCCGGAGGAGGAGACGCGGAGGTCAGCGCGGAGACCTCGAGGAGCCAACGCTCAGAAGGTCCCTGCGCCGGTCTCGGACCTCCGGAGGCAGGTGTGGAGCTACATCCGCCGAGCGCCGAAGCTCCCGCACGGGGGTGAGCGCGTGGGCGAGGCCACTTGTGCCGTCGAGCCGTGGCCGCACCAGGTCCACGCGTTCGAACGCCTCTACGCCCGCGAGGCGCCACGGCTGCTCATAGCGGACGAGGTGGGGCTCGGGAAGACGATTCAGGCCGGGATGCTTCTCCGCCAGGCGTGGCTCGCGGGGCGCGCGAAGCGCGTTCTGATCCTCACGCCCGCCGCAGTAATGCGGCAGTGGCAGATCGAGCTACGCGAGAAGTTCAACCTGAACTGGCCCATCTACGACGACGGGAAACTGGTCTGGTACCCGTCGCCCTCGCTGCGCGGGCACGTGGCGAGGTCGGTGAGCCGCAAGGACTGGCACAAAGAGCCGGTGGTCATCGCTTCGAGCCATCTCATGCGGCGAAAAGACCGCGTCCATGAGCTGTGCGAGGACGCGGAGCCGTGGGATCTCGTGGTGCTCGACGAAGCCCACCACGCGAGGCGCCGCGGCGCCGGTTCAGCCGCCGAGGAAGGTCCGAACGCGCTCCTGCGCCTCATGCGGCGGCTGCGCGAGCGCACCAGTGGGCTGGTCCTGCTCACGGCAACGCCGATGCAGGTGCACCCGATCGAGCTCTGGGATCTACTCGATCTCCTCGGGCTCCCAGCAGCGTGGGGCGCCGGGGCATTCCTACGGTTCTTTGAGCTCGTGGCGAAGCCGGCGCCATCGCACGCGGAGTTCGATGAGCTCGCGGAGATGTTCCGGACGGCGGAGCGCGCCTACGGCGAAGTCGGAACGGAGTCGCTCGCCCGCCTCGGCGTGACGAGCAAGCTGAAGGCGACCAAGATCCTGAAGGCACTGCGCGACGAATCCTCCATCCCTCGGAAATCGCTCGATTCTGATGGGCGAGTCGCGGCGATTCGCGTGATGCGCATGACAACGCCCGTGTCGAAGCTCGTGTCGCGCCACACGCGCGACCTCCTGCGGCGATACTTCAAGGCCGGCAAGATCGCTACCCCGATCGCCGACCGCGACGTTCGCGACGAGTTCATTGAGATGACGCGGGCGGAGCGTGCCGTGTACGAGGCCGTCGAGGACTACATCTCCAGCACCTACAATCAGGCTGCCGTCGACGCGAAGAATGCGGTCGGGTTCGTGATGACCGTCTACCGCCGGCGACTGGCGAGCAGCTTCCGGGCGCTGCGCTGTACCCTGGAGTCGCGGCTCGCCCCCATGGTCAGCACCGCGCCGGGCGTGCACGCCGGCGTGGCAGCCGCGGACGACGTCTCGGACGATGAGAGCCAGGACGAGGTGATGGACGCCGACGACGCGGCGGCTCTGGAGCGAGAAGCGCTGAAGCGGGAGGAACGATCCGCGATCGAGGGTTTGCTTCGTCGAGTGGCCGATCTACCCGTCGACACCAAGGCGCAGCGCCTTACAGACGTCCTCGACGCATTGCGGCGCGACGGATACCCGCAGGCCATGGTGTTCACGCAGTTCACGGATACAATGGACTTCCTGCGCGGCTATCTCGCCGCGCGTTCCGACGCGTCCATCCTGTGCTTCTCCGGGCGCGGAGGCGAGGCCATGGGAGCCGACGGCCGCTGGTACGCCATCACGCGCGACGAGGTGAAGCGGCGCTTCCGCGAAGGCAAGGCGGACCTCCTGCTCTGCACCGATGCCGCCGCCGAAGGGCTGAACTTCCAGTTCTGCGGCGCCCTGGTGAACTACGACATGCCATGGAACCCGATGCGCGTGGAGCAGCGGATCGGACGCATCGACCGCCTCGGCCAGCAGCATGCGGTCGTGCGCATCGTGAACCTCCATTACCGCGATACGGTGGAGACCGATGTCTACATCGCGCTGCGGAAGCGGATCGGATTGTTCCAGTCCGTCGTGGGCCGGCTGCAGCCGATCCTGGCAGAGCTGCCGCGCACCATTTCCAGCACCGTGCTGCGCGGCGGGCGTGTAACGAAGGACGTTCGGGAGCGGGTCGCCTCGGAGGTCACGAGCCGTGTCGACGCGCTTCAGGCCGAGCAAACGGGGCTCGATCTCGACCTGCTTGCCGATGACCTGCTAGACATGCCACGAAGGCCAGCGCCGGCGCTCGATCTGCAAGCGCTCGACGGGGTGATCCGCCGCAAGGATCTCATGCCTGACGGGGTCGCGGTGCGTGGCCTCGGCATCGGTGAGTATGGCTACCTGGCTCCGGGGATGGCGGCCGAGCTGCGTGTGACGACGAATCCACGGCTGTACGAGGAGCACGCCGACAGCCTGGAGCTGTGGTCGCCGGGTTCGCCTCTCTTTCCCGATGCAACTGAGCTGGCGGGAGACGGCGACGGGCATCCGGAGGCGGGGACCGACTCGTCTCTCGACGAGATCATCGAGAGGTCCGACAACGGACCGGCCACGGCCCGCCCATGACCGTCAGGGTCTATCGGCGCTACCGGGTGTGCCGTGAGTGAGCTGGTCGACGTGTTGGAGCACCTCGTCACGTACGTTCGCGCGACGGACGCCCTGTACGCCGTCAACTTCAAGCCCGGGGTCCGCACGCACCCGATGCCGTTCTTCGGCGATCTCGAATCCGCCGAAGTGATCACCGTTGGCCTGAATCCCTCTGCCACGGAATTCGAAGCAGGTCGTTGGCCCGCAGAAATTGAGGGCGGCGCGTTACGCGAGCGGTTGTCGAGCTATTTCGAGCGGGAACCTCATCCCTGGTTCAACGTGTGGGAGCACGCCCTCGCCGAGCTCGGCGCCTCGTACCGATGCAACGCCGCTCACGTCGACGTGTCGCCTCGGGCAACCGTGAGCGCCGGCGCCGCGCCTGATCAGGGCATCTTCGAGCGAATGCTTGCCGCCGATGCGCCTTGGATGATCCGATTCCTCGACGCAGCTCCGCGCGTGCGGCTCGTGTTGCTCGCGGGGGCCGCCACTCAGAGGCTGTACCTGGACGAGTTCCTCGCGAATCGCCTTCCCCCCAACGTCGCGTTGCTCGAGGGATCGCTCCGCCGGCCGCCGGGACCGGCGAAGGTGCGACGCCACATGTTGGTCACTGCCCGCCGGCGTCTTCCCGTATTCTTCTGCAGCAGTTCGCCGAGCGACCGACGTCGTGGCTCCATGCTGATCGAGCGGGTCCGGCGGCATGCGGCGCAGCTACGACGTGATCTCGAGGGCGGAGGCCACACGGTCTGATAGGCGTCTTCGCCGTGGGATCCCTCGCCTCGGCAGCACGCCAAGTTGGTGTCGGTGATGACCGACCCGGCGTTCCTCGGGTGTGACTCCTACGCGGGCCCGTCCGTATAGATTCTTGCTGTTCCCATCGTGATGCCGAGGGCTCGCCATGCCTGACGAAGCCGTCCAGAATCGTGGGCCCCTCCGCCCGAGCGAGTGCGAGGGGCTCGAGGCAGCTCTCGCTGCACGCGAGGCCGATCCTCACCTGGTGCACGAGCGACTCGTAGCCGCGATTGAGGGAGGGCGCCACTGGAGTTCGCCTGAGTGGACCGAGATGCGGGCCGCGCGGATCGGAACCATCTGCGAGCAGTGCGGCTCTGCGGACCCACCGTTCACGTTGCAGCACCTCTGGCATCCGGAACCGGTGCCGGAACTCCTGCGCGCCCTCCGTAGGCACCACCGGGAAGCGGCATTCGCGCAGTTCGCCGCGGCGCATGCCGACGCGCCGGAGTTCGGGGATAGGCTCCGGCCCGATGGTGACCTCCGCCAGGGATGCCCGCGATGTGGAGGCTGGAACCTGAGGCAGCGGAGCGGGACAGGACGGAGTGCAGGAAAGTCGCGATTCGTTTGCCAGACGCAACGCAGTGGGAGAGTCTGCAACCACGAGTTCGACGAGCCGGTGATGATTCAGCCACTGCGGCTCCAGAGCGGCTGGTCAGTGATGCGCACTGCGTTCGCCGCCGAATACGAGCCGATGTATGAGGCTACGTCGGAAGGCCTTTATCGGCGTGCGGTGCAGGTTGCCGTCGGCGAGTTCGCGCGCTACATGGCTGGCGAGGGCACGGCAACCTTCTGCAAACGGTGCGCGTACAACTGGGACAAGCTCGGTGTACGACTGTGCGTCGAATCCCGAGAGGCCTGGCATCCGCTCCACCAACCGGCGTGCAAGGCGTGCCAGACCGGAGGCTCGTGGGTTCTGTGCACCAGGTGCGGCAAGGCACGCCACCTCGATCGTTACGACGTGTGCTACGCCTGTAAGCAGTGCGAATACGAGAGCCTCGACAACCTCTGAGCTGCGGGTGCCAAACCGTACTTGCCGCGCTGGACTCGTAGAATAGGACCGTATTCTACGAGCCGATGCCGAACGATGGATGCACGGTGCTCGAGAACACGTCGTACGCTGGTCTGCTTGCTGGTATCGGACCCGGTCCGGTCCCTACAGCCACTCATTATTGAGAAGCACGCGGTCCACGTGCTGCTTCACGAGGAGAGCTCCAGCACGACGGTCTTCAGGGTGGCGCTCGTACAAGCGTGCCGCGAAGCGAGCTGCGATGTCAGCCGCCTGCACGCCCAGGAGCGAGATTGAGTCCTCCTCCCGCAACCTGCCCGCGCGTACTTCTCGACCGAAGAACTGCGCGTTCGCTTCGACGAGGACGGTCACGACTGCCGCGTGCGCAGCCCGAACGCTCGCGAACGCCTTCGCGTTGCCGGCGTCGAAGTATCGGTCGGCGCCCACCGCCTCACCGAGCGTGGCGAATGAGACGTAGCCTTCGCTGAGGAAGCGATGGTCATCGAGTGCCGTCAGTACGGCCGCCTTCCAGCGCTCTGGTGCGATCGCGTCTCCCAATGCCAGGCTGAATCGAGCCACCAGCTCTTGGAACCCTCGCTGATCCAGCTCCTGGAGCGCCTGGCGATCAAACAGCGAATGATCGTCGCCTGCACCCAGGCCAGCTGACTTGGCGACCTCCTTCAGCATTCGCTCTACGCGCGGGATAATCGTTCGATGAAGCGAGTGCGTTCTGGCGTATGCTAGCACCTTGCCCACGCGCTCCGAGCGCATCGGCGATGGCAACATCAGGTTCAGCGCCTGAGATCGGGACGGCGGAGCCTCGCCGATCAACGCCGCCATATCGCTGAAGATTTGGAGGTAGCTCTCGCTCAGGTCGATGATGGCGATCGACGATGCACCAACGCCGTTCGCCACGAGATCTCGGACGGTAGGGTTCGACTCCGCCAGCTGCAAAACGAACGTCGCCTTGGGCTCGGTGCCGTGAGGCAGGTGGTTGCGCGTGATCTCGCGCAGCCATTCGAAACCGGATGCCGCATCGACTCTTGCTGCAATCGTTGCCCGTCGAACGCCTCGAAACGCCTCGCCGCTCTCGCCGGTGAGTGTCTCGTCGCTGTAGGTTGCGTCGTCCATGCGAAGAGCCGAGAAGGGAACCGATCCACCGGAAGCCGTCCTCGTGATGGCCGGTCATCGGGGGACGGTGGGAACGCCGAGAACCTCAGCATAACGCGCGCGAGCCAGCCAGACCAACCGTACGGCGGCAGAACCCCAGGTCCCACCGCGCTTCGCAAGGTGCCCCTCGGTGTTCAGCCGCCGCGCCACCTCGGTGAACGGCAACTCCTCGGCACAGAGTTCGAGAAGGCGCCGCACCGTGATCAGCTCACCATCGTGAGGCACCATGGGGGCTCCGGGGACGGGCGTGCGGAACCCGATCGGCGTCGCGCCGAGGCGTTCACCGCGGCGGCGCTTGTGATCGAGCGCGAGCCGCGTTCGCTCCCGAATGGTGTTGAGCTCCAGCTCCGCGCATGACGCCATGATGCTCAGGAAGAAAGTCCCCATAGCCGACCTCGTATCAACGGCTTGGCCGCCCAGGTCGACCAGGTGCACGGCGACATTCTCATGGGTCCAGCGTTGTACCGTGTCCATGCAGTCCACGGCATTCCGGAACAGTCGATCTAGCTTGAGCGCGATCACGTGGCCACAGTCCCCGCGCTGCAGCGTTTGCAGTAGCTGTGCGCCCGCGGGTCGGTCCGCAAGCGCCGTTGCCGCGCTGATGCCCTCGTCCCGGAACAGTGGCCCGAGCTCAAGTCCTTGAGCTGTGGCGTAGGACCGGATGCGTTCAGCCTGGGCGTCGAGTGACACGCCCTCGAGCACCTGTTCCTCCGTCGAGACGCGGATGTAGGCGGCGGCGGTGCGTGGGCGTGCGAGTGGATCTGACGACGCTGTCCTTCGGGGTCGGTTTATCGTCCGACGTGGCATCGGCGCTCGGGATCGAGAGTGGGGGTGCCGGCACAACAATACCAGGCTGTGGCGCGCGACCGGCGAGCGACACGGCAGCGCCTAGGTCCGTGTGCGGCTGCGAGGCTACGCGACCGCACCCGAGTGAGATCGACGCGAGTCAGCGCGCCAGTCGGCGCCGTTTGGCGGTACCATTACATTCCTCGCATGGAAATGCCTCGTGGTGCGCGTGGCGGCCGTGGTGAGGGGGCCCGACCCCTGGCCCGCGTGTTCGTCAGCTCGGTCGTGGACGGCTTCGGGCAATGCCGCGCCGCGGCGCGCGAGGGTATTGCGGCCGCGGGCGGCGAGCCGCTGCTCGTGAACGAGGACTTTCCGTCCCTCGCGACCTCGTCGCGCAACGCCTGTCTTGACGCGGTGGACAGCGCTGATGTGTTCGTCTTGATCATCGGCGCGCGCGGCGGGTGGCAGGCGCCTTCTGGCAAGCTGGTGGTCGAGGAGGAGTACGAGCGAGCGCTCGTGCGGAAGCTGCCCGTGCTGGTGTTCCTGCAGGAGGGCAGCCGCGATGCTGCCGCGGAGAGGTTCGCCCGCCGGCTTTCAGACTACATCGACGGATCGTTTCGCCGCACGTTCGCAACGCCGGCGGACCTCCGGGCAGAAATGCAGCGTGCGCTCGAGGACCTCTTCATAGGCCAGAACGCGAGGAGAACGATGGCGACCCCGAGGCAGGATCCGTTCGAGAGGCCGCACAGGGTCCAGAGCACCACGATGCTCCGCTTCGTCCTGACGCCCGAGCGCGACGAGGAGGTCATCGACCCCGTGCGCCTGGCATCGCCCGAGTTCACGCGCCGCGTGTATGAAATCGGCCACGCCGATGACGTGCAACTGCTCAGCTTCGAGCGCTCGAAGGAAGCTGCGCTCGAGGGGGACGACTTGGTCGTCGTTCAGAATGGAGAGGGGGGCCGGCAACGAGACGGCCAGCACGTCCGGCTCCAGATTTCCGGGGCGGGGGAGGTCATCATCGACGCGAACGTCACCGGACGGCGATCGCGCGGAGGAGCGTTCGCGGGTCTCGACGCGCTGGTGATCGCGGTGGAGGACATCGGGGTCGTTCTGCAACAGTGCTTCGCGTTCTCCGCCGCCTTCTACGAGCAGCTCGACCCGTTCAAGCGCCACCAACGCTTCGAGTACAACTTGGCGCTCAGCGGGTTGGACTACCGCATGATCGAGCACAATCCGCAGGCTCGGTCGTCGTACACCATGAGCATGCGTAACCGAGATGTCGTCCGTGCGTTCGATCAGCCTCGTGTACTCGCCCGGGCGGATCTTCATCACCCGGAGCGGGAGATTGAGCGAGCGATCGAACTACTTGTGCGTCGGGCCGATGCCTGACTGTCGACGGCCATGCCAGGCGGGATGGCCGTCGACGGTCAGAGGATGCGCCGGAGCTGCCGAAGAAAGGAGACGACGTCTCCGCCTGTGAACTCACGCTCGTTGAGATGGCGTGCGTTCCAGAGATCGAAAACCTGCTTCTCGCGAGGGTTTGGCAACCGGCCGCCGCCTCCGCCCGCGCCGCACGCCGGCGTGCGGAGCACGACGTTCACATCCGATTCCTGGATGCTGACCTGCACGCAGATGACCGCTCCGTCCGCCCGCCGGCGGTTGATCTGCTGGTTGATCCACGCGTCGTCAGCCTGATCGAACGTCGCTTGAGCCGTCCCGATGGTAATCGTGATCATTGCCTCTCGATTCCTCCGTGGCCTTCGTGAAGTCAGCCGATCACATCCCGAGCAGCGGAAGACTCCGTGGCGTCAGGGCATCGAGCGCGAGGTGTGATGCGTATCCGGCGAAGAATCCGGCGATTAGTCCGGCAAGGAAGCTCCACCAGAGCACTGCCAGCTCCGCCTCGCTGCGCTCGCGCGAACCGAGCGGCAGGAGCGCGGCCGCCTCGCTCCTTGCCGCCGAGCGGGCCCGACATGCTGCCTGCCACTCAGTCACCTCGGCGAGCGCTAGCGATCCCGCGACGACCACGCTGTGCGCGAGCTTTCGATGATTCGGCGAGGTAGCCGGTTCGAGCACGTCGGGCAGGATGCCACCGAGTGCGCCGCCGAGCAGTCCGCCCGCCAGCTCGGGCCATGCGGCCGTGGGCGGGCGCTCGTTCGCGAGGACGAGCGCCGTGGCGCCGCCGACGATCGCCCCAGCTGCCACGTGCGTGCCGCGGTTCGGCATCTCAGCGGCACTCCGGGAGCTTGAGCAGGTTGTCCGACTGCGTGTTGTCGGCCTCCGTCTTCACGTACTTGGTGCCGCGCGGCGAGGTCTCGGCGATCACTCTCGCCTTGTACGTGCCAGCCTGGACGTAGGCGTAGCCGCCCGAGCGGACCCACTCGTACATCTGCACGCGGTCGCTGCTCTTCTGCTCCCCCGTCGACTCGTCCATCCAGCCGAGAGAGCTGATCGCGACGTACGGGTTCTCGTGATTGCCGCCGTCCTTCCTGATGCAGGTGATGCGAATCGCCATCTTCTCCGTCCTGCCCGTCCTGGGCGCTGGGTGTCCGGCGGCACTCCGCGACAGCAGCACCTCCCGCCGTGGTAGGTGTTAGCTGAACAACTAACACTTACGGGCGTTAGGCGCAAGGGCGGCGACCGAGGACGTCAGAGGACGGGCGGCTCCTCGACTGCGTACCCTCGCTGCTCGAGGGCGATCGCCATGGCCTCGACGGAAAGGCCGAAGACGGAGCAGAGCGGGGCTCGGGTGCCGATCCCGGCGGTCGCCAACTGTCTGGCGTGTTCACGGCGTGTGCGTGATCGCGACTGCCAGTCCGGGGAACGTCGTGCGACCACGGGGGCGCGGAATCTCTCGGTGAACTCGCGCCGGAGGAGATCCGGGTCGATGAGCAGCTCCACGGCGAATCGGTTGGCCTGCCACTCCTCGGGTGCCGGCCGTCCGCGCGCGCCGTCCGGAAATACGCTCCGGTTCAACGTCGTGAGCTGCGCGTCCTGCGGATCCGGCCCGAAGAGGTCTAGCGCTTCGGTCCTAGCCAGGAAGAGCGGCCGGTGGAGCACCCAGTGACCAATCTCGTGCGCCACGGTGAACCGATACCGTCCCACTTCGTCGCGCCGTCGCAGCGCCGCCGTGATCTCGATCTTTCCGGCCAGCGGAAACATGCGACCGAGCACCTGATCGCCATCTTGCCAACCGAGATCGCTTTCATCGGAGAACGACAGGCGTTCCTTCTCGGAGAGATGGTCGTAGATGATCGCGTCGAGATCCACGAGCGGTGCGCAGGCGCGCGCTGCTCCGAAGCACTTGGCGAGCAGCCTCTGAGCGGCGGACTCGATCTCGCGTGCATCGAGCCAGGGGTAGTTCACCGTCCGCCTCGCTTGGGTCTCTGCTTGTTGAGTCGGTCCAAGGTCCGTTGCTGCTCCGCTGGCGTCATCTCCTTCATGCGGCGGTACAGCGCGACCTCGATCGCCGATTCGGGCGCAAGGGCCTTCGGCAGCTTGTTGGCCCGGGCGAACAACTCATCTGAATTCTCGCCCAGCACCTTCGCGATCGCGAGAAGCGTCTCCTCCGAGGCGGGCGGCGGATCGTCGTCGAGTTCCAGTTGTGTGAGGAATGGTGCGGACTTGCCAATCTGGCGAGCGAACTCCCGCAGGCCGATTCCGGCCGCGGTGCGCTTCTGCCGAATGAAGGTGCCCAGCTCTGAGGGCATCGCTCTCGGGTGTTTGGGAATCGGTTAACAACATCGCGCGAGTGCCGGCGGTCGTAAAGGGCGAATGCACCACCGTCGCGGAATTGCGTACAGGGCTGCACCGCCGAGCATACGGGTTTGCGACAGCCTACGCGGCGGACAGCTACAAGATCTTGGCCGGCTCCCTCGCCCCGTATACTGCGGCTGCCCATCGTCGAGGGATCCCACGTGCCGCCCGTTCTGCTCATCGCAACGGTGTACGTCCTGACCAGTCGCGTGACACGGATCCTCGTGGGCATCATCTTCCGCGCGGTCGCGTGTATCATTGCCGTGTTGGTGACGCTCGCGTTGGCTGGACGCCTGTCCCGGCCGAATGTGCACGCATCGCCCCGGGCCGCGGCTGCTCATCACTCGTCAGCGCGCCCGCACGCGTCGGCATGGCGCTGACGCAGGGCATGATGGGACCGGGACGCGCCATCGTCCGCGACGAGGCGATCCTCCGTGCACCGGCTGGTTGGCGCGCGCTGATCCACCGTGCGTACAACCGCATCGAGCAGGTGCCGCGGCTTCGGGTCGGCCGTGTGGATCAGTGCTACGGGCGGCTGATCATCGAGTGCTCGACGCGTCCCGTGCCCGGCCATGTGCTCTGGCGTCTAGCCGCCATCGAGCGGTTGTCCATCCACGTGTGCCAGGTCTGTGGCCTGCGAGGACGGCTCATCCCCGTCGCTCAGCCGATCCATTGGCTGGTGGACGATCCACACGTGTTCTGTGGCTATCACCACTGGCGCGAGCTACGCGGCGAGACGATCGAGCAGATGCTCGACGAGCGCCTGCTGGTGTTGTCGCGCGGCCCGGACATCGTGCAGGAGATTCTCCTCGGCGATGTGAGTCGGATTGCGCCCGCGAGGTTTCGGGAAGCGTTGGCCTGGCTCGGTGACACCGATCCGGCGGGGGACGGATCGGGCTTCGTGTTTGAGCATCGCGTGGCCTGGGCGCTCGAGCACGCGTCGGTCGACCAGCTTCGCGCGTGCTTGCCGACGGATCTGTCGCCGTTCTTCTCCTGGGCGGATCCGGATGTGCGCGAGGCGGCGCTCCGTGCGCTCGCCCTTCTCAGGCCATGGCCTGCGTTCGTGCGCAGCGTCATCTCGCGCAAGGCGAAACCACACAGGCTATAGGTCGCGGACGGCCGCGAACAAGCCCCGGACGCGACGGACGCAAACGGCACTCGCCGGAGCGCCATCGCATGGCGTGGGGGGCTTCTCACGAGCCCCCCATCTCTCGAACCCTGAGAAGCACCCCCGGTCACGCCCGATCGGGTGGTGCTCGCGGTCGCCGCCCCATGGCACCCGGGCCTCCTCTACCGGCCCCGTGCCATGCCCTCCGACTCGCCGATCCCGTCGTCGCTGCAGCGCGCTGCGGCCCCCGCCTCGCCCTCTCCTCTCCCGTCCTTCCCCCCTCTCGGGGGAAGTACCAAGGAGATTGGGCAGGAACTCACCCCACCGACGTACGATGCCGAGTGGGCCCGCGAAGCCCTGCGTGCGGACACCACAGGTGCGTGCCGCGCCTGCGGGTTCGTCGCGACGCCAAGCCGCCGGCAGGACGGACGGCTCATCGCCAACAGCGCGGAGGTGTGGGTGAGCGATGGCGCGTCCGGCCCGCGCGCGCGGATCGCCGGCCCGCTGCTCTGCCGCAGTCCGCACGGCTGCCCGGTGTGCAGCCTGCGTGCACGCGATGCAGCGAGCCGCGAGCTCAAGGCGGTTGTGGCGTCCTGGCGGCGGGACGTGCGGTCGGTGCATCTGCTGACGCTCACGATCCGCCACCGCCGCGAACATGGCCTTGCCTTGCAGCTCCAACTCCTGCGGCACGCCTGGCACCACCTGACGCGCGGCGCGGGATGGCGCCGGGCCACGAAAGGGTTGGGTCTCGGCGGGCACGCGCACGTGTTCGAGGTCCGGCAGGGCGCGCACGGCTGGCACGCTCACGTGCACGCTCTCCTGCTCACGAATGCGACCGGGGATGCGCCGCTCGCGGAGCGGGCGATTGGGTCGGCCCGACGAGACATCCACTTGCAGTGGATGGCGGCTCTCGAGCGCGCCCTCGGCGAGCTGGGCGTCCCCGAGGGAGACCGCGACGAATTTCGGCCCGCGACGCGGAGGGCCGTCTATCTCACCGTGGCTGGCACCGGCGACTACCTGGTGAAGCCGGCCGACGCGGCCACCGCGCTCGCATCAGGACAGTCCGAGTCCGCTTCCGGGACGCGGTCGGTTCACGAAATCATGTGGTCCGCAGCCGGCGGTAGCCGACGCGATCGCAGGCTCTGGCGCGAGTACACAGAAGCCCTGCGCGGCCACAAGCTCGTTCCCGGGCTCGGACGTCTGAGGCAGCTGCTACAGGTTGAGGCGCGCGCGAACGCCGCCGAGCTCCCGACTGAGCGCCTCGTCGCACGGATTCCGGCGCCGACCTTCAACGGCATCTCGCGCCGCCCGGGGGTGGTTAGTGAGATCCGCGCCCTGGCTACGCAGCACGGCGTGCTCGGCGTGGCGATGGTGGTCGCGCGCGAGTGCTGGAACGTGCGGACGTGGTTCGTTACCCGCCCGCCGACGGCGGTGGTACGCCTCGCCCAGGCATATGCGCCGGCGTGGGATCCCTCGCTCGAGCGCCTCGAGAGGCCGCGCGGGGACCGCAGCGGCAGGTGGTCGCATCGGCGCCGGCGCATCGCCCTCGGCGTGCACGCAGCCAGACGAAGGACAGGCGAGCGGTCGACGAGAATGGCGGCGGCATAGAGCGGGAGCGGTGCGCCCGCACTTGGCCACGCTCGCCTCAGCCGCCCCACGACCGCTCTGGCTACATCCCCCATAACCCGAACCCGAGCTCAACGCGCGTATGTCGGACGAGCACGAACCAGCTCCCATGTGGCCCGGGAGCAGAGACGGGCGCTCCGCGACCGAGCTGTCGTCGTCCCTTCATGACCTAGCCGTCGAAGCTGGGCAGCTGCCCGGAGCTGACCCGCAGCGGCCCCATTGCCGGAACGTCATCGACTTTCTGGCGCACGTCGGCGTTGCCACGACGACGCAGGTGATCGAGCGCTGCTGGCGGCAGCAGGGGATCGGGGGCACGCGTCACGCGCTCGCGATCCTACGATCACTCCGGACGCAGGATCTCCTGCGCTCCGTACGACTGGACCCCGACCGCGGTCGTGCGTCACCCGATGTCCTCGCCCTGGCGATGCCGCTGCTCCGAGCATACGTCGGCGCTGGGGCGAGGGATCCCATGGCGCTCGACGCGGCGGCGCGAAATTGGAAGCTTCAGCTCACCGAGATGCTCCTCGTCCGCGAGTCACAGGGATGGGACTTGGTCAGCGATCCTCGGGACGTGGCCTCCGTGCTCCTCCCGATGCGGCGGCGAAACCCGGTCTACCTGCCTGCAGCCACCCGGCGCGCAGACTTCGCCCAGCTGGCTGATGCGGTCGAGCGCATGCCTGAGCGGCTGTCGGTTCTCGTGCATGACACCGACGCCGCCATCCGGTTCATCGCGCCCGCTCACCCGTACGCCAGGACGTCGTTCTGTGTCGGCGCGCTGTTCGGAATGGGGTTCACGCGGGGCTTGGTATTCGAAATGGTCGGTGCGGATCCCGGCGAGATCTCACGCTGTCGGCGTGCAATCACCGAGGCGATGGACTGGAAGCGGCTGCCCGTGATCATCCATGAGGTTGCGCCCTTCAGGACCCGGAACGTCCGTCGTCGCGAGAACGCTGCGGGACAAGGAAACGACAACGAAGCCTCGCCTACTGGTTAGGCAGGCCAGGCCACCATGCTCGTCGATAGCCTCACGCTCCGCGGGTGAGCGGGAATTATGGTCACACGCCACCAGGGCCACGTGTGACCATAATTCCGGGCACGTGCATCCCTCGGGATCGCCGTCGAGTGCGAATTAAGGCAGTCAAGTGCGCTGTACCTGCGCGCGGACCTCGTAACCGAAATTGCCGCGTATTCGGTGGCGGCGCACACGGCAGCGCATGACACGATCTGGCGAGGGGGCCTTCGCTTCTCCGGACGGAGAGGCGACGCTAGCGACTTGGGTCTCCGGTCCGGCGGTCGTCCCGTAGGCTAGGGCGATGCGCTTTTCCCAGACTCCCAACCGCCAGCCCATGTCCCATCGGCTTCCGACCCAACTCGCAGGCGTGACGGCCCATGACGGGCAGCGACGGGAATCGTACGAGACTCTGGCCGGTCGCGAGTACGACGAAGGGGGACGCCTCCGTCGCGAGTGGCTCGCCACCCGCCATCTCTCGGAGGCGCATCGCACACTTCCGCCGCTCCGGGCGGGGCCGAGTTGGTACCGGCGCGCCAGCATGCGCCTACGTGTCTGGCTGCGGGACACCGTGTACGTGGCGGGCGGCCTGGCACTGCTCTGCGGCTCGATCTGGGCCGCGAGTGTCTTCCTGGGCCTCGGCGGTGCCCTCATCGCGTTTGGCGTCTGGTGCCTGATCATCGGGTGGTCCACCGGGCGGTGATCCGGACGGGCGGAGCGACTCCCGTCGGGTACGATGGCCTTGGCGACCGCATCGCCGGACCAGCACCCAACCCGAACACCGTGGACATGCCGACTTCTTCGCGCCGTCTCCGAAGTGCCGCCCTACTCCTCGGCGTAATCGCCGTTGCCGCACTCGCCGCCTGCGACACCTGGCCTCCGACGACCGGCGTCCTGCCCGGCGGCACGAGAACGGCAGGCGGCACGGGAACCAGCACTGGCGCGTACAGCATCTCGCCGGTCGGCCAGCAGATCGTCGACCTCACGAACGACGAGCGCGCGAGACACGGCCTGCCGGCGCTGATGATGAACCCGCAGCTCGCGCATGCCGCCCAGCTCACGACAGACCAGATGTCGGCGCTCGACACGATGGCGCACGTCATTCCGGGCGCGCCGTACCCAGCGCCGACCGATCGCCTCAGCGCCGCCGGATACCTGTGGTCCGCCTGGGGCGAGAACATCGGCGTCAGCGCCGACAGCTGGACGGCCGCCGACATGGTGACCGCCTGGATCAAGAGCCCCGAGCACGAGGCCAACATCCTGAACACGGGCTTCACCGAGATCGGCGCGGCTGTGACGATCAGGAACGGCGCGGTGTGGTTTGCGGAGGAGTTCGGGCGACGCCAGTAGGCGGGATCGGCCGAAGTCGACCGATCCCGTGTCCTCGACACCCTCAGACGGAAAACGAGGGCAGTCGCTGTTAGCGACCGCCCTCGTCTTGCGATCAAAGCGGGCAGGGTGGGATTCGAACCCACGAGGCGCGTGAACGCCTGCCAGTTTTCAAGACTGGTGCCTTCAACCGCTCGGCCACCTGCCCGAATTACGCGGGCCCCGCGTCTACACGGGGCACCCCCAAATCTGACCGATGCGCGTCGCGAACGCCACGCTTCCTGCTCCTGGCCTGCCCCGTGGACCTCAGCCCTCGGCGTCGTACGCGCGCTGGAGATGCTCCTGTTGAATGGCCAGCTTGAGCTCGGGAGCCGCGCTCCGGGAGATCTGCAGCCACTGAAGGGTGTAGCGGTGTGCGATGCGGAGCAGCGCCTTCGCGCCGACGTGATCGCCCGCATTCCAGGTGTCGCGGATGCGCTCAGCGTCTGAGAGGATCCTGGCCTGGAGTTCCGGAGTGATAGTCATGGCGGCAGGCAGTGGAAGGGGGCGAGGATTGGCAGGGCAGAGCGGTTGCCTCGGCGTACGGGACCGTAGGCGGAGCGACTAGTCCAACGGCATGTTCTCGCTCTGCGGGATTCGGTACACCGCGCCGACCGGCCCGCCCTGCTTGATCACCGGCCATCGTGGTCGAGCACCGGCCGTCCGTGGTCGATGCCATTCTGTCGGCGGACGCCGGCGAGGGATCCCGGGGCGTCCACGTCCGAAGTCGGTGCGATCACCTGGCACGTGAATTCACCGAGCTTCCGACGCCTGACACTCGGCATGAATCGCGGCACTGGGTGGCTATGCGTCCGCGCCGGCATCCTCACCGGCAGGGTCGTGCTGCCGAACAAGCGCGAGAACCAGCATAGCATGTAGGATTCGGTCCGCTATCGGCATGGTGAGTGTCGCAACCGGCGCCAGTCCGTGGCAGACGCTGTTGCGGATGTTCCATCCACGGGCATCGGTGAGGAGAACCCGAAGATACGTGACCACGTTCTCCGTGAGTGCGGCGGTGATGGCGCCGTCCCTCAGAAGGTCATCGAGCGTTCGGGCGTGCAGCCCACCACCACGCCGCTGCGTGTAGATCGGGGCGCCCACCAGACTAGCCAAGTGACGGACCGCTTGTTCCACCTGTGGGACCAGCATGTGAATAGCCGCCATGCTGTCATCCGAAAGGTAGGCCCGGAGCCCAGCCTCGACGATCGGCCTGCGCTTTTCGGGGAAGAGGGGACAGCCGAGGATGAAGTCCAGAAGCTGCTGCTGCGACAACGTTCCGGCGGAGATGCCCCGGGCGAAGGCCTCGCGCAGCCAAGGCACGGTCAGCTCCATGTTCTGGCTGATGTGGCTGAGCAACTGCCCCTCGAGGTCCGACTCGAGAGGACCCACGTGGGCCACGGTCCGGCCATCGTCGTCTTTGATCGAGCGGGTGATCATGAACGACAGCGGCGCTTGCTGTGCCAGCTCACGGAGCTGTGCCTCAAGCTCGCCACGCTTGGGGACGAAGTGGACCGCGATGCGCAACAGCACCTCTTCTGCGGTGCCGGCCAGCATGGCCTCGTAGTACTTCTCGACCTTCCCGACCGGGATCTCTACCGTGTGGGAGATCTGCTTCATCTCCTTCAGAGTTTCCTCTCCAGCGACCCGAAGTGCCTCATTGAGGCCATCCGCATCCCGGTGAAGACCAAAGGCTGTGAACTGCTCGTAGAGTTGCTCCAGGGAGTGGGCGACGAGAAGCGGGGGCGCGGTCCCCTTCATTCTCTTCACCGCATCTCCGTACGTCCGGAGTACCCGTGCGACGTCGTCCTGGCGTCCACGCCGACGGTAGAAGTGCGCGAGCCGCAAGGCCGCAGCTTCAGCACCGACGGGATGATACGGGCTTGCCGATTCTCCAGCGGCGAGGCGGGAGAGCCGCTGCTCCATCATGTCAACGAGCCGATCGCGCTGCGTATCCGAAAGTGGTACCCTCTTGTTGGGCGGCTCAACCAGGGTGTCGAAGCAGAACCCCCAGAGGCCTGGCAGCGCGTCGTCCGCAACCTCCTCCTCGAGAGCCAGCAGCACATCCCGCGCGCGCTCGACTCGGTTTGAGTCGCTTAGCGCGAGGGCCAGGTCGAGCGCGCGTCGCGCCTTGTCGACTGCGCGGATCTCGTGCTCGTAGCGGCGGCCCTCCACTGCCTCCAGGTAGGCGTCAATGGCCACCCGGGCCATGGCGGCATCGCGCTTCGCGCCGCCGAGCTTTCTCGGCATTTCCCAGAGCAGATCCGCGTATCGCGCCCGCATGACTGGGTGGCGAGACTCGCCGGCCCGCTTACGCCAGTAGTCCAGGACCGCCGGCGTCATCATGGTCAACGGAGGGGTATCGACCGACTCACCCGACGGCGTGGACCAGCTCATGAAGGGTCCGAAGTACAGTCCCCAACTGCTCGGGTCCTGTCGGTCATGGGCGTGGACGGAAAATGCGATCTCCTCGGCGAGTACCTCTTCCGGGACCTCGATTCCCCGCTCGTGGAAAGCACGTCCCATAGCGTGGAACGGCTCTCGGAAGAGGTGCTCGTCGCGGGCGGAGGGGTCGTTCTCGAGGCGCGCGATCAGCGCCGGAAGCGTCTCCAAGGGCGCGCTGCCCTGGGACGGGTCGGACGGGGGCGCGGACGATTCAGCCGGTCCCGTCTCCGGGGCCGGCTGCTGCTGTTGCGCGAGTTCATCGTCGCGTGACATGTGGCGGCTCGCGTGTGTGGGCGAGGGGAAGGTGCGTCGTCCACCCGAGCGAGTAGATCACCCGGGTCGCCGAAGTTGCGGCGCCGTTCCGGCGACCGCCAGTGAGTCGATCGCCGCAGATCGCTGACACGACTCCTCGCGCGCTCTGCCGCTGCGCCGAACGCGCTCTAACGCGGGGAGGCGCTCACCCGCCGATATACCGATGCGCGTGATCGGCGTGCGCGCCGGTACAGCGTCCCCGCTGCCGATCGGGGGCTCCGGCGCCGTCGTTTAACCTGTCGTCAGGTAGCCGTCGCCAGCTTGTTCTCCGTGCGCAGACG
>CAMLIT010000016.1 GCA_946480295.1 uncultured Gemmatimonadota bacterium
CCATCCAGTGGTACTCGCCGGTGCCGGCGAGGCTCTCGACCGCCTCGCCGAAGTTCCGGCGGTGCAGCGTCGTCCCGCCCTTGCCTGACGAGCCGATGAGCCCCATCGCGAAGCGCGGCTCGAAGGCGAGGGTGACGAGGGCCGCCTTGCCGAAGCGGGAGACGCCCTCGATGCCGACGTGCTTCGCGTCCACGGCGGGGTCGGTCTCCAGATAGTCGAGCCCGCGCGCCGCGCCCCACGCCCACGCGCGCAGCGCGCCCCAGTCGTCGGGCTGGCGCGGCCGGCCGTGGTTCACGAGCCCGATGATGCCCCGCGCCAGGCCGGCGCCGTTGTCCGCCTGGATGCTCGCCGGATCGATGAACGCGTACCCCCAGCCGGCGGCGAGGAGCTGCGCGACAGTCGGCGGATCGCCGCCCGGCGTCTGCGGCTGGAGGAAGGCGAACGGCGAGGCCGTCGATCGCGTGATCGGCTCGTACGCCGGGTACTTCTCGAAGATTCCGGCGAGCGAGGAGTCCCGCGCGATCAGCAGCTTCTTCATCGCCGCGTTGATCCGGTCCAGATCCTCCTGCGGCGGCTGGGCCGGGGCGGGGAGCGCCGCGCGGCCGAACATCATCAGCAGCGGCACGGGTCCCTTCGCGTTCGCCGGCACCACCTCGACCATCGCGATGTCCACGTTCACCAACGGCCAGGCCGAGTTGTCGACGTGACCGACGAGCCGTTTGGCGACGACCGGCGTGAACCCGACCATCTCGTGATCGGTGACGAGCACGCGCCAGCTCACCGTCGGCACGTCGCGGGGCACGCGCCCGTAGACCTCGCGCTCGAAGTCCTCGACGATCTCCGGACGCCGCTCGTGCCACCACATGGCCGGCGTCGTGACGTGGCGGCCGTCGTGCAGCGTGAGCACGTCCGGCAGGTCGGGATACGGATTCGCCAGCGCCTCGTCGTAGTTCGCGTGGTTGGGCGCGGCCTCGTTGCCGCTCGGTCCCGGACGCAGGGCGCGGATCCCGAGCCGCCGCATCATGAGCTGGTGGTCCTGCTCGGCGGTGAGCGGGGCGGGCGACTGGCGGGACGCGTCCTGCGCCGACGCGCGCGCGGCGGCGGCGAGCAGGACCAGGATGGCGGCGGCGCGGATCATGGGCTCGATCATCGCTCGCCTGCGTCGATCGCACCAGCCCCGGAACGCGGTTGCCGCCGGCCCTGTGCCGAGCGACCTTCCGCGGCATGTCCGCATCCGGAGCGCGAGACCGATGAGCGATTTCCCTCAGTCGCGGAGCCGCGCGGCGTGGCCGTCCACCTTCGCGTACGTCCTCGCGCTCGCCTGCGCCCTCGCGCTGCCTGGTGCGGCCTTCGGCACGACGACGGCGCGCCGCCCCCGCCCCCGCCCGCGACCGGGCGCGCACGCGCACCATACCGTCACCTTCGACAGGTACTCGCTCCTCATCGACGGCAGGCGCACGTACATCCTCTCCGGCGAGTTCCACTACTGGCGGCTGCCGAGCCCGGACCTCTGGCGCGACGTGCTCCAGAAGATGAAGGCGAACGGCTACGACGCCGTGTCCCTCTACTTCGACTGGAGCTATCACACGCCGAAGCCGGGCGTCTACGACTTCACCGGCGTGCGCGACGTGGAGAAGCTGCTCGACATCGCGCAGCAGGTCGGGTTGTACGTGATCTCGCGGCAGGGGCCGTACATCAACGCCGAGACGGACGCCGGCGGGTATCCCGGCTGGCTCACGACGCAGGCGGGGCGCGCGCGCAGCGACGCGCCGGACTATCTCGCCGCCGCCGACGACTGGCTCGGGCACATCGACGCGATCCTCGCGCGACACCAGCTCACGAACGGCACCGGCACTGTCATCGCGTACCAGATCGAGAACGAGCTCTCGGCGCACGGGCCGTCGCAGCAGCGGTACATGCAGCACCTGACCGACAAGGCGCGCGCCGACGGCATCACCGTGCCGATCTTCCACAACGACAAGGGGCGCAACGGGCTGTGGGTCCCGCGCAGCTCGTCGGTGCCGGGGACGCTCGTCGGGCCGGTGGACCTGTACGCGTTCGACGGCTATCCGGGGGGCACGTGCCGCCCCGACGGCACGCCCGGCGCGCCTAACGCGGCGCCCGACTGGGGGATGTACGGTCCGGGCGGCGCGCGCGGCGGGGCGAGCGCGTCGCCGAAGACGCCCGGCTTCCTCGCCGAGTTCGGCGGCGGCTGGTTCGACCACTGGGGGAGCGCGGGCACGTATCCGTGCACCGCGATCCGGCAGGGGCCCGGCTACGAGCGGGTGTTCTACGAGACCAACGTCGCCAACGGCATCGCCCTCCAGAACTTCTACATGGCGTTCGGCGGCACGTCGTGGGGATGGCTCCCCGCCCCCGTCGTCTACTCGTCGTACGACTACGGCGCGGGGCTCGACGAGGCGCGGCAGATCCGGCCGAAGCTGACGACGCTGAAGGAGATCGGGCTCTTCCTCCAGAGCGTCGCGCCGGTCGCGAAGTTGACGAAGGGCGAGCCGGTGACGCCCTCCTCCGCCGCGGTGAAGGTCTACCAGGACGTGAACCCGGACGCGGGCACGCACTTCTATTTCGCGATGCACCAGCCGTCGTCGGCGACGACCAGCGACAGCTTCACCTTCCGAATCTCGACGCGCGACGGCGCGTACGTCCTCCCGCAGGCCGGGACGCTGCGCATCGACGGCCAGGACGCCAAGATGCTCGTCGCCGACTACGCGATGGACGGGCAGCATCTCGTGTACAGCACGTCCGAGATCATGACGCACTTTCCGCTGGGCGACGGCGATCTCGTGCTGCTGCACGGGCGGAACGGCGAGGACGGGGAGACGGTGCTGCGCTACGCGTCGCGTCCGACGGTGCGCGCCGTGGACGGCATGGTGGCGGCGAAGTTCGATCCCGCGTCCGGGGACCTGCGGCTGGATTACGCGCATCACGGCATCACGCGCTTCCGGATCACGGGCGGCGGGCGCCGGCCGCTCACGCTGCTCATCGCCGACGAGACGAGCGCGGGCACCTTCTGGCGCCAGACGACGCCGGCGGGAGCGGTGCTGGAGCGCGGCCCGGAGCTCGTGCGGACGGCGGAGATCGCCGGCCACACCCTGCGGCTCACCGGCGACACGAGGGACGCGAGCCCGCTCGAGGTCTGGGCGCCGGCCCGCGTCAGGCGCGTGACCTGGAACGGCGTCGCCATCCCGATGCGGCGCACCGCCTCCCGTTCGCTCCTCGCCACGCGCGAGCTGCCCGGCGCCGACGCGATCGCGCTCCCCGACCTCTCGAAGTCCGCATGGCGATTCGCCCCCGGATCACCCGAGGCCGCCCCCGGCTTCGACGATGCCGCCTGGCGGCGCGCGAACAGGACCTCCACCAACAGCATCACGAAACCCGAGGCGGGGCAGCCGGTGCTGACGATGGACGACTACGGCTTCCACTACGGCGACGTCTGGTATCGCGGCCGCTTCGCCGGCCCGCTCCCGGCCGACAGCGTCCGGCTGCGCTTCGGCGGCGGCGGCGCCGGGCTGCTCCAGGCGTGGCTCGACGGGACGTACCTCGGGCAGCTCGTGCTCCCGAGCGGCGGCTCGACGCGTCCCGCCACCACGGGGACCGCGACCTTCGCCATCCCCGCGGGGCTGCGCGGCGGCGACACGCACCTCCTCGCCGTGATGGTCCGCAACGACGGGCATAACGAGGACGGCGGGGCGAACGACGCGCACAAGGAGGGGCGCGGCCTCATCGCCGTCGCGCTCACCGACTCGCTCGGCGGGACGGTCCCGACCGCGATCGTGTGGAGGATCCAGGGGACCCGCGGGGGCGAGGACATCCTCGACCCGGCACGCGGCGTGATGAACGACGGCGGCCTGTACGGCGAGCGGCACGGGTGGCACCTGCCGGGCTTCCCCGATGGCTCGTGGCGGCCGGTGATGCTCCCCGCGTCCACGGGCACGCCCGGCACCACGTGGTATCGCACGACCTTCGACCTCCACGTGCCCGCGGCCGACGATGCCTCGCTCGGCATCACGATCGGCGATCCGACGACGCCGCGCTCGACCGCGCACTACCGCGCGCTCGTCTTCGTCAACGGCTGGAACATGGGGCAGTACATCGCCGACGTCGGCCCGCAGCACACCTTCGTCGTGCCGGAGGGCGTGCTGAACCCGCGCGGGACGAACACCCTCGCCATCGCCGTCACGAGCGACGGCGGCACCGGCAACGGCCTGGAGCGAGTCACGCTCGCGAACCTGGGCACCGTGCGCGGCGGCGTGCGCGTGACGCCGAACGCGGCGCCCGCATGGAACGCCCGCACGTGGGGCGGCGCGGTTCATGCCCCGCATGGCGTCCCCAACGAACCCGGACGACCTCGATGTTCGCTGCGCTCATCTTCGGCATCCTCGCGATCTACTTCGTCATCGGCTGGCTGTTGATGGCGGCTCTCGACCAGCGTATCGGCCGCGAACGTACGGCCGGGGAGCTCTGGGTCGGCGTCCTGTTCTGGCCGATCACGATCATCGCCGACCTGATCCGACGGCGCGGTCCCAATCGCTGACGCGGTCCTGGAGCCCCATCGGCGCGGCGCGCCCGCGCGGCCGACCGATCACGCGTCGACGAGCGTGATCACCTGCGGGTTCGTCGCGAGATAGGAGCGCGCGTAGGCGAGCTCGCCCGGCGCTTCCGCGTGGATCGTGAACAGCGGCGCGCCCGGCTCGACGACGGAGTCCACCCGCACGTGCAGCTCGACGCCCGATGCGGCGGCGCGCGGCGCGCCGGCGCGGCGGGCGATCCGCGCCACGCGGCGGTTGTCGATCGCGCTGATCCGGCCGCGGCGCGACGCCTCCACGACGTGCGTGCGCGGCGCGCGGGGCGGCTCGTGCATCCCGCCCTGCGCGGCGCAGATGCGCTCGAACTTCGCCAGGGCCTCGCCGCCGTCGAGCATCGTCGTCGCCCGCGCCCGGCCGCACCCGGCGGGCGCGGCGCCGCCCATCTCCAGCACCTCGCCCGCGAGCGCCAGTGCGCGCTCGCGCAGGTCCGCCGGCGCGTCGGGCTCGCCGCGGAGCACGGCGAGCGCGTCGCGCGCCTCCAGCGCCGGGCCGATGCCGCGCCCCACCGGCTGGCTGCCATCGGAGCGGACCACGCGCAGGGCGATCTCCATCTCCCCCGCCACGGCGGAGAGCACGCGCTCGAGCGCGCACGCGGCGTCGTCGCTCCGCACCTTCGCCGTCGGTCCCACGGGCATGTCGATCACGACGTGCGTGGCGCCCGCCGCGATCTTCTTCGAGAGGATCGACGCCGCGAGCTGCGGCTGGCTGTCGAGGCCGAGCGGGCGCTCGACGCTGATGATCACGTCGTCGGCGGGGCTCAGCTCCACCGTGCCGCCCCACACGATGCACGCCCCCTCGCGCTCGACGACGCGCCGCATGGCGGCGAGCGGCAGCGCCACCGGCGCCACCGTCTCCATCGCATCCGCGGTGCCCGCCGGCGAGGTGATGGCGCGCGACGAGGTCTTGGGCATGAGCAGCCCGCACGCCGCGACGATCGGGACCACGATCATGCTCGTGCGGTTCCCCGGCAGCCCGCCCACGCAGTGCTTGTCCACCACCGGCGTGCGGCCCCAGTACAGCCGCTCGCCGGAATCCACCATCGCCCGCGTGAGGGCGATCGTCTCGGCGAGATCCACGTCGCGACCGGCGAACGCCGTCACGAACGCGGCGAGCTCGATGTCCGAGTATCGTCCCGCGACGATGTCACGGATGATCGCCTCGATCTCCTCGGGCGCGACGCGGTTGCCGTAGATCTTCGCGCGGACGAAGCGCAGCGATTCCGTCGCCGGCGGATCGGCGAGGCGGACCACGTCGCCCTCGTGCGCGCCGAGGTGCTGCCAGGCGACCTCCGAGAGGCTCGCCTCGTCCGGCGCGAGGAGCTCGCCGGTGACGACGTTCAGCGTCGCGATGATCGCGTGGTGATCCAGCGTCACCTCGACGCGCGCCTGCGAGGTCCACCCTTCCGAGCGGCACACCGGGCAGTCGCGCGCCATGAAGATGACGGGCTCCTGGTACGTGTCGATCCACAGCCGCTTGAGGCGGACGACGTTCGGCTCGAGGTGGGCGGCTGGCTGCATGTCGGTGTGGCTCGTCGACGGGGGCCGTCGCGCGCGCACGTCGGCGGTGCTGTCGCCGCGGGCGCGCGGCCCCTCGTGCCTCAGCCTACGCCGGCGGGCGCCGCGGAACATCGGGCGAACGCCCGGCGGATGTCCGGCATCCGCGAACGGGCGCCGCGTCGTGGGGATCTACGCGCCTCGCGGCGGCGCGACGAAGCGGCGCGACTGGCGCTCGTACGCGTGCGCCAGCGCGAGCACGCGCGCGTCGTCGCCGGGCAGTCCCACGATGGAGACGTTGAGCGCCGGCATGCCGTCCGCGCCGAGCCCCGCCGGCACCGAGACCTCCGGCAGGCCGAGCCAGTTGCCGAAGCCGAGCGGCGTGCGGACGTTCGGCCAGTGCGCGCCGAGGCGCGGGGCGTCGTATGGCATCGTCGGGTAGACCATCGCCACGATCCGCGCTGCGCGCATCGCGGCCGCGAGCGACGCCACGACCTCGGCGCGCGAGCGGCCGAAGGAGCGCCCCGCCGGGTCGTCCTCCATCGGCTGGCGGAGGAGCGGCTCGCACGCCTCGAAGGTGTCGGGGAGCACGTCGTAGAACGATCGGTACGCGGCGTACCCGCGGCGCACCGCGGCGAGGGGATCGTCGGTGCGGCTGGCGAAGTAGCGGAAGAGGGCGTTCGCCGTGGGGGCGGGGGAGTCCGGATCGGGAGCGACGTCGCCGCGTGCACGCGCCGCGGCGGCGAAGGCGTCCTGATAGGTGAGGCGCGTGACCGGGGGGGCGAACGACTCGACCGGCGCGCCGGCCGCGCGCAGGTCGTCGACGGCGCGCTCCCAGATGGCGATCGCCTCGGCGGTCATGTCGGCGCGCGGGACGTGCGCGTCGACCAGCCCGAGGCGGGCGCCGGCGAGGGCGTCGTCGTGCAGCGCGCGCAGCGGCGCGGCGTCGAAGGCGTCGGTGCGCGCGAGCGGGTCGGACGGATCGGCGCCGGCGATGGCGGCGAGGAGGAGCGCCGCGTCGGCGACGGTGCGCGCGAGCGGGCCGTGGGTGTCGAGCCAGGGCCAGGTGGGGATCACGCCGGTGCGCGGCACGAGCCCGAAGCTCGGCTTCATCCCGACGACGCCGGTGAACTGCGCCGGGATGCGGTTCGAGCCGCCGTCGTCGGTGCCTAACGCGGCGAAGGCCATGCCGTCGGCGACGGCCACCGCGGAGCCGGCGCTCGAGCCGCCGGGCGTGCGGGTGCCCGTCGGGTCGTGCGGATTGCGCACCTGACCGGTCCAGCTGCTCGTGCCGGTGCCGTGGTAGGCGAAGTCGTCGGCCGCCGTCTTGCCGAGCACGATCGCGCCGGCGGCGCGGAGCCGCGCGACCTCGATCGCGTCGCGCCGCACCGGGTCGGGGAAGAGGTGCGCCCATTCGGCATTGGAGCCCGTGGTCGGCAGCCCGTTCACGTCGTAGATCGCCTTGGCGAACACGGGCACGCCGTCGAGAGGGCCGCGCATCCGTCCGGCACGGAGGCGCGCGTCGGCCGCGCGTGCGTCCGGGATCGCCGTGTCGGCCAGCGCGTCGATGGCGTGCCATGCCCGGCCCTCGGCGCGGCACCGGTCGAGCGCGCGCGCGGTGACCTCGGCGGCGGTCCACTCGCCGCGCCGCCGGCCTTCCTGATACGCGGCGATCGTCCCGTCGAGGGGATCGCCAGCACGGAGCGACCACCGCGGGATCGTGGGGCGGCCGCGGAGCCAGAGCGACGGGGCGAGAAGGGCGGCGAGCTGGGCGAGGGCTTCGCGGCGGGTCGGGGCCATCGAGCGGGGAGGGGAAGCGGGTTGGGCGGCCGTGGGGTGGTCGACGGTCGGCGGTCGCGCGAGCGGTGGAGAATTGGCGCCTGACGGCGGAAGTGGTCAATGGGGTGGCCGATCCACCGCGCAGTGTCTCGCCAAAAGTGAAGAATGAGCACACTGCGACGAACAAAACGGCCTAAATACCGCAAAAAATCGTGAATCGTCGTAACGAGTCTGCAGAATTGGCAATTTCTGCTTGACAGGAGACATAGACCTCGATACCGTGCGGCCAGGACGTCCGGGCCCGACGCGGTGAGCCCGCGAAGCGCCCTCACCCGTGTCGAGCAGGTGAACACATGCACTGGCCCGGAGCACTTCACCCACGGCGACGTGTCGTTGCGGGCGCCGGTCTGGCCGCGCTCGCGCTCGCGACGGGCGTCGCCACCGCGGCAGCGCAGACCGCGACCGGCGCCGCCGGAGGCGATTCGGCGGCCGCGACCCCGGCGAGCCCCCAGGGATCCGCCGCCACGGTGCCGGCGTGGCTCGCCGATCTCCAGCCGAACGCCTTCGTCTCGTTCGGCTACACGTACAATCTCAATCGCCCGGCCGATCGCGTGAACGAGCTGCGCGTCTTCGATGCCGACGCCAACACCTTCGACGTGGACGTCGCGGAGCTCGTGCTCCAGAAGCCGGTGGCGAAGCCGGGCGACGCCGGCTTCCGCGCGGACTTCGAGGTCGGCGGCGCGATCCCGCAGAAGTCGCAGGCGTACGGGCTGTCCATCGGCAGCAGCGCGGACGTCAAGCAGGCGCTGCTCAGCTACATCGCGCCCGTCGGCTCCGGACTGCGGCTCGACTTCGGCAAGTCCGTCACCTGGCTCGGCTACGAGGTCATCGACGGATACGACGGCTTCAACGACGAGTACAGCCGCTCGCTCCTCTTCGACTACGCCATCCCGTTCACCCACACCGGCATCAAGGCGACCTACGCGTTGAACCGCGTCCTCACGGCGATGGTCAGCGTCTCCAACGGCTGGGACGACGTGAAGGACAACAACGGCGGCAAGTCGGTGGGCGGGCAGTTCGCGCTGACGCCCACCCCCGACGTGGCGCTGTACCTGAACTACATCGGCGGTCCGGAGAAGCCGGACACCAACGGCTTCATGCGGCACATGTTCGACGTCGTCGGCACCTGGAAGCTCGCGAGCGCGATCACCGTCGGCGTGAACGGCGACTACGGGATCGAGCGCCGAGCGAGCGTCGCCGTCCCGGGCGCGGACGCGGTGTGGAAAGGTGTGGCCGGATACCTGCGCGTCGCGCCGACCGGCGCCTTCGCCATCGCCGTGCGCGGCGAGACGTTCCACGACGAGGGCGGGACGCGGCTCGGCACCGGCCTGGCGACCACCGCGCGGGAGCTGACGGTGACGCCCTCGTACCGCTTCACCGACCACTTCCTGATCCGCGGTGACTGGCGCGTGGACCACGCCAACCGCGCGCTGTTCGTCAGGCGCGCCGGCGCGAGCGCGAGCGGGCAGACCACGGTGGCCATGAACGCGGTGTTCGTGTACTGACGCGGGAGGGGAGGCGCCCGCGGGCGGTCACCGGTGCCTCGTCTCGCTCCCGTAGAACGCCTTCACGCACCGCTGGACGGCCTGCCAGACCACCTCCGTCGCGGTGAGCCCATTGCCGACATCGCGGCGTGGGTACGCCGACGCGACCATGGCTTTCAGCCGGATCAGGGCCTGCTCCGGCGGCAGCCCGCCGGCTCGCGCTGCCTCGCAGTAGCGGTGGACCTCCTCGGTCACCGCCCTCGGCAGCTTCTGGATCCCCGTGGGGGCGGCCGCGGCCAGCTCGTTCAGCGATCCCGATAGCGACGATTCGGCGGCAGACAGCGGATCGGACATGCCAATCGAGTCCAGCTTGAGGGTACCCTCACACCGGGCATCCGCCGTGCCCGCGCGCGGCTCCTCGCCGCGGCGACGGCGCGACTCGGGGAACGTCGCCAAACGCGTCGCGCGTCGTGGCCCGAGTCCTGCCCCCGCGCGGCGCTGGCCACTCGCCCCCGACCCCGTCACGCCGGATGGGCGCCCTCATGGGGGACGTCCGGCGGCCGAACGTGGAGCGTTGACCGGCGCCGGACTTCACCGCACCATACCAGGAGAGGCGGCGCCGAGTCGGCGCGCGCCGAGCGACACCGCGAGGGAGCGCGGGGGAGACTCTGTCCGAGAGATGAAAGTGGAGAACACGATTCGCATCAGCGGGACCGTCAAGCGCTTCGACGCGGAGCGAGGCTTCGGGTTCATCGGCCGGGACGATGGCGGCAAGGACTGCTTCGTCCACTTCTCGGCGATCCAGGGAGGCGGGTTCCGCTCGCTCGAGGTGGGCGAGCGCGTGGAGTTCGAGGTGATGGAGGCCGCGAGGGGGCCGCAGGCGCAGAACGTCGTCCGGCTCGGGAAGGAGGGCGCGGATCGAGTGGACGCGGTGCCGGCGCGTCCGACGCGGCCGGCAGCGCACGCCGTCGAGGCTCGCGGTCGCTCGTTCGCGCCGCCGCCGAGCGACGCCCCATGGCCATCCGAGCGCGGTGAGCCGAACCGGGGCGACCGCAAGCGCCGCAGCGAGGAGCGCAAGCAGCGCCGGACGCGGTCGTGGGGCGACGGCGACGACGAGTGGGAGGAGTAGGCCGGCGGGCGCATCGCTGACCAACCCGATGCGCACCCTCCTCGGCATCATCATCGGCTACCTGGTGTTCGGCGTCTCCGCCGTCGTGCTCTTCCGAGCGGCCGGCGTGGATCCGCACGGGTCCGCGTCGGTCCCGTTCGTGATCGGCTCCATCGTGTACGGGATGGCGTTCGCCGCGCTGGGCGGCGTCGTCGCGGTCACGATCGCGCGCCGCGGGGCGCTGCCCGCGGTCGTCGTCGCCCTCGTCATCGCCCTCGGCGCGCTGGCGTCGATCGTCGCGCTGCGCGGACACGGGATCGGCGCACTCTGGTCGCCGCTGGCCGCGCTCGTGCTCATGGCACCGAGTGCGGCGGCCGGCGGGTACTGGTGGACACACCGCGACACCCGGCCGCCATCGTGAGCGCCCACACCACATGAGCCAGCCCTTCGAGCTCGGAGTCGAGACCTTCGGCGACGTCACGCGTGACGCGGACGGCCGCCGCCAGTCGCACGCGCAGGTCATCCGCGACGTCGTGGCCGAGGCGGTGCTCGCCGACGAGGTGGGGATCGACTTCTTCGGTGTCGGCGAGCACCACCGCGACGACTTCGCCATCTCGGCACCGGAGGTCGTGCTCGCCGCCATCGCTGGCCGGACGGAGCGGATCCACCTCGGATCCGCCGTCACCGTCCTCAGCTCGGACGACCCGGTGCGCGTCTTCCAGCGCTTCTCCACGCTCGATGCCGTGTCCGGCGGACGCGCCGAGGTGATCCTCGGCCGCGGCTCGTTCATCGAGTCCTTTCCCCTGTTCGGCTACTCGCTCGACGACTACGAGCGGCTGTTCGAGGAAAAGCTGGCGCTGTTCGCCGCGCTGCTCGAGGCGGATCGGAGCGGCACCGGCGTCACCTGGCGCGGCACGGTGCGCGCGCCGCTCGGCGGCCAGCGCGCCTTCCCACCCACCGAGCACGGGAGGCTCAGGACGTGGATCGGCGTCGGCGGGAGCCCAGAGTCCGTGGTGCGCGCGGCGCGCTACGGGATGCCGTTGATGCTCGCCATCATCGGCGGCGACCCGTGCCGGTTCGCGCCATTCGTCCAGCTGTACCACGAGGCGCTGGCGCAGCGCGGCGCGGCGCCGCTTCCCGTCGGGGTCCACTCCCACGGCTACGTCGCGGAGAGCGATGCCGAAGCGCGCGAGGAGCTCTGGGGTCCGTGGCGCGCGATGCGCGACCGCATCGGCGCCGAGCGCGGGTGGGGCCCGACGAGCCGCGCGGACTTCGAGCGCGAGATCGAGGCCGGCTCCCTCTACGTCGGCGCGCCGGACACGGTGGCGCGGAAGATCGCGGCCACGGCGCGCGCGCTCGGGCTCTCGCGCTTCGACATCAAGTACAGCGCGGGGCCGCTGGCGCACGACAGGCTCCTGCGGAGCGTGGAGCTCTACGGGCGCGAGGTCGCGCCGCGCGTGCGCGCGCAGCTCGCCGCGGCGGCCGGGGAGCCGGCGCACTCGTCAGGCGCGCGATAGCCGACTCCATCAGGAGCAGACCTCGTGACCAACGTTCCAGGCATCACCGGCAAGGTCGTCGTCATCACCGGCGCGAGCAGCGGGCTCGGCGAGGCCACGGCGCGGCATCTCGCCGCGCAGGGCGCGACCGTCGCCCTCGGCGCCCGTCGGGTCGACCGCATCGACCGGCTCACGCGGGAGCTCCAGGCGCAGGGGGCGCAGGCGCTCGCCGTCGCCACCGACGTCACGCGGCACGAGCAGGTGAGGCGGCTCGTCGACGAGGCCGTGCGGGCGTACGGGCGCATCGACGTCATGCTCAACAACGCCGGCGTGATGCCGCACTCGCCCCTCGAGCGGCTGAAGATCGACGACTGGAACCGCACGATCGACGTCAACCTCAAGGGCGTGCTGTACGGGATCGCCGCGGCGCTGCCGCACATGCAGCGCCAGCGGTCGGGGCACATCATCAACGTCTCGTCGGTCGCCGGGCACAAGGTCCGCCCCGGCGGCGCGGTGTACTCGGCGACGAAGTTCGCCGTGCGCGTCGTCTCCGAGGGGCTGCGCCAGGAGGTGAAGCCCTACGGCATCCGCACGACGGTGATCTCGCCGGGCGCCGTGGCCTCGGAGCTGCCGGAGAGCGCCACCGAGCCGGACGTGCGCGCGAACCTGCGGAAGATGTACGACACGATCGCCATCCCCGCCGAGTCGTTCGCGCGCGCGGTGGCGTTCGCGATGTCGCAGCCCGACGACGTCGACATCAACGAGATCCTGTTCCGTCCGACGCGGCAGGAGCTGTAGATCTCCCGATGCCAGGATCCGGAAGCGCCGACGTCGTCATTCGCCCCGCGGGTGCCGCGGACCTCCCGGCAATCGGCCGGCTGGGCGCACTGCTCGTGCGGACGCATCACGACTTCGACCCGCAGCGCTTCATCCCGGCCACGCCGCAGACCGAGCATGGCTACGCCGGCTTTCTCGGGACGCAGCTCGCCGAGCGGAACGTCATCGTCCTCGTCGCCGAGCGGGCGGGCGAGGTGCTCGGCTACACCTACGCCGGCGTCGAGGGGCACGACTGGATGTCGCTGCGCGGGCCGGCCGGGGTGCTGTACGACATCGTGGTGGACCCGGCGCATCGCCGCGCGGGGGTGGGGCGGAGGCTGCTCGACGCCACGCTGGCCGCGCTCGAGGCGCGCGGGGCGCCGCGGGTGGTGCTCTCGACGGCCGAACGGAACGAGTGGGCGCAGCGGCTGTTCGCGCGCGCGGGGTTCCGGCGGACGATGATCGAGATGACGCGGGAGCGGGGGGGCGGCGCGTCGTGAGGCGCGCGCGGTCGACGGCGCCTGACGCCTAACGACCGTCCACCCGCAGGAAGTGCATCATCGGGCCGTCGGTGAAGGCGAGTCGCTGGCCCGCGGGCAGCGCGCGCAGCCGCGACGCCGCCTCCCACAGCCCCGCCCACACCGTGGCCCGGAGGTCGTTCCTGGCGATGGTGCCGTCGACGATCGTCGAGTGGCCGTCGCGCAGCACGAGCGTGTCGCCGCGGAGCTCCCCCGAGATCGCGAGGCTGCGCTGCTCCTCCGGGTGCGCGTCGTTGGCGACGGCGAGCGAGCCGCTGACGTCCCCACCGTCCTGGTCCAGGTCGAGCGTCAACGTGACGTAGCCGGCGTGCGCGCTCCACCGTCCGCCGGCGTGCGGCACCGACGCGAACGCCTCCTCGGCGGCGCGGGCGACGGCCGTGGACGCCGGCCGCCGCAGCCGCAGCTCGAGCGTGGCGAGCGCGCTCGTGTCGGGCACCTGGAGCGCGGTGTCGGCGAGGAGGCCGGTGGCGTCGCGCGCCCGCAGCCGGAGCGCCTGCCGGCGGGGCACCGCGCACAGCACCACGCGCCCCTCGGAATCGGCGCTGCCGGCGCGCCGGCTCCCCGAGGCCGATTGCTGATTGACCCCGGGGGCGGTCCAATCGGCGATCACGTCGGCGGACTTCGCGTGCCGCCCCACGGTGTCCACCACGCGCAGCACGATGGTGGCGATCGAGTCGGGCATCCGCTCCGCGTGACAGAGGTCCGCCGCGATCGATGCGCGCGACGGCACCTCGAGGTGGATCGCGCCCCCTGTCGAGTCGCCGACGACGATGCGACGGCTCAGCGGATCCACGAGGTCGAAGGGCGCGAGGTCGCGATCGATGGCGAGGAGCTCGTACGGACCCGCGAGGACGTCGCGCAGCGCGAAGTGGCCGGCCGAATCGGTGGTCGCCTCCGCGTCGGTGCCGCGCAGCCACACCTTGACGTCCGGCTCCGGCGCGCGGTCGCGTTTCGTCGCGACCTCCCCCTCCACGTTCGCCAGCCTGGCCGTCCACGACGCCGAATCCGGCCACGCCGCGGAGAGCACCATGCCGCCGTGCTCCTGCACGTCGAGCACGCGCGGGAAGCGATCGCCGGGGGCGTAGCCGGTCCGTCCGATGCGCAGGCGCCACCGGTCGATGAAGGTCATCCCGTCGGCCAGCGTGACGAAGCGCAGGCGGCCGCCCGTGCCCGCGCTCCGCGCCAGCGGATCGACGCCGGTGAACGAGAACTCGAGCGTGCGCAGCGCCCGCGCGCGCGGATCGATCCACAGCGTGCCCTCGACGTCCACCTTCCGCTGCGCCGCGGGCGCGAACCCGAGCCCCACCTCGCTGGCGTGCTCTCCCTGCCCCCGCACGACGTGGAAGCAGTGCGTGGCGGCGAAGGCGGGATCGAGCAGGACGTCGGCATCGGGCGCGAAGAAGCGCCGATGCTCGCCCTCCGCGACCATGTAGCCCTTCCGGCCGAAGCCGCGCGCGCTGTCGGCGGCGTAGAACGGCCGCGTGCTGCTCGCCGAGACGAGCTGCGTCTCCTGCGACTCGATGCTGTCCGTGCGCGCGTCGCGCGTGCGGTCGAATATGAGGAGACGCATCGTCGCCGGCCTCGCCTCCTGCGCGACCACGCTCGCCAGCAGGCCGTCGCGGGCCTGCTCCCACAGCGCCAGCGCCTGCACGTCGTCGGAGCGCGGCCTGCAGAGCTGCGACTCCTGGACGCGAAGGGCGCCGATGACGAGCGGGATCGGCTGGAGCGCGAGGTCCGGGAGCAGCGTGTCGCGCGCGGGAGCGAGCGCCAGCCGCAGCTCGCGCGGGCGATAGCCGATCCGCTGGAAGTGCAGTCGCACGGCGGCGGGGGCGCTCAGCCGAAAGGCGCCCGACTCGTCGGTGAGCGTCCGGGTCAGCGCCTGCCCGGCCGAGTCGAGCGCCGACACCACCACGCCCGCGATCGGCCGCGCCTGCACGCCGTCCACCACCCTGCCGCGCAGCTGCTGCGCGCGCAGCACCACCGGCGCTGCAGCGAGCAGCAGGCAGACGGTGCAGAGAGGCGCGAAGACGCGACGCATGCGGCCGGATCCCGGACGGGTTCACCGGACGAGGTGCACATTTGCTGCCAGCGCCCCGGAGGACAACCTGATAAATTGCGAGCGGATGCCTCGCCATTGGTCCGTCCGGGTGCTGCGCGCGTTCCTGGCGCTCTGGTTCGTCCTCTCCGTGGGCGAGCCGTCGATCGTGCATTTCTGCCCGATGCACGGCGGCCTGCTCGGCGAGCTCGCCGCAGCGCCCGGCAGGATGCACATGTCCGGGATGGGGATGCCGGGGCGCGCCGCCTCTGGACGGCAGCTGCCGACCCGGGCGCCCGATCGTCACGCCACGGACCAACCGACCGCCCCGCAGGCGCACCATCACTGCACCTGCATCGCCTGCTGCATGGGCGCCGGCACGGCCGCGGCGCTTCCCGCGCTGCATGTCACGCTCGGCGCCCCGGCGTACACCGTGGCCGTCGCGCCGGCCGCGCCGTCGGCCGAGACGCTCCCGCGGCCCGCCCCGCCGCACGCACAGCCACCCGGTACCGGTCCGCCGCGCGCATAGCGCGGCGCGACTCGTCCTTCACGCGTCCGCCCGGCCATCGCGCAACGCTGCGCGAGCCGGCGCACCCGTGAGCAGGTGAGCTTCGCGCCCTCTCCCCCGACGCGAACTCGCCGGCGCCCCGCTACACGGCGCCATTCTCCGCTCACCACCAGTCGCGGATCTTCAGCATGTCCTGCCACTCGCCGCGTGCGCGCCGCACTTCCGGCCGCGCCGCGCGCATCCTGCTCGTTCCACTCGTAGCCCTGCTCGCCGCGATCGCCGCCCCGCCGGCGCGGGCCCAGCAACCCATCAGCGACTCCACGCGGAGCGACTCGACGCGTGCCGCCGCCGCGCGCGCCGCCGCGCGCGCCGACTCGGCGCGGCGGACCGCGGAGCTCGAGGCGGTCCAGATCGTCGCCGCCCCGGCCGACCGCGCCGAGCCCGTGAGCGCGACCCATGTCAGCGAGCTCACCGTGCGGCAGACCCCGGCCCAGAACGCCTGGGACCTCCTGCGCCAGACCGCCGGCGTCGAGGTGCACGAGCAGGATCAGGGGCCCGGCTTCGCCTCCGACGCCTCGGTGCGCGGCTTCAGCTCCGACCACTCCACCGACCTCGCCCTCTGGGTGGACGGCGTCCCGATCAACGAGCCGATCAACGGGCACGCCGAGGGCTACAACGACTGGGGCGTCGTCTTTCCCGGCGGCATCCAGGACATCGACGTCATCAAGGGGCCGACGAGCGCGTTGTTCGGCAACTTCGCGCTGGCGGGCGTGGTCAACGTCCGCACGCGCGAGCGCATGAAGGGGACGGAGCTCACGGCGACGGCGGGCTCGTTTGGCCGCGCCGACGCGATGCTCATGACGGGCTTCGACCACGGCGCGACGGGCGGCGGCGTCTTCGGCGTGCACGTGCAGCGGGAGGACGGCTGGCGTCCCAACTCGGCGTACGACCTGGGCCACCTGCACGCGCGTGTGGTGCACGACCTCTCCCCCACGACGCGCATCGATGCGGGCGTCGAGGGATACGCCTCGGGCTGGGACTCGCCGGGCTTCCTCAGCGAGACCGAGTTCGCGCAGCACCAGTACGACGTCGTGTCGAATCCCACCGACGGCGGCTTCCGCCGGCGCGCCCAGGAGCGCGTCAGCCTGCGCGTGCTCGCCGGCTCGGCGCTCTGGCGCACGACCGTCTATTCGACGCAGAGCCTGTGGCACCTCTTCCTCACGATCCCGCCGGCGGGCGGCCGGTTCGAGGGGACGGGGAGCCAGACCGAGGAGGACGACGGCCGGTACGGCTACGGTTTGACGAGCGCGCTCACGATGTCGCTGCCCAATGGGGAGCTGACCATCGGCACCGAGGGGCGCTTCGATCACAGCCACTACCAGGACTGGTTCACGTCCGCGCGGGCGCGCGACTCGGTCGCGGAGCTCGTGTTCGCGCGGCAGCTCTCCGGCGCGCTCTTCGTGCAGGCGCACAGCGACCTCACCGAACGGCTCCGCGTGGACCTCGGCGCGCGCTACGACGCGCTCGACACCTACAGCCTGCCCGACAGCGCGGGCGCCGTCTCGGCGAGCGCGGCGCACGGCGTGTTCACGCCGAAGGTGGGGGCGCTGCTCCGCCTGCCGAGCGATCTCGGGCTGTTCGCCAACGCCTCGCGCGGCTTCCGCTCGACCGACGGCATCATCTCCGATCCCGCGCTCCCCTTCATCACCGAGTGGGCGTACGAGTCGGGGCTGAAGTACGATCGCGGCGCGGTGAGCGCCACGGCGACGCTGTTCCGCATGAACGTGAGCAACGAGCAGACGTTCAACCCCGTCACGCTGGAGTCCACGAGCGGCGGCTCGAGCCGGCGGCAGGGGCTCGAGCTCGAGTGGCGCGCGCCCCTCGCGCCGCGCGTCGCGTTCTCCGGCGACTGGACCTTCCTCGACGCCCGCTACACGCAGGAGTCGCTCGGCTCGGAGGGCGATCCGAGCGCGCCGCCCGAGGTGCTGAACGGGCTCCGCGTCTACAACACGGCGAAGTACGTGGGCAACGCGGCGCTCGAGCTCGTGCCGGCGCGCGCATGGCGGCTTCGCGTCGGCGGGAACTTCGTCGGGCCGTACTCGCCCTTCGACGAGCCGGGGGTGGTGCTCGCGCCCTACGGCCTGCTGCACGTCGGCGGCTCGGTACGGCTGGGGGGGACGGAGCTGGACTTCGGCATCCGCAACGTGCTCGATCGCGCGTACCCGGAGCTCGTGGCGGGGCACATCGTCGCGCCCGGGCAGCCGCGGTCGTTCTTCCTCACGGCGCGGCACGGGCTCTGAGGGGCGGGGCGGGGCGACGCCGCGGGTTTCTCTCCAGGGCCGGCGCCAAACGACTCGACACGGAAACCGCGGATCGGCACGGATGGGATCAGGCGCGAGGGGGCCGGGTCGCGGGCCGACCGGGGTGAGAGGGGCTTTCCCGGCAAGTCCTCGCGCCGTCGCCGGCCCCTCGACCCGTCCAGCTTCCAAAGAGCAGACGCGAATTGATCGGACATCGTGCGAATCGGCGGGTGGTGACCCGGGACCCGGACCGGCCGCTGGGCGCGGCGCCCCGTCGCCTAACGGAGCGATCCGCGCCGATCCGCACCATCCGTGTTCATCCGTGTCCCCCACCGTGTGATCCCAGCCCGATCACGGAGCCCCACGCACGGCGCGATGAAGCCAGGGATGCCCGCCTCCCGCGCCCCTCGCCCCTCCCCACCTTGACAGATCAACCAAACTTGATGTATTCTTCCCCCATGGCCACCACGCTCGACCTCACTCGCGCCGCGCAGCTCTTCCACGCCCTCTCCGACGAGACGCGCCTCGGTATCCTGGAGATGCTCCGGGGCGGGGAGCGGTGCGTCTGCGAGCTGCAGGACGAGCTGGATGCGGCACAGTCGCGCCTCTCCTTCCACCTCCGCGTGCTCAAGGAGGCCGGGCTCGTGCTGGATCGGCGCGAGGGCCGCTGGGCGTACTACCGGATCGCCCCCGCGGCGCTCGCCGAAGTACACGACCTGGCGGTCGGGCTGCAGCCCGCGAAGGGCACCCTTCCGATTCGCCGCGTGGGTGCCTGCTGCCGATGACCGACTTTTTTTGTCCGTAATCCATCAACGAATATTGATCTTCCCGAACGACGAGGCGACCATGAGCAGCGACGAGCGGCAGGACACGCCGACGACGGTTCCGACCACCCTGGACGAGATCTGCGCGGCGGTGCAGGCGCGTTACGGCGCCACCGCACAGCAGGTCGCCACGGGCGCCGCGGCGGGAAGCTGCTGCGCGCCCGGCTCCAGCGGCTGCTGCGGCGCGACGAGCGAGACGTGGGACCCGATCACCGCCGACCTCTACGACGCCGGCCAGACCGCCGGCCTCCCCGCCGAGGCGCTGCTCGCCTCGTTAGGCTGCGGCAACCCGACCGCGCTCGCCGAGCTGCACGAGGGCGAGACGGTCCTCGACCTCGGCTCCGGCGGCGGCATCGACGTGCTCCTCTCCGCCCGCCGCGTCGGCCCCACCGGCAAGGCGTACGGCCTCGACATGACCGACGAGATGCTCGCCCTCGCGCTCGAGAACAGGGCGAGGGCCGGCGCCACGAACGTGGAGTTCCTCAAGGGACACATCGAGGCGATCCCGCTGCCGTCGAACACCGTGGACGTGATCATCTCCAACTGCGTCATCAACCTCTCGGGGGACAAGCGCCGGGTGCTCGCGGAGGCGTTCCGCGTGCTCAAGCCCGGCGGGCGCTTCGCGGTGAGCGACGTGATCGTCCGCGAGGGGCTGCCGGCGGCGGTGAAGGAGAGCATGGCCTTGTGGACCGGGTGCGTGGCCGGCGCGCTGGAGGAGCAGGAGTTCCTCGCGCTCCTGCGCGAGGTCGGGTTCGAGGATCCGAGCATCGAGCCGACGCGCATCTACTCGCGCGACGACGCGGCGGCGCTCATCGCCGGCACGGGGCTCGACGCGTCGCTCGCCGACCAGGTGGAGGGCAGGATCATGAGCGGATTCGTGCGGGCGACGAAGCCCGGCGCGTCGGCGACGGCGGGCGCGTCGACCGAGCGCGCGCGGAAGCCGCTCCGCCAGCTCGCCTCGCTCGGCGCGGCGACATCCACACACGACTGCGGCTGCGACGACGGCTGCTGCCGCTGAGGGAGGACGACGACCATGACCAGCACGATGACCCAGGTGCCGCGGGTCCGGCCCGCGGCCCCCGCCGATCTCGGTGAGGTCGAGCAGCTCCTCACGGCCAGCGGGCTGCCGCTCGACGGCGTGCGCGAGGCCCTGCCCACCTTCGTCGTCGCCGAGGCGGGCGACGCCATCGTGGGCGTGGCCGGGCTCGAGGTCTGCCGCGAGACCGCGCTCCTCCGCTCCGTCGCCGTGCGCCCCGAGTGGCGCTCGCACGGCGTCGGGCGCGCGCTCGTCACGCGGGTGATCTCGGACGCCGAGGCGAAGGGGCTCCGCGCCCTCTACCTGCTGACGACGACGGCGGAGCGGTACTTCCCGAGCTTCGGCTTCCGCACGATCCAGCGGGACGACGTGCCCGCCGAGGTGCGCGAGACCGCGGAGTTCCGCGGCGCCTGCCCGGCGTCGGCGACCGTGATGTGCCGCGACTGCGCTCCCGTGGAGGCGCCGGCGTCGTAGCGCGCGGCGCCCGCGTCACCACTCGCGCGGCTCGCTCGTCATGCTCGCGCCTATGCTGACGCACAAGCTGAGGGCCCTCGTCTTCCCCGAGGGCGTCCTCCTCCTCACGGCGGTGGCGCTGGTGCACTGGGTCGCCGCTGCTCCCGCGGCGGCGACCATCGTCCGCGTCTACCCGCTCGTCGTCCTCGTCGCCGGGATGCTGCTCGCCTGGCGCTTCCGACGCGGACGACTGGTGCTCGCGCTCGTCGGGCTGGCCCTCGCGGACCGCGCGATGCTCTGGCTCGCCCCCCTGGACTCGGACGCGCCGTACGCCGGCCCGGTGGTCGTGCGCGCGGTGGCCGTGCTTCTTCCCGCCGCGCTGGCGGCGCTCGCCTTCCTCGACGAACGTGGCCTGCTGACGACCGTCGGGCTGCGGCGGCTCGGCGTGCTCGCGCTGCAGGCGGCGGCGGTCCTCGCCGTGTGGCTCCTCTCGGCGGCCTATCCCCGGAGCACCGCGCGCGCCTTCGACCTCGCGCTCCTGCCGCCCGCGTCGCTCGCCTGGTTTCCGCTCGGCCAGCCCGCGGCCCTCGTCGCGATCGCCGCCGTCGCCGCGCTCGCCGCGCGCACGCTCTGGCGCCCCGATGCGGAGAGCCGCGGCTTCCTCTGGGCGGCGGTGGGGAGCGTGATCGCCGCCGGCGCGGGGCCGGCTGGCGGGCGCGCGACGCTGCACCTGGCGAACGCGGGGCTCGTCCTCGTCGTCGCCACCGTGGAGAGCGCGTACGCGATGGCGTACCACGACCAGCTCACCGGCCTTCCCGCGCGGCGGGCGCTCGACGACGCGTTGCGGCGCGTGGAGGGCACGTACACGGTGGCGATGGTCGACGTCGACCACTTCAAGCGCTTCAACGACACGCACGGCCACGACGTCGGCGACCAGGTGCTGCGTATGGTCGCCGCGCGGCTGGGCCGCGTCGCCGGCGGCGGGCGCGCCTTCCGCTACGGCGGGGAGGAGTTCGCGGTGCTCTTCGCTGGCAAGACGGTCGGCGAGAGCGCGCCGCACCTGGAAGCGCTGCGCCAGTCGGTGGCCGAGGCGACTTTCACCCTGCGCGGTCCCGGGCGCCCGAAGCGGAAGCCGAAGACGCCGCGCGCGGGGGCGGGAAGGGCGGGGCAGCTCGCGGTCACCGTCAGCATCGGCGCGGCGCAGTCGCGCGGCGCGGCGGTGCCGGAGCAGGTCGTGAAGGCGGCGGACCGGGCGCTCTACCGCGCCAAGGAGGCCGGCCGCAATCGCGTGGAGGTCTGAGGGGCCGCGGCACGCCGCGCCGCCAGCGTCCATCGCAGCGCCGTGTCGTCGTCCGGGTCGGGCTCGGGGCCGAGGCTGTCACTCGTCAGGCGGCCGTCCGGCTCGACCTTCAGGTAGCGGTGCGTGGACACGGACATCAGCAGCAGGTCGCCGTAAAAGTTCTCCATCCACTGGAAGGTCTCGGCGTCGCCAGGTCGCACGTCGCGCAGCGAGACGGTGCTCGTGCTGTCGGTGAGCGGCGTGATGGACAGATACCGCGCGCCGGCGCGCAGCGCGACGCGCCCGAGCCCCCGGTTCACGACGGTGAAGCGATCGTGTCCGGCGATCGCGAACGGCGTGTCGCGGCCGGCCGCCCGCAGCGCGATCGTCCGCCCGAAGGGGATCGCGCGCGTGAGCCCGCGCGGGTGCGGCTCGTCCACCCGCATCAGGTCGAAGTCGGCGACGCCGCCCGGCGCGCCCCCCGTGTTGTAGTTGAAGAGCGCGAAGCGCACGCCCTGGAAGGTCACGAGCTGGAACACCATCGTGAACGGTCCGCCGAGCGGCGTCCAGCGCCTGCCATCGGTGCTGTAGCTGAAGCGCGCCCGCTCCGTGAGGAAGTCGCAGTCGGCGCGCAGCCACACCCGCGTCGTGCGGAGCGGTACGGCCGTCGTCGAGTCGGTCGTCTGGTCGTATTGCTGCAGGGAGAGGCCGCTCGCCGTGCGGCGCACGCCGATCCACGCGTACGGGCGATCGAGCAGCGCGAGCCCCGCCACGTCGCCGTCGCGCATCCCCGACGCGTCGAGCACCGTCGTGGCGGACGACTGCGGACCCACGGCGCGCTGCGTCAGCGTGTTGCGCGCCGTCCAGAAGTCCGCCGCCGGCAGCGAGTGCAGCCGCAGGTAGCCGGGACGCTCGGAGAGCGACCAGCGGGTGTCGTCAGGCACGTGGTTCCATTGCCACACGTTCGCCAGGCGCGGGCCGGAGAACGCGTCGTCGCGCACGTAGGGCGCGTGCGGAGCGCTCGGCCGCGCGGTCTTCGGCTTCACCCAGATGCGCGGCGTGCGCTCGAGGTTGCCGGGGAGGCCGAAGTAGGGCCACCCGTCCTTCCACGTGACGGGCGACAGCGCCGTCAGCCGGCCGATCGAGTTGGCGTCCATCATCGAGAAGCCCCACCACTCGCCGCTCGGCGTCTCGACGATGCCGCCCTGGTGCATGGACAGGCGGCCGCGCGCCGTGGGATTCGGCGGCGTCACGGCGAATCGGTTCCCGCGGCCGTTGCCGCGCAGCCGGTAGCCCAGGTGCAGCCCGAACGACTCGTCGGCGCTGATCTCCCGGTTCACCTCGTACGGTCCCTCGGGACGGTCCGCGCGCGCGGCGGCGAGCCGCATGCGCCCCGCGAACCACGCGCTCGTGATGTAGTACTTCCCGTCGATCTTGTAGAAGTGCGAGCCCTCGCCCATCCCCGCGTCCTTCGCGAACAGCGTGCGCACGCTCCCCGGCACGGTGTCGGTGAGCGCGCTGTCGAGGCGCGCGAGATGGATGTCCTGGTATCCCCACACGACGTACACCGCGCCGTCGTCGTCGAACAGCACGGAGAGGTCGTGCAGCGACACATTCATCGGCGTGCGCGTCCATGGCCCGCGGGGATTCGTCGCGCGGAAGAGTTGCGTCGTCTGGCCGTTGACGTTGCTGAAGATGTAGAAGGTGCCGTCGTGATAGCGGAAGCTCGGCGCCCAGATCCCCTGCCCGTAGACGTTCCGCCCGTCCTCCAGCCGGTACGCGGGCCCGAGGTCCAGCCGGTCGAGCGCGTAGCCGAGGAGCTCCCAGTTCACCAGGTCCGTCGAGTGGAGGATGGGGAGCCCGGGCATCGCGTGCATCGTCGTCCCGGTCAGGTAGTAGTCGCTGCCGACGCGGATCAGGTCGGGGTCGGAGAACTCGTCGTAGAAGAGCGGGTTCGAGTACGTGCCGTTGCCGTTGTCCGCCGTCCACGTCCGCGGGCTCTGCGCGGGCGCGAGGCGGGGGAGCAGGAGCGCGGCCAGGGCGGCGCAGGCGGCCAGGACCGGGCCGCGAAGGTGGATTCGCACGCGTCGTTATGTGAGATGGGAGAACGCCGGCGGTCGTGAACGGCCATGTCGCCGCCGCGCGACGTGGGCGGTAGTATATCCGAGCTGCCACACGTCCATCACCCCCATCCGCATGCCGCGCCTCGTCCCGACGCTCGCCCTCGCGCTGTTCCTTCCCGCCGCGCGCCTCGCGGCCCAGGCGCCGCATCCGCTCCCGCGCAGCACGCCCGAAGCGGAGGGGGTCTCCTCGGCGGGAATCCTCGCCTTCGTGGAAGCCGCCGACACGGGCATCGACGCGATGAACAGCTTCATGCTCGTCAGGCACGGGCACGTGGTGAGCGAGGGGTGGTGGCGGCCCTACGCCCCCGGCACGCCGCACATGCTCTACTCGCTGAGCAAGAGCTTCACGTCGACCGCGGTGGGCCTCGCGATCGCCGAGGGGAAGCTCTCGCTCGACGACCCGGTGCTGAAGTTCTTTCCCGACCAGGCGCCGGCGCATCCGTCGAACAACCTGCGCGCGATGCGCGTGCGCGACCTGCTCCGCATGACCTCGGGGCAGGGGACCGAGCCCGCGCTCTGGCTGCACCCCGACTCCGCGCGCGCGGGGGAGACGTGGGTGCAGGGATTCCTCGAGCACCCCGTCCCGTTCAAGCCGGGCACGCACTTCCTCTACGACACCCAGGGCACCTACGTGCTCTCGGCGATCGTGCAGAAGGCGACGGGCGAGACGGTGCTCGACTTCCTCGGCCCGCGCCTGTTCGCGCCGCTCGGCATCGCGCAGCCGACGTGGACCACGAGCCCGGAGGGGATCTCGGCGGGCGGCGTCGGCCTGAACCTGCGTACCGAGGATCTCGCCCGCTTCGGACAGCTCCTGCTCCAGCGCGGGCGCTGGAACGGGCGCCAGGTCGTGCCGGCGGCGTGGATCGACAGCGCCACGGCGCGCCAGACGGCGACCGGCTCCGACCCGGCGAGCGACTGGGACCAGGGGTACGGCTTCCAGTTCTGGCGCTGCCGCCACGGCGCCTATCGCGGCGACGGCGCCTTCGGGCAGTACGTGATCGTGCTGCCGCAGCAGGACGCGGTCGTCGTCATCACGAGCGGCGTGCGCGACATGCAGGCGGTGCTCGACCTCGTGTGGAACCGGCTCCTGCCGGCGCTGTCGCCGCACGCGCTGCCGGACGACGCGGCGGCGCAGCGGACGCTCCGCGCGAAGCTCGCGTCGCTCGTCGTGCGCACGCCGGCCGGTCGCGCGACGTCGCCCGTCGCGCGGGCGGTGTCGCGGCACTGGTACACGCTGCCGGCGAACGACCGCGGCATCCGCGCCGTCGCGCTCGACTTCACGTCGGCATCTCCGGCGCTGCTGGTGCGGACGGCGGCGGGGGAGACGCGCACGCCGATCGGGCTCGGCACCTGGGCCACGAGCGCCGCGGGATTCGCGAACGGCATCGAGCGGTTCGTCAGCGCGCCCGAGCACCCGCGGGTCGCGGCGAGCGGTGCCTGGACCAGCGACACCACCTTCACGGTGAAGCTGGTCGCGCCGGAGACGCCGTACTACTCGATCGTCGACTTCCGCTTCACCGACGGCCGGCTCCTGCTCGACACGCGGTACAACGTGTCGTTCGGCCCCACGACGCTGCCGGAGCTCGTGGGGACATCGACGCCGGCGATGTGACGCGCGCGACGACGCGACGCGCGGCCCTTCGCGCGATCCGCGCCCCTCTACCTCCTTCCCGCTCCCCGATGCGCACCCACACCCGCCTCGTCGCCGCGCTGCTCTCGCTCGCCCTCGCTCCTCTCGCCGCCGCCCAGCAGCCGGCGAGCCCGCCCCCCGACGACCGATGGAAGGCCGACATCCTCGTCGTGTCGCCGCATCCCGACGACGAGACCACCATCGCCGGCTACCTGGCGCGGGCCGCGCTCGACGAGCACCGGCGTGTCGCGGTGGTCGTGACCACGCGCGGCGACGCGGGACAGAACCTCGTCGGCTACGAGCAGGCACGGTCGCTCGCCGAGATCCGCGAGATGGAGACGCGCGAGGCGCTGGGCTCGATCGGCATCCACGACGTGTGGTTCGTGCGCATGCCGGACACCCCGGGCGGGGAGGTGAGCGACGTCCTCCGATCCCTGGAGACGGCGAACCACGGCAGCGCGCTCGAGGAGATCGTCCGCTTCATCCGGCTGACGCGGCCGGAGGTCGTCGTCACCATGCTGCCGGACGTCGTCGTGGGGGAGAATCACGAGGACCACCAGGCGTCGGGCGTGCTGGCGACCGAGGCGTTCGACCTCGCCGGCGATCCGACGTGGTTCCCCGAGCAGGTTGCGGCACCGGAGGACCGGCTCTGGTACGGGAACCTGATGGAGGGGCTGCACGTCTGGCAGCCGAAGAAGCTCTACTACTACACCGACGCGACGCACCTCGACTTCATGCAGGGCAAGGGGCCGGAATACTCGATGACGGCGATCTCGCCCTCGCAGCACGTCTCGTACGCGCGGCTCGCCGCGCGCGAGCAGTCGTTCCACCGCACGCAGTACGGCGACGCGCCGGAGAAGGCGCTCGCGTCGAACGACCTGCGCGACTTCGATCAGCCGCTGCCCTTCGTGCGCGCGAAGTCGCTCGTCGGCGGCTCGGTGACCGGCGACATCCTCGAGGGAACGGGGGGCGGGCCGATCCCGTTCGCGCCGGTGCGCGGCTACCGCCCGGCCGCGCATCCGCCGCTGTGGATGGAGCTGGGCGGCGGGTGGGCGTTCTACCGCCGCTTCTATCCGGCGCACGATCTCGACGTGATGCCCGGGCTGCTCGCGCCGGAGCTGGGCGTCGGCGCCGGCGAGCACTTCCCGGTGCTGCTGGTCCTGCATAACGACACGGACCGGCCGGTGACCTTCCGCCTGCGGACGCAGCTCCCGCCGGGGTGGAGCGTGGACAGCACCTCGGCGCAGCACGCGCATCCGTGGCCGGTCAGCACCTTCCAGGTGCGCGCGCACGACGACCAGCCGGTGCGCATCCGCCTCGTGGCGCCGCGAGGCGCCCGGGCGGAGTGGCAGACGGTGACGTGGAGCGCGGCGGCGGAGGGCCGCGACACCCCGCCGGTCGCGCTGCGCGTGTTCGTGCGCTGAAGCGAGCCGCGCGCCGTGCGTGGGCGCTACTCGCGCGAGGCGAGCTTCGCGCGCAGCGCCGCGGCGCTGGATTGCAGCTTCTGCTGGGAATCCAGCAGCTTCGTCTTCGCCTTGCGCAGCGCGAGCTGCATGCGGTTCGTCACCTCGGCCGCTCCCGGCGCGGCTCGCCGGGCGCCGGGAAGGCGTCGCCGGAGCTCGGGTGGCGCGGCCACGTCACGCATCCCACCGAGCCGTGGGGCGGGGCGGCTCGCGCCGGGCGGGCTCCCGGGCGGCGCGCCGATCGAACGCGTCGGCAGGGGAAGCATCGCGCCGTCGGCCGGGGCGGCGAAGCCCGCTCCCCTTTGGAGCGGCCCCGCGCCGGCATTCGTCCGGCCGATGGGAGCGCCGGGTGGCGGTGAGGGCGCGAAGGGCTGAAGCGGACCGCGCGCAGAAGAGCGTCTCGACATTGCTCACCCCATTCCGTGCGGAGCGGCGCGGACCGCGCGCACCGGTGGTGCTCCCAGGGCCTCCTTGGCCATCCGGAGCATGTCATGGAGATAATAGCCGCTCGTCGCGATCGTGACCGTGTTGTCGGTCGCAATCGGGATGTGGCCAACGCGCAGGACCTCCGGCGGGGCGAAGGCGCCGCGCAGGATCCCGTGGACGATCCCGTCCTGCCGGCCGATGACCGCGGAGCCGGAGAGGCCAGGCTGGTCCTGGATAGACAGCACCAGCTCGTCCACGGTCACGCCCTCGAGCACCTGGCGCCGTGCGAGCGCGACCACGTGTCCGGGACTCCACGTCTCGAGGAAGGAGCCGACCGGCGCGAAGGGATAACCGAGGACGACGACGTCGCTCCCGACGACGATCTGGCCTGGCGCGGTGGCGATGCGCGGCAGCGGCGTGTTCGGCCCGGTCTGCGCTTCCGCCGCGAGGATCACGAGGTCCGCGAACGGATTGCTCGCCACGATCCGGGCCGCCAGCGCCGGTGTCTGGAAGAGCGGGTACGTCTGCGGCAGCGCGCAGTTCCCCTGATGCGGCGGCACGGCGATGCGGACGTCGTCGAACTCTCCGATGATGTGGAGAGCCGTGCCGAAGAGAAGATGGTTGCCGTGCTGCGCCAGCAGGACGGCGGAGCCGACCAGACGCTCGCGCGCGGCAACGGGAAAGACGAGAGCCATAAGCGGACCTCAAAGCAAGGCAACAAGACACACGGTGTTCACGTCTGGATCGTCCTGCCTATCCAGCGATCAGGCACGGCCTCAGCCATTCATCGTCGTCGCGCGCGAGAATCATCCGCTCATGCGCCCGGCCGACTCCGGCGCCGGCGAGCAGCTTCGGCACCCGCTCCTCATCCACTTCCGCAAGAATCGCCCGCTCGCGAGCGTGGCCCGCTCCGCCTCCCGTGCCGGAGGCATGTCGCGGCTCGCCGTCGTCGCGGACGAGAGCCAGTCGCGGCGCTTCGGGGTCGTGCGCCCGGCCGGCGACGAGGGTGGACATCGGTTCGCCATCCTCCCGCGCCAGGATCGCCGGCTCGCCCACCGCGCGATCCGCCTGGCCGACGAAGAGACCCGACCCACGCGCCTCGCCACCCTCCACCACGATCGCACGCTCGTTCGGCTGGACGGCGCCCGTCCCGGCCATCGCGGCGAGACCGGGCTGTTCGTCCGGCGCGGCGAACGACAGCGCCTCCGCGTCGCGCATCCGCCCGGCGCGCACGCTCGGCGTCCGCTCCGCCTCCTCGCCCTCGACGATCGCTCGCTCTTCGGTGCCGGACGGCCGGTCGCCGGATCGCGCGGAGAGCTTCAGCTCGTCCTCGTCCCGGGCGACGATCACCTGATCCTCCCCCTGCGGATAGCCGGTGTGCACGCTGGACGAGCGTGCGTCGTCGCTCCGCGCGAGAATCGTCTCCTCGTATGGCTGGAGCCCACTCGCGCCGGAAGCCACCATGAGCGTCGGCTCACCTTCGGTTCGAGCGACCACGAGCGGCTCCGCGCCGGGATCGTGAGCGAGGCCGGCGTACAACCCCGGCGACCGATCGTCGTCGTTCGGGAGAATCTCCCAGTCGGCGTCCGCGTTCCGATGTCCGCTCGCGCCGACGACGGCCAGCCCGCTCTCGCGCTCCAGCACCAGCTCGCCGTGCTCGGGTGCCGCGCCCGTCTCGCGCACGGCCGCCTCGCCATCGTTCTTCGCGCTCGCCGGCTCGGCGGCGCGGATGACATCGACGATCAGGCCGTCCGTGTCGAGCGCGAACCGGCGCGCCCGCTCGCGACGGAAGAGGAAGGTCGCGAAGTGAGCCCTGAGCAGGGCGGGGCGCCGCTGCAATCGTTCCACCGCGCCCGGGTCGCTGCCGTCGTTCACGCGCGTCCGTGCGCGAGCCAGCTCCAGCCGGAGCTTCGGTACGACGTCGAACATCTCATCGCGATGCTGCTCGAGCAGCTGGTCGCTCGCGGCCAGCACGGCGGGATCGTCGTCCATCGCGATCTGCGCCGGATCGTCGACCTCCGGCTCACCCGTGACGGGATTCGGCCGGAGATAGGGAGACTTGAAGAAGTGGAGCATGGAGAACAGCTCCGCGCTCCCGAGCTCCGGGCGCATGCGGTAGACGGCGCAGTTGCCGTAGTACGCGATGGGCCCCGCCGGATCGATCAGCCGGTCCAGGTCCATCTCGCGTCCGCCGGAATACGCCGCGAACTGCCCGTCCACGCTCGCCGTCGTCAGGCGAGCGCCGAGCTCGTCGATCGTCAGCGTGCCCGCGGACTCGAGCTCGAAGCGCCAGTCGAGCGGCACCTTCCTGCCCGACTTCCTGTAGCGCATGCTCCGCTGCTGCGGATCCTCCTCCTGCCAGATGGCGCGCTGGTAGTGGAGGACGTTCGCCCTGACGTGCTCGTAGAGCCGTTCCCGCTTTGCCTCCACCTCCCCCTGCCCCTCGGCGGGCACCCGCCCCCGCACCGCCGGATCGCGCGAGCCCGCGTCCTGCCGGATCGTGTCGAGCGCGTCGCGAAAGGATTCGTCCAGCAGCACCTTCGCGAGGATCCAGTCGTGCCGCCGCACCCAGGACAGGTCGATCTCCGCCGGCGTCGGGAGCTTCTCCGCGACGAGGACGACGTTCTGTATCTCGGCCGGTCGGGTCAGGACCTCGTAGCGGTTCTGCAGCCTGCTGTGGACGTAAGTCGCCGCGTCATTGTCGGCGGAGTCGTCACCGTCCACCGTGGATGGCGCATCCGCCTCCTCCTCCCCGTCGGCGGTCGCCGCGGTTCGCGCGCGACGGTCGATCTCGCACGCCATCCTCTGCACGACGTCGCTGACACGCGCGGTAGTCTCGCGGCTGCTCTCGCGGCACTCCGCCTCCAGGCCCATGTCGGTCCTGGCGGCGAGATCGCGCACTCCCGTGTTGACGCTGCCGTCACGGTCCCGGGGCCACTTCATCGCGCCGATCGTCGCCCGGATCGCCTCGTCCACGATCTCGTGCAGCGTCCTCCTCGCGTCGCCCTGCACGACGGCCGTCTCGACGCCCTGCGGATCCGCCGCGCCGAGCGGCGCGCGCTCCCGCTGCCTCGCAACGGATGGGGTCGTGCGGAGCACCTCGCCGCGCTGGACGCCGAGATGCCTCCACTCCTGCCGATACACCACCCGCAGGCCGACGTTGACCTCGCCCGCCGGGACGGTCGCGAAGGGCCACGCCGTCGCGCCGCCGCGCGGTCGATTCACATCGCGTACGACCAGATCGGCCGCCTTCCGGCCGCCCTCGCCGTATCGGTCGACCAGCGCCTGGCGAAGGTTGATCCACTCCTGCTTCAGCAGCGGCACCTGCGCGGGCATCGGCAGCGCGCGCTGCGACATGCGCACCACCGCCGCGAAGTCGCTGCCGAAGCGCGACGAGAGGCTCTGGGACGCCGCCCAGTAGCGGCGGATGATCGAGAAGAACTCCTCCTTCAGGAACCAGGCGGCCGCCGAGCCGAGGCTCTGGATGGTGAAGCAGATGTCGGCGAAGTCGGCGAGCACGTCGCCTTCGAGGTAGAGCAGCAGGATGTCCGTCGCGGCGGCGGCGTCGTAGGTGCGGTCCGAGCCGATGTCGACCACGCGGCCGCTGTCGTCCACCGTCCGCTGGTGGATCCGGCGGTTCGTGGCGTCCGGCTCGCGCACGAGGGTGTAGTACGCACCCCGGTGCGACACCGACGCCGGCGAGCTCGCGAGCAGCGCCGTGAGCGAGCTCCAGATGCCCGCGAGCACCTCGAGCTTGAACCGGAGGTAGAATGCCTCGTACTCGCGACTCCGCAGGGCGTTGATCGTCTCGACCTCGGGTCGCGTGACCCAGACGAGGCGCGGCGCCGCCCCCCTGTCGTTCGGTGGCGGTTCCAGCGCGGGGCGGATCTCGGCGAAGTCCACGCGGGCCACCGCGTCGCCGCGCCGTGCGAGCGCGCCCTCCTCCGGGTCGCGCCCGCCGGAGACCCGCACCGCGGTCGCCGGATAGCGGAATCGGAGAACGAGCATGCCGTCGGCGTCGGTCTCCACCGTCAGTCCCTGGTGGCGGACGTTGCAGAGCTTCGGGTCCGTCTGGACGCAGTGCTCCACCCAGCCGATCTGCTTCGGTTGCGCGCCGGCGCCGGCGACGAGCATCACCGCCTGCCGATTGCCCGAGACGTGCGCGAAGGTGACGGTATGGCCCGGATGGCGCTTCCGGAGCGCGTCGAGCAGCGCGCGCGCCTCCGGCGTCGCCCGGCACGGCACCTTCGTGCGCAAGCGGTGGAGGCGCATCGGAGCGCCGACGCCGGAGGCGCCGCTCCCGACGACCGCGTCGCCCTGCACGTGCTGCCGGTACCACCCCTTCCGCTTCTCTCGCGCGACGCGGTCCTCCGCGTCGCGTTCACGCAGCATTCGCACGACGCCGTCGTATCGCGCGTCCCGCGCGGGCGCATTCCTGCGCGCGCTCGACTGGCTCGAGCGCGCGGTTCCGGTGATCGCGCGGCGCGAACCAGCGTGGTCCTTCTGCATCAGCTTCGTGAACCAACGGGCCATGCGACATCTCCTGCCATCTCGTGCCGCTCCCCGCGCCTGACGTGGACGCGGGTCGTGCTCGACGCCGAGGGCCGCTACCCGGATGCGGGCGACGAGTCCTCGCGCGCTCGAACTGCGCAGGCCATCTCACCGCCGGCCTGCTACCGCTCCTCCCTGGTGATACCGGGGGGCCTGCCCGGGCACGCCGCGGGGCCTGGGGGGCAGGCGGCGGTCGACTTCCCTGCCCGTGCGCTTCCGCTTGATGACCAGGCGGAGGATGATGTTCACCACCGCGACCACGAGCAGCGCCCACGGCGTGCCGCGCTCCGGCAGCGTGATCCCCACCCTGTGCACCACGTTGAGCGCATCGGCCACCAGCACTCCCCCGGCGGCGAGCACCGTGAGCGCGTTCAACCAGCGGGTCGCCGTGCGTGACGCCGCCTTCGACGCCGGACGTGCCGGTGTCGTGGGCCGCGACGTCGCCGCGACCGGTGCGGGCTTCCGCGCCGGCGTGACGGCGGTGGCCGAGGGAAGGGCGACCGACGGAAGCGCGGCCGGCGTGAGCGCCGGCGCCAGCTCCGCCGGCGCCAGTGCGACGGTCGGCTCGAGGCTGTCCATGACGAGGGCGCGGAAGCGCGGCCAGTCCCAGCCGACCGGGTCCGTGCGCCGCCCCGGCGCGATCTCGGCGTGGCCGACCACGTCCGTGAGCGCGAGCCCCTGCCGGCAGTAGTGCGCGACGATCGCCGCCACGCGCGCGTACTGCGCCGCGGTGTACGGCTCCCCGTCGTTCCGGTTGGCGATCTCGATGCCGAGCGTGATCGAGTTGACGTCGGCCGTGCCGCGCCACCAGGCGCGCCCCGCGTGCCAGGCCCGCTGCTGGTCGCCGACGAGGCGCGTCGCGCGCCCGCTGCGGCCGACGAAGAGGTGGCAGCTCACGCGACTACGCGGGGAGCGGAGCCAGGCCAGGGCGCGCCCCTCGTGCCCCGCGTCCTGCGTGGCGTGCAGGACGATGCCGGCGATGGCCGGCGCCTGCCGGGCGTCGTGGTTGGGGCTCGGCGCCAGGTGATCGCCGGTGTATGACGTGAGCTGCAGCAACGTGATCACGCGCCGTCCTCCAGGCGCTGGGCAGCCATCCGCGACCACGTCGTCGCCCGAACACACCACGCAAACGGGCAAATAGTGGACCTTGGGCGCCTTCCGATCACCATCATCCGCAGGCGAGTATCGCGGACGGTGGACGTGACGATGCAGGCCGCGCACGGGGAAGCCACCGCGCCCGGTCGTTCGCTCGAGGAAGGATCAGCGCATTGCCTTCCGTTTCTGGCACGCGCTGCCCGGCGCTTCGGACAGCTCGATGTCGAAGTCGGCGACGATGCCCTGCGGGGCGATCGTCACGACGCGCACCGATCGCACGTGCGCCTCCGTCGCCGTGAGGAGCAGGCACGCCCCGCCCCACGACACCGACAGCTGGTCCTGCGCCTTCGCCACCGCCGCCTCGAGCTGCGGCGTCAGGTCGATCCGTACGTTCCGGATGCGGTCGAGCAGCTTCCTCTCGAAGCTGCCCGCCCGCCATTTCACGATCAGGTTGTGCGTGGCGACGTCGATACTCGGCGCCTCGAAGCGGAGGGTGTCGTGCTCGACCACCGGCACCGCCGTCGCGCGGATCGCCCCCGACACCCCGCCGCCGAAGATCAGCGCCACCTGGTAGCTGCCCGACATCCCCATGTCGAGCACGACCGAGCCGCCGCTCGTGCTGACCCGCGGCGTCTCGAGATACACGTCGCGCAGGCGGTCCGTCCCGCAGTCCACCCGCGCGCAGGGATAGAGCCGATGCTGGTCGGTGAACAGCGCGCTGTCGAGCGCCACGCTCATCGCATCCGTGCTCATGAACACCGGGAGCGGCAGCGTGACCGCGCTCGATGGGCCGCGCGCGAAACCGAGCGCGAGCGCGTCTCGCATGCTCTGCACCGACACCGAGAAGCTCGTCCCGCGCTGGGCGGGGGCCTTCCCGCTGCCGCCATGTTCGGAGTGCACGGCGATCGACGCCTGCACACTGTAGGCGCCGGGGCGGGGGAGCGTCGCCGCGACCCAGGTCTCGCCGGGCACCGATCGGAGCGGGATCAGCCGGTTCTGCCCGTCCCGCACCTCGAGATGCGCCTCACGCGCCGTCGCACCCGACACCCGGAGGATCAGCGTGTCGCTCGCGTCGCCGCTCGCGTTGAGCGTGAGCTCGAGCCGTCCGGTCGCGCGCGCATCCGCCGTGGCGAGGGTGTTGTGCGAGCCGCGGCAGACGACGAACTGCCCGCGCCAGAGCCCGCCCTTCGCGTACGTCGTGGTCGAGAGCGAGAAGCCGAACTGCCGCACGCCGAGCACGGGCAGCGGCTGGAACGCGGCCGTCGCCTGCGCATGCGATTGCGCGCCCTCGCTCCCGCACGAGCGCCGGAGCTCGTCGCCGTCGCGGCTCGCGGCCGCGTCGATCGCCTGATCCGCGCCAGATGCCCGGCTGTCCGTCGCCGGTGCTCCGTCGGCCGTCGCTCTCGTGAAGGCGTCGCCGAACGCGATCGCCGTCAGGTCGGAGACGTACGCCTCCTCCGGGCGCGGCGCCGTGACGGGCGCGTCTTCGTCCGACGCACTCGCGGGTGTCGTCCCGACGGTCGGCACCGCGCGATGACACGCGGCGAGCGACGACAGGACGGCGGCGAGAAGGATCCCTCGCGTGAGCATGGCTGCGGGGTCGGCGGGGGACGGCGGTGACGCACGACGCGTCAGGCGCGCGCCGCTCCGGCGTCGCTACTTCTCCGGGGTGGCCCTGATCACGAGCGTCGCCACGACCGGTGGCAGGGGCTCCTCCATCTTCTGCTTCGGGTAGCGTCGGTTGTCGACGTCGTAGACGAAGACGTTCGCCTGGGTGGACTGGTTGTCCACGAGCCAGATCTCGAGTCGCGCCGACCAGTTGCCGTTCGCATCGGGCGCGACGGGCACCACCTGGAAATAGATCTTGTGCTCCCCGGAGCCACCGAACCTCGGGTTGGCGATGCTGGGCGGAAGGTCGGGAGCGGCTGCCGCGGGAGCGGTGCGCAGGTAGCGCTGGAACGCTTCCTGGACGAGCACCTCGGCGGCGGCGGGGGCCACGCGCTGCGCCGTCCCGATGCACGCGGTCGCCGCCGCGCCGGTCAGGTCCCTGCATCGCCTGATCGGGTACTCGCGCAGGAACGACTCGACGTCCACGGGCAGGCTGATCTCGCGGTTCGTGACCCGCCCGCTCCAGAACTGGTTCGTCGGCTTGTCGATCCAGGCGTTGATGATGAGGTCTCCCGTCGTGCGACTGACGCGCACCTGCACGCTGCGCCCGGTGATGTCGACCACCCCTTCGCCCATCCCGCGCAGGTAGAGCTTCTCGACGCTGTCCAGCTCCGTCCGGAGCTGCGCGTTGGTCGCCAGCAGCGTCTTGATCCCCGCCGGGTCCAGCCCCTCCAGCCCCTTCCTCAGGCTCACGGCGGCGCTCTCCGCGCTCACCCCCGCGCGCTGGATGCCGGAGCTCGCGCCGAGGAGATCCGCCCCGGCCTGCGCGATGGGCTGGAGGGACGGAGTCTTCACGCACGCCGGAAGGGTGGAGACGACGCCGAGGATCAGGCAGAGACGAAGGTGCCGCATCGATGGCTCCTGCGAAGAGCGGCCGGTGGCGATCCAACCGGGCCGCGGCGATCGTGATGTCCACAAGGGGCTCAGGCCGGGCGCTCCGTCGCCTGTTCGTCGGCGCCGACCTGCGTCTGGGCGAGCTGTTGCGCGCGTTCCTGGACGAGCGGCGTGAGCATCGCTTCCAGCCGCTCGAGCCGCTCCATCATCTCGTCCCGCTGCTCCGCACCCCTGTGCGCGGCGGAGGAGAGCGCAGGGTCGTGCTGCCACCAGTCGATCCCCATGTCGCGCGCCTTGTCGACGGAGGCGATGAGGAGGCGGATCTTGATCTGGAGAAGCTCGATCTCGCCGAGGCAGAGCGTGATGTCACCGGCGATGATGATGCCCTTGTCCAGCACGCGCTCGAGCAGGTCGGCCAGGTTGGACGACCCACCCTGCGACGTACCGGCCAGTCGCCGGCCCTCCGGGCGGCCGCCGTTCAGGATGGTCGTGATCCGTCCGTCGCCGTTGCCGTTGCCGTTGCCGTTGCCAGTCATTGCATTCCACTCCTTCCCGGTGACTCCGTGGTCGGATGCCCCGACCGGGGCAGCCGATGCTGGACCGGCGTGCCTACAGCAGATCCCCGAGGTGACCGAGGCTCAGGTCGAGATCCTCGCGCCGCAGCCCGAACGCTTCCCTCAGCTCCACCATCCGGCGCTCGAGCTTGAGGAAGGTCTCGCCCATGCGCTCGACCTCGTCCTCGCTCAGCGAACCGGCGTTCACGCGCCGGACCGCCTGCCGCTCCATGAGCTGGCGGACGAGGTCGACCAGCGCGAGCACGACCTTCGCCAGGTCCCGCTCGACCGTCGTCTGGTCCGCGTTGATGCGCCGCGGCAGGAAGCCAGCCGCGTCACGCTCCGGCGTCACGGCTTCACGCCGCGCGCCGATCTCACGGGCAAAGTCTTCGAGCGCGTCCACGTCACCCGAGAGGCGGCCGGCGAGATCGAGCGGATCGCTCGACGTCGCCGCGGCTCCGCCTCGGCCTTCGGCGCCCGGCATGGGGCTCACTCCTCCTCCAGCATTCGTTGCAGGTGCTCCAGATCGTCGAAGATGCTGAGCGCCGTGTGGAAGTTTCCCTGCTCCGCGAGCTTGTTCGACAGCTCCACGAGATCCGCGATCGCGGCAGCGGCGGCCGGGGTTCCCGGATACCGCGCGAGCAGCTCCATGTACGTGTGGATCGCGCGGATGGGGGAGCCGGCCTCCTGCCACCGCCACGCCAGGTTCAGGAGCCCGGCCTGGGCGTACGCCATCGGGTCGAAGTGGTGATGCCGATGCGCCGGCCGCGGCGACGCCGGCGCGGGTTGCTGCGCGGCCCGACGCCGCACCGCCGCCGCGGGCGCGGCGCTCCTCGCCGCGCGGACGGCCACTCCCAGCCGTTCCTGGACGCTGAGCTGCGCGCTCACCTGCGCCTCTCGCGTCCTCCGCAGGCTCTCGGCGACCGCGCTCTCCGCCTCGGCCTCCATGCGCGCCGCCGGCTCCGGCGGCCGCATCGAATAGACAGGCGCAGCCGGCGGCGGCACGACCCCAGGCGCCGCCGCGGCCTTCCCGGAGACGGCGGGAGAGACGAACGGGGGCGTCAGCCTCGCCTGCGGCTCGGGCTGGCCCCCCTCCGCCCCTTTCTCGGGGGAGGGAGCCGTCGTGGTCTGTTGCGCTTCGCCTGTACTGTGCTTGAAGATCGACATGGCCGCTCCTGCGTCCTCGGTTGTGGCTTGCGCGCCGCGGCATCAGCCGGGGCGTCCCCCCATCGTGTCGGTCAGCGTGCGCGCGAGCGCCGCGAAACGGTCGCCCGGACCGGTCCCGTCCTCTCCCTCCGCCCGCCTGACGAAGCTGTACGGGGGCCAGGGGCCGGTCAGCAGCATGCGCAGCTCGCCATGCTCGCGTCGCATCGTGTCGAAGGCGGCGCGGAATGCGTCCACGTCCGCCGCATCCAGCAGGTAGCTCGTGCGCAGCGCCACGCGCGGCGTCGGAACGAGCGACACCCGCCGGTCGAGTGCGAGCGCGCCCAGGACCGCATCAAGCGCACGGCTCGCCGCGCGTGCGCGCTCCTTCGTCGCATCGTCCCGCCGCAGCTCGGCGGCACGGGCGAGCAGGTAGCGCGCTCCGGAGTGGTCGCTCGTCCACGCCGGGTCGCGCCGCACGTCCGCGGTCGGCTCGTCGTCGGACGGAGGATCGGCCCAGAGGGCGGTGAGGCTCAGCTCCACCTTGTCGCCGAGGCGCTCGAGGTCGGCCGCGAGGGGCTCGTAGCGCTCCGCGAGCGCCGACGCGACCGACGACTCGTCCCGGAAGACGGTGCCGAAGCGTACCGGGAGCGCCGGCACGCGCTGGCGCACCGCCTCCACGACCGCCTCGTGATGGAGGATGGCCTCCATCGTGGTGGGCGTGGCGTCGTCACTCGTGCGCGCGGTGACAGCCGCCAGCTCCCGCCAGGGCACCAGCGCGAGCTCGGGGACGCTCGCCGTGCCCGACGTCGGCAGGGGCGCGTCGCGGCGTACGATCGCGTAGACGTAGCACGAGTCAGGCACAGGCCACCTCGCGCCGATCGTCTACCGCCGCGCGGGACATCAGGTCGGGCAGCCGCTCGACGGGGGCCAGGAGAACGCGGAGGCCCAGGTAGATCAGGTCCACGTCCGCCACCGAGAGGGTGACGTCGCCGGCGAGGATGACCCCGTGATCGATCACCCGGTCGAGGAGATCGAGGAGGGTCACCTCCTGCGCACGGCGCGCGGCAGCCTGCGCCGACTGCAGCGGAGGGTGCGTCATCCCGCGTCCTCCGCGTGCCCGATCGCGAAGCTGTACGGCGGCCACGGCCCGCTGCACGCGCAGCGAAGCCCCTCGCCGGCATCGGCGATGGCGCGCAGCTCGGCGTCGAATCGCTCCATGCCGTCGCGCGCGACGAGGAAGGCCGCGCGCAGGATCTCCAGATCGCCGTCGGCGTCCGCGTCGCAACCGGCCGCGTTCACCAGTCCGGCCACGGCGACACCCGCCAGCCGGTCGTAGGCGTCCTGGGCGAGCGCCACCAGCGCGTCTCGCGTCGCGGCTTCCAGCTCGGCGCGGAACTGCCGTTCGAGGAACCAGGCCCGACCCGGCTTCGCCGCCGCGAGCGCATCGCGCAGGCGGTCGAGCGCCGGCGCGTGCGCCGCGACGTGTTCGCGTACGACGGCGCCGTCGGCGTACAGGTGCAGGGCCCACTCGTCGCACCCCTCGAGGCGCTGGAGCCGCGGCACGAGATCCTCGCCGCCGGAACGCAGCGCCGAGACGATGTCGCCGTCGCGCGGGTAGACGACGCCGAACCTGGCGGGCAGGATCGCCTGCCGCGCATGGATCGCGTCGATCACGCGGTTGTGCGCCCGCACCATCGCCTCCAGCTCGGACGCGCCGTGCAGGCGCTGCTGCAGGACGGCCGGGCTGAAGTCGGCCAGGCGCACCGGCCTGACCACCGCGGCCAGCTCGCCGCACTCGATCATCTCGAGGGGCTCGGACTCGTCAGGCATCGCGCCGGCGTCCGCCGGGTGCGCGGCGTCCGCCTCGGCGAGCGCCGCCGCCAGCGTCGCGCGCTGCGCGGTGATGCCGTAGAGATACCATCCGCGCGCGGTGTCTCCGGCCGTCTCCGACGTGGCCGGACCCGCCGCGATCCGTGTGTCGATTCCGGTCGTCACCAGCTGTCCTCCCTCACGTCCGGCTCGGGCGCGAGCAGCGCGCTCTCGCCGTCGTCCGGCTCCGATTCGAGCGCGTCGTCGTCGTCCACCGTGGCGTCGACGTCCTCGTCCTCGTCCTCGTCGGGGTGCAGCAGCTCTTCCTTGTACTCGCGGATGGAGCTCAGGCGCTCCAGCAGCTCCGTCTCCTGCTCGGCGAACTCGGCGTCGGAGAGCTGTCCCGCGTTGTGGCGCATGCTCAGGTCGATCAGCTCGGCGAACGCGCGTCCCTCGTCGTGCAGCACCGCCTCCGCCTCCTCGCGGATCTGCTCGAGGAAGAGCCGGAACGCCCACACCGGGCCGGTGATGGGCAGGAGCAGGAGCCCGCCGATGAGCCCCATCGCACTAGCCTTCCGTCTCGAAGGCGAGGTTGATGAAGCTGTACGGCGGGAGCGGCCCCACGTAGTTGAAGACGAACCGCCCCGCGTGTGCCTTCGCGAGCCCGTCCATCGCGTCGTCGAACTCCGCCTCCCGCGCGCGTTCCACCAGGAACGCGGCGTTGAGCAGCATCGTGTCGCGCAGGTTGGCGCTCACGAGCACCTCGACCGCGATCGGCTCGAGCAGCTCGAGCAGGCGATCGGCTTCCCACTCGGACTTCAGCTCGATCTCCGCCTCGGTGAGCTGCCCGAGGACGAGCTTCTCCGCGGACGCCTCGTCGTACGGGAGGAGCGGGATCGTGTCGCGCAGGACGCGCACCTCCTCGTTCTCCTGCGCGATCTCGGCGAAGAGCCGCTCCTGGTCCCAGAACGCCTTGACCTCCAGCTCGATGCAGCCGCGGACGTATTGCAGCTGGTCGTGCAGCGCGTCGAAGCCGCCCTGCAGGAGCAGCTCGCGGACGTCGTCGTCGCTGCCGGCGACGGTGCCAAACGAGAAGGGGAGCACGTCGGAACGGCCGAGCACCTCGTCGAGCACCCGCTGGTGCTCGAGCAGGCTCTCGCGCGACAGGTCGAAGCGGGAGCCGGGCACGTCGCTCACCACCGCCACCAGGTCCTCGAAGGCGACGGTGCGCACCGGGGTGCCCCGGCCGCCGATCCCGGGAACCCTCAGCGGAGGGCTCCCGGTGCGGAACGGCTCGGCCGGCGCGACCCCGTAGACGTACGTCGCCGGTTGCGATGCAGTCGCTTTCATGATGCGCATCCTCCCGCGGTCGCGAGAGCGGCCTCAGTGCGTCTGCGGCGTGAGAAGGGTCCCCGGCGTGACGGACGGCGCGTGGACGCTCCCCGGCCGGTAGATGCCACGCTGGGCATCGAGGGACGCGAGGTCCTCCTGGACGAGCCGATTGAGGATCGTCTCCAGCTCCGTGCGGTCGGCGCCGAAATACGCCTGCAGCTCGCTGAGGCGCACGCCATCCGGGTGGGCTTCGAGATACGCGAGGATCTCCTCGTCGGCGAGCCCCAGCACCTCGGGGAGCGCGCCGGCCAGCTGCTGCGCGATCTGCTGGTTGCGCGGGGCCGCGGCGAGCGCGGTGAGCCCGATGGCCTCCGCGTAGCGCAGGTACGTATCGACGGAGGCGATCACCGCGCGGATCTCCAGCGTCAGGATCTCGATGCCGATGATCGAGAGACGCACCCACGCGTCGACCACGATCCCCTTCTCGAGGATCACGGCGAGCACGTCCGCCAGCCCGGATGCCCCGCCCATCTTCTGGACGCCGCCCCTCGAGGCAGACTGCTGAGAACGTCCTGCCGGTGCCCTGTCGTAGCTGATGGCCATACTCCACCCGTGCTTGTAGAGGGTTTCCGTGCTCGACTACGCCACGCCCAACTCGATCGTGCAACGATCTATCACAGGGACACAGCGCACGTCGGCGTCGTGCAGGGACGCCGTGTGGCTGTCTCCCGGGAATCCGGGGGTGCGACGATCCGAACGCCGGTATGGCCTCGCGGAGGCAATACCACCACTGCGCGTCTCCAGCAGAGGCGCGCCGCGACGAGCGTCATGTTGAAAGAACACGACGGAGGTGGCCGGGTGGCCGCCTCCGTCGGCGGTGACTCACGCAATCAGTAATTCAGTTCTTGTCCGGGACGCGCGTGACGCCGTCGTCGCGTCCCGTGCTCGAGCGGTGCAATTCGTATGCCTTGCTCGGCTCGTGTGCCGCCGCGTGATCTCGCGCGCGATCCTGCACGCGTCACGTGTCCGTGCACATCGCGCGCGCTGCAGCGGGCGCGCAACTTCGGCGCGGTGCCACGTCGAGTCAAGTGCGCAAGGTCACAAGGATGCGGCCTCCGCTGCCGAGCACGGGCGTACGGCGCGCCGGGCGCGCGGCCGGCCCCCGGCTGCCTAACGAGTGGGGTGCGGCGCCCTTTCCGGCCGCGAGGTCCGGCGTTTGCGACGTTGGCCGACTGCGCCGTGCGGAGGGCACGGCCTGTCGCACGCCACCGGGAGGACGGCGCGTGATCACGTTGCTGCAGCTCACGTCATACACCGGCGACCACCTGGCGCCGAGCCCCAACCACGACGCCCGGCAGGCGCCGGCCATCGCCGGCATCGTCCTGCACGCCACGCAGGACGCGGGGCACGAGGGGCGCGCCCTGGCCTGGCTCCGCTCCCCGCGTAGTCGCGTGAGCTGCCACCTCTTCGTCGGCCGCAGCGGGCGCGCGACGCGCCTCGTCGGCGACCAGCAGCGGGCCTGGCACGCGGGGCGCGCCTGGTGGCGCGGCACGGCCGACGTCAACTCGATCACGCTCGGCATCGAGATCGCCAACCGGAACGACGGGGAGCCGTACACCGCGGCGCAGTACGCGCGCGTGGCGGCGATCGTCGCGCACTACTGCCGGCAGGGGCTCGCGCTCACGGACGTGGTCGGCCACGCCGAGATCGCGCCGGGCCAGCGCACCGACCCGGCCGGCTGGGACTGGCCGCGCTTCCGCGCCCTCGTCCTGCAGCTCCTGCGGCCGACGGACATGGAGGGGCGGCGCTCGCTCGTCTACGACCGCCGCAGCGCCGAGCGTCGCGCGGCCGACGAGGCGGCGGCCGACGAGTCGACCGACGAGCCGCCGCCATCCCTTCCGCTTCCGTCGACGCTCGCGTCGAACGATCCGGTCGTTGCCGTCGCGCCAGCGGCGACGATCGCGCCGGCGACCGTGCCCGTCGTCGTCCGGGACGTGGTCGCGCCGGCCGTCCCGCCACGGCCGACCGGTGCCAAAGCGAAGCCGGTGCTGCGCAGCCGAACGGTCTGGATCAACGGGCTCACGGCGCTCACCGCGGCCGCCGCGATCATCGGCGAGAGCCTGAAGCTGGCGTTCGGCATCGGCCTCGTGCTGCCGGAAGACCTCACGAAGTGGGTGCTGTTCGCCGTCGGGCTGGTGAACATCGTCCTCCGGCTGCGCACCAGCCAGCCGCTCACCTGCGGCGCCGGCGTCGCGTCGTCTTCCCCGACGCGGTACCGATGACTTTCGGGGCCTCCGGGAGTCAGAGTACGCGACACCACCTGGAGGCCATCATGTCAGCCACGCTGTTCGACGCACCGTCCCGCGCCCTGTCCACGCCCGCCGACCGCTCCGCCGCCGCGCGCTGGTTCGGCCGCGTGTCCACGGCCCTCGTGCTGCTCTTCCTCGCGTTCGACGTCGGCGCCAAGCTCCTGTCGGCGAGGGCCGCCGTCGAGGGAACCGCGCAGCTCGGGTATCAGCCGCACCAGGTGCCGCTGATCGGCGTCCTCGCCCTCGTCTGCACGGTCCTCTTCGCCATCCCCCAGACGGCGGTCCTCGGCGCCATCCTCCTGACCGGATACCTGGGCGGCGCCGTCGCGTCCAACGTGCGCGTGGACGCGCCGCTCTTCTCGCACACGCTCTTCCCGGTGTACTTCGCGGCGCTCCTCTGGGCCGGGCTCTACGTGCGCGATGCGCGCGTGCGCGCGATCCTCGGCCCCCGGCCGTCCGCCCGCCGCGCCAAGGTGTGACATGATCCTCTACACCCAGCTCAACTTCGGCGGCAACTGCGAGGAGGCGTTCCGGTTCTACGAGCGCCACCTCGGCGGCCGCCTGACGATGCTCGTTCGGCAGGCCGACATGCCCGACCCGCCGCCGAACGCCAGCCAGGCCGTGATCCACGCGCGCATGGACATCGGCGGCACGGTGCTCATCGGCAACGACGTGCCGCCGGAGCACTTCCAGCGGATGCGGAGCGCGTACCTCTACCTGGCGGTCGACTCGACGGCGGAGGCGGAGCGCGTCTATCGGCTGCTGGCCGACGGCGGCGAGATCTACATGCCGCTGGAGGAGACCTTCTTCGCGGCGAGGTTCGCGATGCTGCGCGACCGGTTCGGCGTGTCGTGGTCGGTGATCCACGAGCGGAAGCAGGGATAGCCTCGCGCAGAGCGGCGTGACGGCGCGGGCGGCCCGCCCCCGCGCCTCACCCCGCCGCCTTCAGCTCCGTGCCCCCCGCGTGCGCGCTGCCGACCAGGTGCGAGATCAGCTCGCGTCGACTGTGGACGCCGGTCTTCTCGAAGATCGCCTTCAGGTGGTCCTGCACCGTGTACGGCGAGATGCCGAGCGCGTGGCTCACCCGCTTCGTGGCGAGTCCGGCGCGGAGGAGCGCGACGAGCTGGCGCTCGCGGCGCGTGAGTCCGTGCGCGCTGCACAGCACGTCGACCACCTCCTCGGCTGACGCGGCGCGCAGGGTGATGGCGACGCGCGCCTCGTCACCCCCTTCCAGCATCGCCCCCTCGATCACCGACCACCGTCCCGACGGCGTGCGGATGCGGACGCGCGCCGGCAGCGGGTGCGCATCGTCGGCCCGCTCGCGCGCGAGCACGCGCGTGCCGATCTCGTAGATCGCCGGCGGCAGCATCCCGCCGCCCGGCTGGAGCTGCTCGAGCCAGGCGCGGGCGGGCGACGTCCAGCCCGACGCCGAGAGCTCGCGATCGAGGATCAACGTGCCCGGCGGGGGAACGCTCGCGTCGCCCCCTTCGTCGCGCCAGCTCAGCGCGAGGCTGCGCCGCAGCAGCGTCCCGAGCGTCGGCGCGAGCTCCTCGAGCAGCCGTACGTCGTCCGCGTCGAACGCGCGCTCGTCGCTGTCGCGCATCAACTCGATGCTCCCCCAGCAGCCCTCGCGCTCCCGGCAGGCGGTCATGAGCGTGTCGCCGATCCCGTAGGGCTGCAGGCATTCCCGCCAGAAGCGGCTGCGCTCCTTCTTGCCGCCGGTGACGGCGCTGAGCGACACGCTCGCGCGCGGGCCGAGGATGAGCTCCGGCCAGCTCGCCACGTCGCCGTGTTCCTGGAGGGCGATGAGCCGTGGCAGCGACGGCCAGACGTCGAACCTGGCGATCCCGCTCATCGCGAGGCCGCTCCCCGGATCGGTGAGCGGCCAGCACCAGCGCTCGAATCCCACCGCGCGGCGCAGCTCCTCGAGGGCCGCGAGCCTCGCCTGCTCCGGGTCGAGCCGGGCGCCGGCCAGCGACTTCAGTCGCTCCCGGCATCGGTTGCGTGCGCGTTCACTCATATGGTCACCACGAATACGCCGCCCCCCGCCGCGGCGCCCTCCCACGTTCATGGGATGGTGATGCCGCCCGCCGGCGCCATACGATGCCTGCGCTGCATGGGAGCCTGCGGACGAAGGGGCAGGCGACGGACAAAAAAACGCGAGGACCAACGATGAGCAAGGCTTACGACGTGATCGTACTGGGCGCGCGCTGCGCCGGTTCGCCCCTGGCGATGCTGCTCGCCCGCCGCGGCTACCGCGTGCTGCTCGTCGATCGAGCCACCTTCCCGAGCGACACCATCTCGACCCACATCCTGCAGCCGCGCGGCGCCGCCGCCCTCGCGCGCTGGGGCCTCCTCGACGACCTGGTCGCCACCGGCTGCCCGCCGATGCACACCTACACCTTCGACTTCGGCCCCGTCACCATCTCGGGTTCTCCCGGGACCGACGAGTCGCCGGTCTCCTACTGCCCGCGGCGCACCGTGCTCGACGCGCTGCTCGTGAACGCGGCCGCCGCGGCGGGGGTGGAGGTGCGCGAGGGCTTCACCGTGGACGAGATCCTCGTCGAGGACGGCCGCGTCGTCGGCATCCGCGGGCGCTCGAAGAGCGGCGAGCCCGTGGAGGAGCGCGCGACGATCGTGGCCGGAGCCGACGGCCACCGCTCCCGGCTCGCCCGCGCCGTCGGCGCCGAGCAGTACCACGAGCGGCCGCCGCTGCTCGCGGGCTACTACAGCTACTGGAGCGGCCTCCCCATGCACGGCCGCTACGACATCTTCATCCGCGAGCGTCGCGGGTTCGGGGCGGCGCAGACGCACGACGGCCTGACGATCATCGTCGGCGGCTGGCCGTACGCGGAGTTCGAGACCAACAAGCACGACGTCGAGCACCACTTCCTGCGCATGCTGGACCTCGCCCCCGCGTTCGCCGAGCGCGTGCGCGGCGCGCGGCGCGAGGCGCCCTTCGTGGGGATGCCCGTCACGAACTTCTTCCGCACCCCGTACGGCCCCGGCTGGGTGCTCGTGGGCGACGCCGGCTACACGAAGGATCCGATCACCGCGCAGGGGATCTCGGACGCGTTCGGCGACGCCGAGCGCTGCTCCGCCGCGCTCGATGCCGCGCTCTCCGGCCGCCGCTCGTTTGGCGACGTGATGGCCGAGTCCCAGCGCGAGCGCGACGAGCATGCGCTGCCGATGTACGAGTTCACCTGCCAGCTCGCGTCGCTCGAGCCGCCGCCGCCGGAGATGCAGCAGCTCCTCGGGGCGATCCACGGCAACCAGGCGGCGATGGACGGGTTCGTGCGGATGAACGCCGGGACGATCTCGCCGGCGGTGTTCTTCTCGCCGGAGAACCTGGGGCCGATCATGGGGGCGGCGGCAATGCGGTGAGGCGCGGCCGAGGCGGATGCACGGCTCCTCACTCGGGCAGCTCGCGGCTCGTCGCGATCGTGAATGGCGCCGACACGGTGGGGAGCCCCGAGCCCGGCTGCCCGCCACCCACGTAGACGCGATACTCGCCGCCGAGCACCTGAACCTGCCCCTCGGGAGAGACGGAGCTCAGGTCGCGCGGTCCCAGGTGGAACTCGATCGTCCGCCGCTCGCCCGGCGCGAGGTGCACCCGCTGGAAGCCGCGCAGCGCCAGCCGCGGAACGCCGGCGGAATCGGGAAAGGTGAGGTAGAGCTGCGCGACCTCGTCGCCGGCGCGCGCGCCGGTATTTCGAACCGAGGTGCGCACCACGATGCCGTCGGCCGTCGACCGGCCGGACGGGGCGACATGCACTGGCGCGTACGCGAAGGTCGTGTAGCTCAGGCCGAAGCCGAACGGGTACACGGGCGTGCCGGTGAAGTAGCGGTACGTCCGTCCCTGCATCGCATAGTCGTCGAAGGGCGGGAGCTGCGACACGCTCTCGTAGAAGGTCTCCGGCAGCCGTCCCGCCGGATCGACGGCACCGGACAGCACGCGGCCGACGGCGAGCCCGCCCGCCTGGCCGGGATACCAGGCCTGGACGATGGCGTTCGCGTTCCGCTTCGCCCAGTCGAGGTTCATCGCGCTGCCGCTCAGGTTCACGACGACGAGCGGCTTGCCCGTGGCCTTCGCCGCCTCGAGCAGGTGCCCCTGGTCCGCCGGCAGGTCGAAGGTGGTACGGTCGCCGCCCTTGAAGCCGTCGAGATCCTGACTCCCCTCCTCGCCCTCGAGGCTCGACGTGATGCCCACGACCGCGACGACGACGTCCGCGTCCCTCGCCGCGGCCACCAGCGCCGAGTCGGGATCGGCGGAGACGCGCTGCCAGACGAATGAGCCCAGCTCGCCGCGCGGGCCGCTGCTCGTCACCGAGAAGGGATAGCGCTCCCCCACCTGGAGCCGCACGGTGCCGAACACCGGCAGGCCGCCCGATCGGCCGACCGTCGACGCGAGCGTCTGGCCGCCGAACGACAGGGTCGTCGAGCCGCCGTCGACGCCCAGGCGGTACGTCCCCGTCGTCTTCGGCACGAGGTAGCCGCTGGCCACGATCCGGCCGCCCTTCGGCAGGATGGGCGGCCCGCCGAGCGTCTCGAGGCTCACGAATGGCAGCACGCGCGTGACCACCGGCGTGTCGGCGATGGTCCGCTTCGCGAACTGCCGGAACGCCTCGCCATACGAGCGCGGCGGCGGCAGCGTATCGGGCAGCACGGAGTAGAACCGCGCGGTCACGCCGGGACGTCCGTCCTCCGTCTGGAGCACGCCGGGCGGCACGTGATCGCCGTCGGTGATCGAGGCGCCGGCGGGCACGAGCGTCACCTCCGCGTTCGGAAGCGCGCGGCGCAGGCCATCGTAGATCGACGGCAGCTCGGCCGTCTCGCGCGACGTGTAGTTGCCGCGCAGCACGTGGCGCGAGTCGGCGAGCGGGCCGACGACGGCCACGCGGAGCCGGCCACCCGCGTGGCCGCGTGACGCGAGCGGCAGCACGCCATCGTTCTTCAACAGGACCATCGACTCCTCGGCGGCGCGCTCGGCGAGCGCGCCATGTGCCGCGGGCGGCGCGTACGCCGCCATCGAAGCCGCCGGGCGCGCGCTGGCCGCGCCGCGATCGAGGTCGCCCAGGCGAATGCGCGCGGCGAGCAGGCGGATGAGCGCCGAGTCGACGTCCGCTTCCGGCAGGTCGCCGCGCCGGACCGCGTCCACGTAGTTCTGCGATCGATGGAACGAGAGCGAATCGAAGAAGCCGGCCACCGTGCACTCGTTGTCCACGCCCGTGCGGATGGCGTCCGCGGAGGCCGCGGCCGCGTCCTTCGCGTACTTGTGCCCCTGCCAGATGTCGGCGACCGCCTCGCAGTCCGAGACCACGTAGCCCTTGAACCCCCACGCGCCGCGCAGCGTCTGGCGCAGGAGGAAATCGTTCGCGCACGCCGGCTGGCCGTTGATCGAGTTGTAGGCGCACATCACCGAGCCCGCCTTCCCCTCGGTCACCGCCGCGCGGAACGCCGGCAGGTACGTATCGCGCTCGTCGTGCAGCGAGACGGTGACGTCGGCGCGGTGGCGCGTGGGCTCCGGCCCGCTGTGCACCGCGAAGTGCTTGGGCGTCGCGATGCCCCTCGGCGATGCGCTCGAGCCCTGGAAGCCGGTGACGTACGCGACGGCGAGGCGGGCGGTGAGGAACGGATCCTCCCCGTAGGTTTCCTGGCCGCGTCCCCAGCGTGGATCGCGGACGATGTTGACGTTAGGCGCCCAGACGTCGAGCCCGGCGGCGAAGCTGAAGACGTGTCCCTCGGCCAGCTTGCGCGCCCGGATCGCGTGCAGCTCGTCGACGATCTGGCCGCTCATGCGCTTCACGAGCGGTGCGTCGAAGGTGGCGGCGAGCCCGATCGGCTCGGGGTAGTTGGTAGCGTACGGGTCGCCGATCACGCCGTGCAGGGCTTCGTTCCACCACTGGTACGCGGGAATGCCGAGCCGCGGGATCGCGGGCGAGGTGTTCACGAGCTGGCTCGCCTTCTCCTCGAGCGTCATCCGCGCCACGAGAGCCGCCGCGCGCCGCTCCGGATTGCCGGTGCGGGCACGAGTCGCCGCGGAACGCGGCGTGACCTGGGCGAAGGCGGGGACGGCGGTCGACAGCGCGATGGCCGTCGCGGCGAGGCTGCGGAATCTCATACTCGTGTGGGTGTCGGGGTCGCGATACCGTACCCGCTCGGCGATCGATGCGCAACTTCCGACGAAGACCGGCGCGAGTCACCTCGGCGCGTCCAGCCCGCGACGCCTCACGCTCGCGTCGCCGGCCCCTCCACCCTCCCGTCCACCAGGTGCACGATGCGATCGCACCGGTTCGCGAGGTGGTCGTCGTGCGTCACCACGACGAAGGTCGTCCCGTACCGCGCGTTGAACGCGCGCAGCAGCCGGAACACCTGCGCGCCGGACTCGGAGTCGAGGTTGCCCGTGGGCTCGTCGGCGAGGACGAGCGACGGGCGCATGACGAGCGCGCGCGCGAGCGCGACGCGCTGCTGCTCGCCCCCGGACAGGTCCGTCGCGCGGAAGGTGGCGCGTTCGGCGAGCCCCACCTCCGCGAGCAGCGCGCTGGCGCGTGCGGCCATCTCGCCGTCGCGACGCCCGCGGTCGGCCAGCAGCGGCAGCATGACGTTCTCCGCCGCGGTGAACGCGGGCAGCAGGTAGTGGAACTGAAAGACGAACCCGATCGCGCGGCCGCGCAGCGCGGTCGTCTGCGCCTCGTCGAGCCGCGACACGTCGCCGCCCTGGAACACGATGCGGCCGGTGGTGGGGCGGTCGAGGAGACCGATGATGTTCAGCAGCGTAGATTTCCCGGAGCCTGACGCGCCGGTGAGGGCGAGGAACTCGCCCGGTGCGACGACGAGATCGACGCTGCGCAGCACGCGCGTGACGACGTGCCCGCCGTAGTCCCTGGTCACGCCCTCGAGGCGCAGCAGCGGTTCGACGGTCGGCGCGGCCATCGTGCTCACCCGTACCGGATGATCTCCGCCGGCCGCATGCGCGCCGCGCGCCGCGCGGGGAGGAGCGCCGCCCCGATTCCGACCGCCAGGGCGATCGCGGTCGAGCGCAGGTAGAGCGCGGTGGTGAGCGCGACGGGAAAGGTCGGCGACCCGTCCGGGTTGCGTGCGATGCCGGCGAACACCCGCGCCAGCGCCGACCCGAGGAGGATCCCGCCCACCGAGCCGACGAGGCCGAGGATCGCGCCTTCCACGAGGAAGATGCGCATGACTTGGGCGCGCCGGGTGCCGGTGGCGCGGAGAATCCCGATCTCGCGCGACTTCTGCACCACGGACACGGCGAGCACGCTGGCGATGCCGAGGGCGACGGCGAGGATCACGAAGGTCTGGATCAACCGACTCGACGCGCTCTGCGAGCGGAGGCCGACGAGCAGCTGCTCGTTGGTGCGCATCCAGCTGTCGGCGACGAGCCCCGTGCGTGCGGTGATCGCCTGGGCGAGCGGCTCCGCGTCGTAGATGCGCGCGCCGCGTACCTCGATCGTCGAGATGCCGCCGGCGAGGCCGAACATGCTCTGCGCCGCGCGCAGCGAGACGAACACCCAGCGCTGGTTGAGGTCCTTGTTCCCGAGGTCGATGATGCCGCTGATCGTGTAGACGCCGCCCCTGTCCGTGCCGACGCGCAGCCGCATCCGATCGCCGACCCCGAGGCCGAGATAGCGGGCGAGCTCCGTGCCGATCACGGCATGGAAGCCCTCGAGGTCGAGCCGACCGGCCTTCAGGAACCCCGCGAGGTCGACGATGTCGCGATAGCTGCGGAGGTCGATCCCGCGGACGGCCACGGAGCTCGCCCCGTCACCGCGCACGGCCATCGCCGGTCCGGCGATCGTCGGCGCGACGGCGGCCACGCCGGGCAGCGCGGCGATGTCGGCGATGACGCGCTGCCACTGGATGATCGAGCGCACCCGCTGTGCCGGGCGCTCGACGAGCGGCGCGCGGAGCACGCCGTCGCGCGCGGGCAGCAGCCGCGGCATGTCCTCGGGCGGGCGCACGACCACGTGCGCCTGCGTGCCGAGGGTGCGGTCGATGAGGCTCTGCTGAAGGCCCGTGATGAGCGCCGAGAGAAAGATGATCACCGCGACGCCGACGGCGACACCCGTGAGGATGAGCCACGTCTGCGCGCGACCCTCGCGCAGGTAGCGGAGCGCGACGAGCAGCTCGAAGGGCATCGCTACGGCGCTCCGGCGCCGCCAGGCGCCTCCCGCACGTGCACCCGGTCGCCCGGGGCGACCGTCGGCGGCAGCACCCGCTCGCCCTGTCGCAGGCCCGCCACGATCTCGACCGCTCCGTCGCCCTGGAGCCCGAGGCGGACACTCCGTCGCTCGGCGCGTCCGTCACGCTCGACGATGACCCATGGCGCCGCGACGCTCGCGTCCCCGACACGATCGAGCGGCAGCACGAGCGCCGTGTCGCGGCGCGCGACCTCGACGTTGATGGATACCGTCATGTCGGCACGGAGGTACGATGGCGGGTCCGGCACCGCGAGACGGATCTCCACCGTGCCCTGCGCGGGATCGATGACCGGCGCCATCGAGGCGACGCGCGCGGCGAAGGTGCGCGTCGGGAAGGCGTCGGCCGACGCGACGGCGCGAGCGCCCGGATGCAGCTCGGCGAGGTTCTCCTCGCGCGGGTACGCGACGAGCTGCGTGGCGCCGTCGAGCGCCAGATCGAACAGCACGCGCCCGGGCACGACCAGGTCGCCCGGCTCCACGTCGCGCGTCAGGACGGTAGCCCCGGCCGGCGCGACGAGGCGAGTGAGCGCGAGCTGCGCTTCGGCGGCGGCGACGGCGGCGCGGGCCCGCGTGATCTCGGCCAGAGCCGCCGGCGCGGCGCCGTCCGCGCGAGTGCGTGCCTGCGCCGCGTCCAGCTCCGAGCGCGCGACCGCCGCCGCGTGCTCGGCGACCGCGAGATCACGCGCGCTGATCGCGCCCCGGGCGCAGAGCACGCGCGCGCGCGCGACATC
>CAMLIT010000017.1 GCA_946480295.1 uncultured Gemmatimonadota bacterium
GTCCGCAATCGCCAGTCCGCAGTACGTCCGCAGTCCGCAGTCCGCAGTCCGCAGTTCTGTCGGGTTCCAGTAATAGCCGGCGTCAGCGCGCCATGAGATAGCTCAGCATGTCCGATCTCGTGACGATCCCCAGCACCTTCCCGTCCGACCGCACCAGCACCGCCGGGTTGCTCTTCGACAGCAGCTTCGCGACCTGGTCGACCGGCTGCTCACTATCGACCATCGGGAAGGGCGGGTCCATGACCTCGCTCACCGTCGCGTCGAGCAGTTTCGTGTTCTCCAGGCTCTTCGCCGACAGCGACCAGTCGCTCACCGAGCCGACGCAGTTCGCTCCCTCCATCACCGGGAGCTGCGAGATGTCGTGCTGCGACATCAGCCGGAGCGCCTGCCGCACCGTGGTGCCGGGCGCGACGCTCACGATCTCGTGCGCCGGCGTCGCCTTCGTGTCCAGCACCCCGGCCACCGTCGTGCGGTCCGGCTCGAGGAGCTGGTTCTCGCGCATCCACTCGTCGTTGTAGAGCTTCGAGAGGTAGCGCTCCCCCGTATCCGGGAGCACGCCGACGACGAGCGCGTTCGGGTCGTCCAGCCGCCGGGCGACGTGCAGCGACACGTGCGTGATCAGTCCGCCCGAGCCGCCGGCGAACAGACCCTCCTCGCGCGTCAGCCGCCGCGCCATCGCGAACGACTCCTTGTCCGTCACGGTCATGAAGTCGTCGACGATGCTCATGTCCAGCGTGCCGGGGACCTTGTCCTGCCCGATCCCCTCCACCTTGTACGGCGCGCCCTCCGGCTTCGCCGCGCCCTTCGTGCGCCACATCTCGGCGAGGATCGAGCCCGCCGGGTCGCCGGCGATCACCTGGACCCTCGGGTTCCGCGACTTGAGGTAGCGGCCGACGCCGGTGATCGTGCCCCCCGTTCCCGCCGCGTAGACGAAGTGCGTGACCTTCCCCTCCGTCTGCTCCCAGATCTCCGGCCCCGTCGTCTCGAAGTGCGCCTGCGGGTTCGCCTCGTTGTAGAATTGGTTGGCGAGGATCGCGTTAGGCGTCTCGTGGGCGATCCGCTTCGCCATCATCACGTAGTTGTCCGGGTGGTCCGGCGGCACCGCCGTCGGCGTGATGATGACCTCGGCGCCGAACGACTTGAGCAGCCGCACCTTCTCCTGCGACATCTTGTCCGGCAGGGTGAAGATGCAGCGGTATCCCTTGAGCGCCGCGGCGATGGCGAGTCCCACCCCCGTGTTGCCGCTCGTCCCCTCGACGATCGTGCCGCCGGGCCGGAGCTTCCCCTCGCGTTCGGCGCGCTCGATGATCGGCAGGCCGATGCGGTCCTTGATCGACCCGCCGGGATTGAAGAACTCGGCCTTCACGTACACCGGCGTGCGGATGCCGCGCGTGACCTTGTTCAGCCGGATCAGCGGCGTCCAGCCGATGGTCTCGAGGACGGTGTCGTAGGGCTGGCGATTGCGTTCGATCATCGGGGGAAGAGGGACGAGGGACGAGGGACGCGATCGCGGCGTACGCTGGACGTTGGCGACTTCAGCCTCATGGTTGGGGCGCGTCCTTCGTCCCGCGTCCCTCGTCCCCCTGGTGCAGTATCGTATCCCCGGGCAGCGGCGGCGCGTCGGGATGACGGAAGAAGACGGGGAAGAGGATGGTGACGGCCATCGGCTGGCCGTGCTGCTTCGCGGGGACGAACTGCAGCTCGCTGGCGCCGCGCACCGCGGCGGTGTCGAGCGAGCCGTAGCCGCTCGATTCCTCCACCTGCGTCGACTCCGGGTGCACGCGGCCGTCCTGGTCGATGAACAGGCGCAGCGTGACGTTCCCCTGCACCTTCCGCGCGTACAGCGCCGCCGGGTAGCGGAAGGGGAGCTCCTTGTTCACCATGACGGGCGGTTCGTCCGGCCGTGCCCCGCCGCTCTCGAAGCTCTTCGCGAGCGCTTTCGTCTGCTTGTCGTCGAGGCAGCCGGCGGCCAGCGCGCTCGTCGCGAGCACCGCGGCCGCCACGATCCTGTGCATGCGGAACATGCTCGTAATGTAGGACGGCCTCGGCCCCCCGGCGAGGAGCCCCGCGGTCAGTGCGGCGGGCTACGCCTTCGCCGCGTCGATCAGCTCCGCCAGCACGCCCAACGCCTCGATGGGCGTCATCACGTTCGCATCGAGCGACTTCAGCCGCTCGACCGCCGGATGCGGCGCAGTTGCAAAGAGCCCGAGCTGCGCATCCACAGCCGCGCCTCCCGCCTCCCGCCTCCCGCCTCCCGCAACTGCGCGCCCCGCCTCCCGCCTCCCGCCTCCCGCGACCAGCGCCTCCCCCTCGAGCACGCCGAGCACCTCGCGCGCGCGCCCGATCACCGCCTCCGGCAGCCCCGCCAGCCGCCCCACCTCGATCCCGTACGACCGGTCCGCGCCCCCCGGCTGGAGCTTGTGGAGGAAGAGCACCTGGTCGCCGACCTCACGCACCGCGACGTTGTAGTTCCGCAGCGCCGGCAGCTCCTGCGCGAGCTGCGTCAGCTCGTGGTAGTGCGTGGCGAAGATCGTCTTGCAGCCGATGCGCTCGTGCACGTGCTCGCTCACCGCCCACGCGATCGATACGCCGTCGTACGTCGACGTCCCGCGGCCGATCTCGTCGAGCAGCACCAGGCTGCGCGCGGTCGCCGTGTGCAGGATCGCGCTCGTCTCCGCCATCTCCACCATGAACGTCGACTGGCCGCGCACGAGGTTGTCGCTCGCTCCGACGCGCGTGAAGACGCGGTCGACGATCCCGATGCGCGCCGACGACGCGGGGACGAAGCTCCCGATCTGCGCCAGGAGGACGATGAGCCCCACCTGGCGGAGGATCGTGGACTTGCCGGCCATGTTCGGGCCGGTGAGGATGATCATCCGCGCGTCGCTCGTCAGGCGGACGTCGTTCGGGATGAATCGGTCGCGGGGCATCATCCGCTCGACCACCGGGTGCCGCCCGCCGACGATGTCGAGGTCGAAGTCGTCGGTGAGGGTCGGGCGCGTGTACCCCTCGCGCGCCGCGACGTCGGCGAGCGACGCGAGCGCGTCCAGCTCGGCGACGATGCGCGACGCCGCCTGGAGACGCCCGATCTCCGCGCCGACGTCGGCGCGCAGCGCCTCGAACAGCTCGCGCTCGCGCGCCTCGATGCGTTCGGCGGCGGTGAGGATCTTCTCCTCGTACTCCTTGAGCGCGGGGGTGACGAAGCGCTCGCCGGTGGTGATGGTCTGCCGGCGCTGGTAGTCCGGCGGCACGAGGTGGAGGTTGGGCTTCGTGACCTCGATGTAGTAGCCGAAGACCTTGTTGAACCCCACCTTGAGCGAGGTGATCCCGGTGCGCTCGCGCTCCCCGGCCTGGATGCGGGCGATGGCGTCGCGGCCGCCGTCGCGCAGCGCGCGCATCCCGTCGAGGTCGGGATCCACCCCGTCGGCGATCGTCGCCTCCTCGCCGATGGCGAGCGGCGGCCGCTCGACGAGCGTCGTCGCGATGCGCGCCGCGACGTCGCCGCAGGCGTCCCAGCCCGCGAGGAGGCCGGCGACGTGCGCGGCCCTGGCGGCCCGGCGGGCGGCGCGCTCCACCTCGGGCAGCCTGCCTAACGACGCGCCGAGCGCGCCGAGCTCCCGCGGCGTGCTCCGCTTCGATGCGGCCTTCGCCGCCAGCCGCTCCACGTCGCGCACGCCGTCGAGCGCCTCGCGCAGCGCCTCGCGGGCGATCGGGTCGTCCACGAGCGCCGCCACCGCGCCCTGCCGCGCCTCGATCGCCGCGCGCGCCGTGAGCGGCGCGAGCAGCCACTGCCGGAGGAGCCGCGCGCCCATCGGCGTCTGCGTGCGGTCGAGCACCGCGAGGAGCGTCCCCTCGGTCCCCCCGCCGCGCAGCGACTCCACCAGCTCGAGGTTCCGCCGCGTCATCTCGTCGAGCGGCATGATCCCGCCCGGCCGTTCGACCGTCGGCCGCCCGAGCTGCGGCAGGCCGCCCGGCTGGAGCTCGCGCAGGTAGCGGAGCAGCGCCCCCGCCGCGCCCACCGCCGCCGCGTCGTCGGCCCCGAGCCCGATCCCCTCCAGCGAGTGCACCCCGAACTGCCGCGCGAGATCGTCCGCCGCGAGCGCCGGATCGAACTCCCACCCCTCGCGCTCGGTGACGAGGGCGCCTTCGGCGCCGCGGGAGGCGGGAGGCGGGAGCCGGGAGGCGGGTTGCACGAGGATCTCGCGAGGCGCCAGCCGCGCGAGCAGCGGCTCCATCTCCGGCTCCGTCGTGAGGAAGAGCCGGAGCTCGCCGGTCGACACATCAGCCGCTGCGACGCCGAACGATGCGCGTCCCGCGTCCCGCATCCCGCGTCCCCCACCGCCTCCCTCCTCCCGCCTCCCGCCTCCCTCGGAGATCGCCACCACGTAGTTGTTCCGCGCGCCGTCCAGCAGCTCGTCGGCGAACGCGACGCCCGGCGACACCGTCTCGATGACCTCGCGCTTCACGACGCCGCGGGCGAGCCGCGGGTCCTCCATCTGCTCGCAGATCGCGACGCGGAATCCCTGCTGCACGAGGCGGCGCAGGTAGTCGTTCGCCGCCTTCACCGGGATCCCCGCGAGCGGCACCTCGGCGGCGCCGCCGTTGTTGCGCGCCGTCAGCGTCAGGCCGAGGACGCGCGAGGCCGTCTCCGCGTCCTCGTAGAACATCTCGTAGAACTCGCCCATCCGGAAGAACAGGATCGCGTTCTGGTGCCGCGACTTGATCTCCCGGTACTGCTGCATGAGCGGGGTCTGCGCCGTGCTCACCGCGCCTCCGTCTCCGTCGCCACGAACCCGGCGATGCCGCGCGCCTTGAGCCGCTTCTCCTCGGCGACCGCCTCGCTCCGCGACGCGTAGTGCCCCACCCGCACGCGGAACGGCTTCGACGTCCCGACCACCCGCGCCTCGATCCCGCGCGCCTTCAGTCGCGCGACGAGGTGTTCGGCCGAGGGACGCGAGTCGTACGCGGCCACCTGCACGGCATAGCGAGTCACCGCGTGCGTCTCGTGCGTGTCGTGCTTCGCCGGTGCGCTGCGCGTCGGCGCCGCGCTGTCCGCGCGGCGCGCCTGGCTGTCGGTCGGTGTGCGCGCGCGGCGGCTGCTGTCCGCGCGCGGGGATCGCGCCCACGTGCTCTCCGCCGCCGTCGTCGTCCGTGCGCTCCGCTTCGTCGGCGCCGCGGCCACCGTCGCCGTGTCCACGCCCTCGCAGCGCGCGGCGTAGTAGTCGATCTGGTTGAGCAGCTCCACGTTCGACGCCGGCACGCCGGCGCGCGTCCGCAGGAGCACCGCGCACCCCTTCGGGAGCTGTCCCATGTCGAGCAGCAGCCGGCCGAGCGTGAGCGCGGCGCGCGCGTGCTCGGGAAACTCCGGATGTTCGAGGAGCAGCCGCTGGAGGTGCCCGGCGGCACCCGCGCGATCGCCACGCGAGCTCTCCAGCTGCGCCAGCGCGTACAGCGCGTCGGCGGCGCGCGGTGAGAACGGGTACTCGACGATGATCCGCTGGTAGTCGCGCTCCGCGGCCGCCGCCGACGAGGCGAGCGACGCGCGCCAGTAGAGCGCCTGCGCGTACGCGGGCGTGCCCGGGCGCGCCGCGGCGAGGAGCGAGTCGACGAGGGCGCGGCCCGCGTCGCCATTGCCCCCGACGACGAGCTGGCGGGCGCGCAGGAACGCGGAGTCGGCGGCGGTGTGCTCGGGCGCGGCGGTGTCGGACTGCTGCGCGCGCGCCAGCACCGGGCACACGAGGAGGGCGAGGAGGACGATCTGCTTCATGGGGGGCACACCTTCACGCGGCGCGACGGCGCCGGTCACTGCATAACGTGAGGACGAGCGTGGAGAGGAGCTGTTCGTCGGAGGAGAGCCGGCTGCCCTTCAGCGCCATGTCGGCGGCGAGCAGCGCGTCGAGCGCGTCGTCGAGCGCGCGCGGCGACCAGTGGTCCACCATCTTCCCCCACGCGGTCACGGCGTCGCTCCAGCTGCGCCCGGGGAAGTTCGACCCGCTCTTCAGCAGCCCGTACAGCTCGTCGACGAGCCGCCGGCCGCCGATTCCCCGCTCCCGCAGCGTCAGCGCGTAGGCGAGGGCGAGGGTCTGCGTCGTCAGCGCCATGACGATCGGCACTGCGGCGATCTTCGGCTGCTGGAGGAGTCCCGGCAGGAGGGCCAGCGCGGCGCGGGCGTCGCGCCGGCCCACCGCATCGAGGAAGTCGCCGAGCGTCTCGCCACGGCGCACGCCGACGACCGCCGACACCGCGCTCTCGGTGATCTCGCCCCCCGACGCGAAGCTCCCCAGCTTGTCCAGCTCCAGCTTGAGCTGCGCCAGGTCCGTCCCCGCGGCGTCCTGCAGCAGGTGCACCGCCTCGGGCGTGATCGAGCATCCCAGCTCGTGCTTCGCGTAGTACTCGATCCACTTGGGGACGCGGGCGCCGGTGAGCGCCTCGAACTCGACGGCGAAGGGCTTCCCGGCCAGGGCCTTGTCCTCCTTCGCGCCCGCGGGCGCCGTGAGCACGACGACCTGGTCGGGCGCGGGGGACTTGAGGTAGCGATCGAGCATGGCGCGCGCGTCCTTCTTGAGCGCCGTCACGTCGCGGATGACGACCACGCGCCGCTCGGCCATCATCGGCGGGGTGCTCAGGAGGGAGCCGAGCGTCTCGGCATCCAGCTCGGCGCCGCGGTGGACGTCGAGGTTGAAGTCGCGCGTCGCCGGATCCACCGCCGCGTCCACGATCTCGCGGACGACGATCTCCTTGAGGTAGTCGTCCTCGCCGTGGAGGAAGTGGACGGGGGCGAAGTCGCGCTCGCGGACGGCCGTGCGGAGCGCCTTCACTGCGTCGGCGGCTGGCATGCGACCAATATAAGACGCGGTCGCGGGGCCGGGCGAAGATTTACGTCACGCCGAGGCGCGTGCGCTACCGCATGTCCTGCAGCTCGAGGCTCGCCATGTGGAGCTGCGCGTCGCCCGCCATCATCACCGCGGGCCAGACGCCCATCCCCGTCGGCACCGACGCGGCGAACGCCGGCGTCGCCACGGGGGGCGGCGGCAGCTCCGGCGTGCTCGCGACGACCGGCGGAAGCCGCAGCAGCTCGTGGCCGCGCGCGCGCACGCTCATCTCGTAGCCGGCGAAGGCGACGAGCGCGATGCCGGCGGCGAGGGCGGCGAAGGCGCCGAACGAGCCCGCCCGCACGCGGTGCACCGTGCCGCGCGCCGGCTCGACGGCGCGGAGCCGATCGTTCAGCCGCGCCATGAAGTCGGGCGACGGCTCGATGCAGGGAAGGTTCCGGACGAGCAGCAGGCTGCGTCGAACCGCCGTGTCGCGACGCGCGCACGGCCGGCAGGCCTCGAGATGGTGGCGCATCGCCTCCATCTCCACCGCGGGCAGCGTGTCATCGACGAAGCCGACGTGCTTGTTCCGAAACTCGCGACAGTCCATCGGTCCTGGGGTTCAACCGTTCGGCAGACGATACCCGCCGACCCGGGGGCGGTTCCGCCCCGCGACTCCGGGATGAAGAGTATGCAAAAAGCAAACGCCGCCGGAAACCCGGCGGCGTTTACTTCCCCTTACACCCACCTCACTAGCACTTCAGAGCACTTCCCCTTCCACTTCCCCTCGAGAACCCCTTACTGCAAACCTGGTTCCACAATTTCCCCTCGTCCCTCGTCCCTCGTCCCCACGCCGCCCCCCTCCCGCCTCCCGCTTCCCTAGTCCAGCCCCGGCTCGATGATGGCCGCGAAGGCGTTCCGAGCCCGGTTCAGCCGCGATTTCACCGTCCCCAGGTTGCAATCGGTGATCTCGGCGATCTCCTCGTACGACTTGCCCTCCAGCTCGCGCAGCACGAAGACCTGGCGGTGGTGCTCCGGGAGCTTCGCCACCGACTCCTCGACCAGCGCGCGCAGGTGCCGCTTCCGGTACATGTCGTCCGGACGGGAGCTCGAGTCCTCGAACTGCAGAGGACGATCCTCGTCCTCCCAGTTGTTCTTGATCGTCTGGAAGAGCACGATCGGGTTCCGCGACCGGTTCCGCAGCTCGTTCTTCGCCAGGTTCGACGCGATGGTGTATACCCACGTCGAGAACTTCTTCGAGCGATCGAACCGATGGATGTGACGGTACACCCGGATGAAGACCTCCTGAACGAGGTCCTCGGCTTTCTCGCGATCGCCGATCGTCCGGTAGATGAAGTTCAAGAGACGGGTCTGGTACCGCTCCACGAGCTCCTGGAACGCGCGCTCGTTGCCATTGAGGAACGAAGCAACGATCCCCGCGTCATCCAGCTCGCTGAGCTTTTCTCTGGTCGCCGCACCCGACAGCGGCGCTCTCTTGATCGCGACCTCAGCCATGGTTCAATGCCCCCTCTGGTACTGCTGCAGGAATGTCTGACAGAACAGGACCGATCTGGGCTCCTCCTTTGTTGGCATGAGTAAAGGCAGACGTCATGCCCTGTTTGACGCCCCTCCATCCTCGCTGTTAAGCCAAAATCTTTCAATGGCTTAGCACGACAGACCGTCCGCCGGGCGGCACTCGCTCGAGCACCGGGTGTCCTCCGGGAGTGACGCTCGGCTGGACAATCTCGGATGGGTTGTCTCCCTTTTGACACAGGAAGAGGCTGGTGGGTTTACGCGGGACGCGGGACGTGCGGCGCGTGCATCCCTTCCGTTCGTCGCGCCGTGCGCCGGGCGTCGCGGGCGGGCGGGCATCATACGAATGTGAACGCGGATCGGACGGATGAACGGCACGGATCGGCGCGGATGGCTCCGTTCGGCGCGGTGGCTCCTCTCGCCAGCGGCCGGCTCGGCGCTCGATCCCCCGCCCCGCCACCCATCCGTGCCGACCCGAATTTTCCGTTGAATCCGCGTCAGCTCTCCTGAAGCCGGCTGGATAGAGGGACCGGCGGCAGCGCGAGGAGCCCGGACGGACCGACGAGCCACACGCGTCCCGCGCCCCTCGCCCCGCGTCCCTCGATCACCTTCCCGCCCGGAACCCCGCCGCGTACAGGATCGCCAGCGCGGTCTTCGCGTCCTTGATCGTGCCGACGCGGATGAGCTCGAGCGCGCGCGATAGGGTCAGCGTCTCCAGCTCCATGAACTCGTCCGCTTCCCGCCCGTGCTCGCCGTGCGTGATCCCCGTGGCCATGAAGACGTGGATCTTCTCGTCCGTGAACCCCGGCGTCGTGTACATGGTGTACAGGAACTCCATGGACTCGGCGGTACACCCCGTCTCTTCGGTGAGCTCCCGTCGCGCGCAGTCCGCCGGCTGCTCCCCCGGGTCGAGCCGGCCGGCGGGGATCTCGTAGATGAACTCCTCGGCCGCGTAGCGATACTGCTTGATGAGCAGGATCTGCGGGTCCTCCCCCGCCGGGTCGCTGAGGAAGGGCACGATCGCGCTCGCCCCGGGGTGGCGGATCATCTCCAGGTCGCCGGTCGAGCCGTCCGGGAAGCGGACGGTGTCCACGTCGAGATTGATGACGCGGCCGGTGTACACGCGCCGGGACGCTACCCGGGCGCTGTCGGAATCGGGCATGTGACGAGCGGTGAGGATCGGTGGCGAGTCGAGCGCGGCCTTCAGAGGCCGATGTCCGCCGGCTCGACGACGTTCAGGGGACCGAACTGCAGCCCTTCGAGGGGAGCGCGGATCGCGGCCGGGTCGCCGACGACCACCATCTGGAGCTCGTCCGGACGGACGTGATCGCGCGCCGCGGCGAGCACGGCCTCGACGGTCACCGCGCGGACGGCGTCGCGGTACAGGTCGTAGAAGTCGTCCGGAAAGCGGTAGATGACGAGGTTGGCGAGGGCGGCAGCGATCGCCGCGGTCGTCTCGTAGCGGATCGGGAACACGCCGGCGAGGTAGCTCGTGGCGAGCGTCAGCTCGTCCTGCGTCACCGGCTCGGCGCGCATGCGGTCGATCTCGCGCAGGACCTCGCGCGCCGCCGCGTCCGTGACGTCGCTCTGGACCGCGGTCGAGACGACGAACGGGCCCGCCTGGCAGCGCCAGTCCACGCCCGAGAACGCCCCGTACGTGTAGCCGTGCTCCTCGCGCAGGTTGAGGTTGATGCGCGACGAGAAGAGCCCGCCGAGGATCGCGTTCATCACCACGAACGCGAAGTAGTCCGGGTGATTGCGCGGGATGCCGACGAGCCCGATGCGCAGCTCCGACTGGGGCGCGTCGGCCTTGGCGACGACGTGCACGGCGCGCGTGCGGCGGGCCGGGGCGTCGGAGGTCGACAGGCCGGGCGGCGTACCGCCGGTCCAGTCGCCGAGGACCTCCGTGACCATCGCCGTGAGCGCGTCCGGCTCCGCGTCGCCCGTGACGATGAGCGTGACGCCACCGGGGAGGTAGCGCGCCCGATAGAACGACGTGATGTCCTCGCGCTGGATCGCGCGTATGCTCCGCTCGTCGCCGCCGTCGGGGCGTGCATAACGAGATCCGTCGGCGTAGAGGAAGTGCGAGAACGCCTCGCTCGCCAGGCCGCGCGGCTCGGCGCGGAGCTGGAGCAGCTCGGCCATCCGCTCGGACCTGACGCGCTCGACGTCGCGGTCGCGGAAGGCGGGCGTGCGCAGGACCTCGGCGAGGAGCTCGAGCGCGGGGCGCAGCCGTTCCGTGAGCACCGTCATCGTCACGGCCGCCGTGTCCCAGTCCGCGTGCGCCTCGACCGATGCGCCGAGCCGCTCGAAGCGCTCGATGAGCGCGGCGCCGTCGCTCCGCTCGGTGCCCTCGAGGAGGAGGCTTGCCGTGAGCTGCGCCAGCCCTTCGCGCGTTGCCGGATCGCAGACGGCGCCGGCGTCGATGAGCGCGACCACCGTGACGACGGGCAGCTTCTTCACCGGCGCGACGACGAGCTGGATGCCGTTGCCGAGGCGCCGCCGCTCGAAGCGCGGAAAGCGGTACTCGCCCGGCACGCCGGGCGTCGGCCGCTCGAGCTTCTCGAAGGAGGTCGCGGCCATCAGGCCACCTCCTGCGGCTCGAGCTCGCGCGCCTCGTCGGCGCCGCTGGCCCCCGTCTCCTTCGGCACGAAGAGCAGGCTCGCGCGGTTGTCCTCGCCGAGCCGCGCGCGCACGAACGCGTTCACCTCGTCCACGGTGACGCGCGCGTAGCGCTCCACCTGCTCGTTCACGAGGCCCGGATCGCCGAAGTACGTCGCGAACAGCGACAGGCGATCGGCGCGGTCCTGCGCCGACTGGATCGCTGTCACGTAGTCGGTCTCGATGAGCGCCTTCGCCCGCTCGACCTCCTCGGCGCGCACGCCGTCGGCGATCAGCTTGTCGATCTCGGAGGCGACCTCCTGCTCGAGCTGCTCCCCGGTGATCCCCGGATGCGCCGTGGCGTCGACGACGAGCAGGTCGCTCCCCTTCGTGAGGTCGTAGGTGAAGGCCTGCGCCTCGGCGGCGACCTGCCGGTCGCGCACGAGGTTCTGGTACAGCCGGCTGCCCTTCCGCAGCCCGAGGATCGCCGAGCACACGCTCGCCGCGTAGTAGTCGTCGGTGCCGAACGCCGGCGAGCGGAAGGCGAGGAAGAGCCGCGGCAGCATGACGTCGTCGGCCACCACCTCGCGCTTCCACTGGCCGAAGGTCGGCGGCAGCGACATGTCCGGCAGCGGCGGCTTCCCCGCGCCGCGCGGGATCGCGCCGAAGTGCTTCTCCACCAGCGTGCGCGTAGTCGCCGGATCGAAGTCGCCGGCGATCGACAGCACGGCGTTGTCCGGCGTGTAGTACGTCTCGAAGAAGTGCTTGATGTCGTCGAGGCTCGCCTTCGTGAGATCCTCCATCGACCCGATGAGCGAGTGATGGAAGGGATGCTCGGGCGGGAAGGCGAGCGCCGGCAGCCGCTCCCACCAGGTGCCGTACGGCTGGTTGTCCACCGACCAGCGCCGCTCGTTCTTCACGACGTCGCGCTGGAGGTCGAGCTTCTGCTGCGTCATCGCCGGGAGCATGCGCCCCATGCGATCGGCCTCGAGGAAGAGCACGAGCTCGAGCCAGTTCGACGGCACCGTCTCGAAGTAGTTGGTGCGATCGAGCCACGTGGACCCGTTCAGCGTGCCGCCGGCGCGCTGGATCAGCTCGAAGTGCTCGTTGGTGCCGACGTTCTGCGATCCCTGGAAGAGCATGTGCTCGAACAGGTGCGCGAACCCGGTGCGCCCGGAGCGCTCGTTGGCCGAGCCGACGTGATACCACAGGTTCACCGCCACGATCGGGGCGGTGTGATCCTCGGAGAGCGTGACCCGCAGGCCGTTGCTCAGGCGGAACGTCTCGATCGGGATGCGCATGGTCGTAAATTGCATGTGCCGGGCTGGCGCAGGAACCCTGGACGGCCGGCGGAAGGAGCACCGGCGATGCAAGTCACGTACGCGGCGGCGGACGGGACACCACGGGTGGCCGGCGTCGCAGGCGACCCCGAGCGTGCGGACCTCGCCGGCGAGCCGCGCGTCGGCGACGGCGCCTGGCGGCCCTTGCTCACTCGCGCGTGCCGAACATGAGCGCGAAGGGCACCTTCACCGATTCGGCGAGCAGGTATCGGATCGACTGGTCGCGGCTCGCGGAGATCGGGCTCGTGCGCGTCGGCGAGACGTAGGGATGCAGGCCGAGCCGCCGCGCGATGATCGTGAGGCGCAGCATGTGGAACGGGTCGCTCACGAGGATGACGTCGCGCGACTGCATGCGGTGCATGAGCCGGGCGACCGCGGTCATCGACTCGGCCGTCGTGCGCCCTCGCGACTCGACGAGCACCGCCGAATCGGGAACGCCGTGGTGCTCGACGTAGCGCCGGCTCACCTCCGCCTCGCTCGTCGTGTCGCCGTTGCCCTTGCCCCCCGTGACGATGAGCCGGGGCGCCAGCCCCCGCTGGAAGAGGTCGAGCGCGTGATCCAGCCGCGCCCGGAGGACCGGCGACGGCCGGCCGGCGTACTGCGCCGCGCCGAGCACGACGATCGCCGCCGCCGGGCGGGCGGTGTCCCGCCGCTGCCAAACGAGCACCCCGGCGAGCGACACGAGCCAGATCCCCAGCGCGAGGAGGAGGATGCACGACGCGACGCGCGCGAAGGACGGTCGGTTCCGGCGATACATATTCCAATGTAGCCGGCCGTCGCCGCGCTCCGGAACCGCCGCGCGCCGCTACTCCGCGAGGTTGAGCATCGCCAGCCAGAACACGTCGAAGGCGACGCGCGGATCGCGGGAGGCGCCGGACGCGCTGTCCAGGGCCAGCCCGTCGACGAAGGCGACGACGACGTCCGCCAGCATCGCCGGCGGCACGCGCGGCGTGAGCTGCAGCAGCTCGAACAACCGCCCGACGGTGCGCGCGGTCGCGGCCCGCCGCGCTCGCGCCGCCTCCGCCGCTGCATCCCGGGCACGCTCGCCCGCCGACCCGCTCAGCGCCAGCAGGATGCGAAGCTCTCCGGTGCGCAGCTCCGCGTCGAGCCACGCCCAGAGCGCGTCGAGCGGGAGCGGGTCCCCGCCGTCGAGCGCGCGCCGCTCCCGCGCGACGACCGCCGCGGCCAGCGCGTCGATCGTGTACGCGAGCAGCGCGTCCTTGTCCGCGAAGTGGTAGAGGATGAGCGCCTTGCTCACCCCCGCCTCGCGCGCGACGTCGTTCAGGCTGGCCGCGGCGCCCTGGCGCGCGGCGCAGCGCACCAGCGCCGCGGCGATCCGGCGCTGTGCGCTCGCGCTCTCGTGCGAGATCTCGTTCGGCATCCGCGGTCAGAGCGCCGCGCGCTCGCGCGACGTCGGCGCCGACACGGGATAGTCCGCTCCGCGCAGCGCCGCGGCGAACGCGTCCTGCGCCGCGGCCTCGCCGTGGACGAGGAAGACGCGTGGGGGCGGGCCATCATCGCCGCGCACCGCGTCCAGCCATGCCGCGAGCCCCGCGCGATCCGCATGCGCGCTGTAGCCGTTCAGCACCTCCACGCGCGCGCGCAGCGGCACCTCCTCCCCGAGGATGCGCAACGTCGGCCGCCGCTCGACGATCCGCCGGCCGAGCGTGTGCTCCGCCTGGAACCCGACGATGAGGATCGCGTTCCGCGGATCCGCCACGCCGTTCAGCAGGTGGTGCAGGATGCGCCCCGACTCCGCCATCCCCGACGCCGAGATGATCACCATCGGATCGCGCCGGGTGTTGAGCGCCTTCGACTCGGTGACGTCGCGCGTGTAGTGGAGCAGCGGGAAGCGGAAGAGATCCGGATCCTGCGCGAGCCGCTCGCCGACGTCGAACACCTCCGGGTGCATCGCGAACACCGTCGTGGCGTCCACCGCGAGCGGGCTGTCGACGTAGATCGGGATCTGCGGGATGCGCCCCGCGCGCGCGAGCGCGTGGAGGTCGTAGATGATCTCCTGGGTGCGTCCGACGGCGAACGCCGGGATCAGGACGCGCCCGCCGCGCGCCGCCGTCTCCCGCACCACCGTCGCGAGCCGCTCGCGCATGTCCTCCACCGGCGGGTGATCGCGATTGCCGTACGTCGACTCCAGGATCACCGCGTCGGCGCCGCGCGGCGGCCGCGGATCGCCGATGATCGGCAGCCCGCGCCGGCCGACGTCCCCCGAGTAGACGAGCCGCACGTGCCGCGCACCCTCGTCGCACTCGAGCACGACCGACGCCGAGCCGAGGATGTGTCCCGCGTCGACGAAGATGGCGCAGACGCCGGGCACCGCGTCGAAGGGCTTGTCGTATGGCACACCGACCATGCGGGCGAGGGTCGGCGGCACGTCGTCGCCCACGTAGAGCGGGGGCGCGACCTCACGGCCGTGGCGCGCGAGGTACTCCGCGTCCTTCTCCTGGATGTGCGCCGAGTCGGCGAGCATGATGGCGCAGAGATCGCGCGTCGCCGGCGTGCACCAGATCGTGCCGCGGAACCCCTGCTTCACGAGCAGCGGCAGCCGGCCGGAGTGGTCGATGTGGGCGTGGGAGAGGATCACCGCGTCGACCGCGGCCGCGGGCAACGGGAGGTGCAGGTTCTTCTCGCGCGCCTCCTTGCGGTGCCCCTGGAAGAGGCCGCAGTCGAGGAGGACGGTCTTGCGGCCCACCCGCAGGATCTGGCAGGAGCCGGTGACTTCCCGGGCGGCGCCGAAGAATTCGAGCTCCATGTGGGGATCTCGGGAGCGAGCGGAATGGGGAACCCGCGACGGCCGGACCGGCCTTCCAGTGCAGCGCCGCCGCCGTCCGCGCTGTCACACCGGGAGCACGATCGCGTCTTCCAGGATAGAGTACATGCGCGCCACCCTCGATGTCGACGGTGGCGCGGAGATCACGCGATCGCCGGTCGTGCGCGAGGCGAGCATACATGAATGGGACAGACGGGGTGAAGCGCATAGTCGTCCTGGGCGGCGGCTTCGGTGGCGTGGCGGCCGCGCGGGAGCTCGAGCGGCTCGTCGGGAGGAATCCCGACGTGGAGCTCACGCTCGTCAGCCGCGACAACTTCTTCGTCCTCACGCCGCTCCTCTTCGAGGCCTGCTCCGGTACGCTCGAGCTGCGGCACTGCGCCCAGCCCATCCGCCCCGCCCTGCGCCGCACGCGCTTCGTCGAGGGCACGGTGACCGAGGTGGACGTCGCTCGGCGCGTGGTGCACGCCGTGGCCGCCGAGGGGGGCGACGGCGCCGCGTACGAGCTGCCGTACGACCAGCTCGTCGTGGCGCTCGGCTCCTCGACGAATACGGCGCTCATCCCCGGCTCGACGGCGGCGTTCACCTTCAAGAGCATGGCCGACGCGCTGGTGCTGCGCAATCATCTCATCGAGCGCTTCGAGCGCGCCGACGCGGCGGCCGACCCGGCGGAGCGCCGCCGCCAGCTCACGATCGTCGTCATCGGCGGCGGGCTGGTCGGGGTCGAGCTGCTCGGCGAGTTGACCGCGTTCGCCGACGACATCCTGCGCTTCTATCCGCGCATCCGGCGCGACGAGGTGCGCTTCCATCTGTTCGAGGCGGGCACACGCATCCTGCCGGAGCTCGATCCGCAGCTCGGTGAGGCCGCGACGCGCGTGCTTCGACGCCGGCAGGCGGACCTGCGCGCCTCGACGCCGGTGCGCGCGATCGAGCCGAGGTGCGTGCATCTCGCCGACGAGACGATTCCCGCCGCGACGATCGTGCTGGCGGCGGGCATCGTGCCGAGCGCCACCGCCGCGCGCATCGCCGTCGATCACGACGCGCGGGGCCGGATCGTGGTGGATGCCGCGATGCGCAGTCGGAGCCACCCGGAGGTGTGGGCGCTCGGCGACTGCGCGTCCATCCCGGGACCCGACGGGCGCCCGTACCCCGCGCTCGCCCAGCACGCGACGCGGGAGGCACGCCAGGCCGCGCGCAACGTGATCGCCGCGATGGAAGGACGCGCGCCGGCGCCCTTCGTCTTCCGCACCCTTGGCACGATGGCCTCGCTCGGCCACTCGCGGGCGGTGGCCCAGGTGTTCGGCGCGCGGATCACCGGCTTCTTCGCATGGTGGCTCCGGCGCACGTACTACCTCTTCCAGATGCCGCGCTGGGACCGGCGGCTCCGCATCGTGCTCGATTGGACGATCGCGCTCTTCTTCCGCCCCGACATCACGAAGATCGATCTGGCCGTCGAGCGGGAGCAGGCGCTGCGGAACGCCGCCGCCGGCATGGCGCGCTGACCGTCAGACCGGGTTCCTATACTGCGCATGCCGAGGCAGGGGACGACGGCATCCGGTACGGAGAACTCGGAACGATGGACATCGACAAGCTCGCCACCGGCCTTTCTGGCGCGATCGGCCGGACCCTCAAGCGCGTGTTCCTGGTCCAGCGCGACCGCGAGGAGTTCCAGCTCTTCCTCGTGTTCACGGACGGAACGCATTACGAGCTCTATGGCGCGGGGGCGCTCAGCGGCGCGCGGGGCGTGGACCGCGGCGACGATGACCACATCCGGGCGAACCTCTGCGACGATGCCGCGCTGCACGCGGAGGTCCCTCGCGTCGCCGTCTGACGGCGAGCGAGTCGCGGCCGGCGCGCTCGCTCGGCGCTAGGGCTCGCCCTCGCCCGGCCGCTGGAAGACGATCGTCAGGCGTCCGCCGTCCTGCGCCATCATCGCGGGCTCCCAACCCCCGCGACTCCGCTCGTTCAGCAGGTCGGTGAGGGCGTCCTCGTCCTCGCGCGCGTGGCGCGTCAGTCGGAGGATGACCGCCTGGTATTCTTTCATGCGCGCGAAATTACTAGCTTCCGGCCCATGGACACCACCCCCGGCTTCGCCACCCTGCGCATCCTCGATCATCCGCTCATCCAGCACAAGATCACGATCCTGCGCGACCGCAACACGCCGACGAAGATCTTCAAGGAGCTGGTGGACGAGATCGCGATGCTGATGGCGTACGAGGCGACGAGCGACCTCACGCTGGAGCCGGCGGAGGTGGACACGCCGCTCGAGCACACGGTGGGACAGCGCGTCAGCGGGAAGAAGCTCACGCTCGTGCCCATCCTGCGCGCGGGGCTCGGGATGGTGGAGGGGATCTACCGCCTCGTCCCCGGCGCGCGCGTCGGACACATCGGGCTCTATCGGCGACACGATACGCTCGAGCCGGTGGACTACTACTTCAAGGTGCCGAGCGACGCCGCCGAACGGGACTTCTTCCTGCTCGACCCGATGCTCGCCACCGGCGGCAGCGCGGTCGCGGCGGTGACGTCGCTCAAGCGCGCCGGCGCCACGCGCATCCGTTTCCTCTGCCTGGTCGCCGCGCCGGAGGGCGTCCGCCGCCTCGCCGAGGCGCACCCCGACGTCCTCGTGTACTGCGCCGCGCTCGATCGGGAGCTGAACGAGCACGGGTACATCCTGCCGGGGCTGGGAGACGCCGGGGATCGGTTGTTCGGGACGCGCTGATCGCCCGGCTCGCGCTCCGTCCTATCCAAACCACTCCCGCGGGCAATCCCGCTGCTGCCGCGCGGCGTCGATCACCCATTGCTGCGTCTGTTGATCGACGATCTCCGACGGCACCTGGTCGAACCAGTGCTGCGCCAGCTTGCAGTCGCCGACACGCCGCCAGAGCTCACCCACCAGGTACGTCAGCACGGCCCGCTCGTCCCGCGCCACACCGTCGAAGCTGGACAGCGCCTCCTCGAACTTCCACGCCGCCTTCCGCCGGAAGAAGCGCTCCGCCTCGACGTCGCCCTCGTCCACGCAGCACCACGCGGCGCGCAGCAGGAGGTCGGCGATGTGCCGGGCTTCCATCCCCTGCCACTCCGATACCTTCGCCGCCGCCTCGTACTTCTCCGACCCGCTCAGCGTCCCCGTGGCGATCGCCGGCGCGAGTTCGTTCCACACCCGCTCCTTCAGGACGGGCGTGACCTCCGCCTCCTCCGTGAAATCGCGCTCCGAGCCCGAGTAGCCGCACCGACTGCAGGTGTGGATCAGGTACGGAAGCGGCTGCGTGCCCGCGGCGCGCTCGTGAAAATCTGTTCGCTTCCCTCCGAAGGAGTTCGTCGACACGACCGCCTGCGACCGGAAGCGGTTTTCACATATCGGGCACTGAAGGTCGATTTGTTGAAGCGTCGTCATGGATGAGTCTCCAACCGTGCTGCGTGCTGCTCGGGGGAGACGAAGGGGAAGAAGCATGCCAAGTACGGCGTCCGGGGCGCTCTTGTTCGCCCCTCCAGCCACCACTATCATTCCGCGTCCGAAAGTGCCGCGCCGCCTACCCGCGCTCTGGTCGAATGCTGATCAACCTGCTGCCCGATTTCTTTGCCGTTCTCGATAGCACAGATCGCGTCGCCGCCTACCAGAGCTACTTCGCCGCACACCGCCCCCTCCTCGAAGCGTACTGGCACAACTACGTCATCGATCCGGACACCCCGCACTTCCAGGACGTCGTCCGCGCCACGGTGACCGCCGATCGATCCGACCTGCGCGCCATGCTCGCGCGCACGGACGTCATCGCCCTCGCCCGCTCCGCCGAGCAACAATGTGCCCAGCTCCTCGACCTCGACGTGGACGTCGACGTCGTGCTGATGGTCGGCGTCGGCGCCGCGAACGCCGGGGAGCTCGTGGTCGACGGCCGCGGCATCGCGTTCATCTGTCTCGAGCACTTCACCGGCGCGCCGAACCCCGAGACCGAGGGGCTCGGGATCGACCCGGAGCTCATCCCGCTCTGGCTCTCGCACGAGATCGCGCACGCCGTGCGCTACACGTCCCCCGCGAGCCGCAGCGAGTTGCACGACGCGGTCGTCCGCGCCGGCGGGAACTACTCGTACTGGGAGACGGGGCGCCACGTGCGCCTGCTCGAGCTGCTCGTGAACGAGGGGCTCTCCGTGCACGTGTCGCAGGCGGTGAGCCCCGGCCATGCCGCGTGGGAGTACTTCGGCTACGGCCGGCGCCAGTACGCGCGGGTGCGCGAGCTGGAGGGGGTGATGGCGCGCGCCGCGGCGCAGGACTTCGACCGCGCCGGCCTCGGCCTGCGGCTCAAGTATCTCTCGGGCGGCATGAGCGACGACGCGCGCACGGTGGACCGCTACGTCCTGCCGGAGCGGTGCGGCTACTACCTCGGCGCGCGCCTCTGCGACGCCGCCATCGAGGCACACGGCCTCTCGTGGGCGGTGCGCGCCAGCGCCGACGAGATCTCCGCCCTCTCCCGCACCGCCGCGGCGACCGCCTGATGCCTGACGAGCGTCCCCGGGGCGCCCGCGCGAGCGGCGAGTTCCCGCACGACCGGCGCGCGAACATCGTGCTCCGCGAGCTGCTCGACGAGCTGCTCCAGCTCACGCGCCACCTGTCGCACCAGGCGAAGACGATGGATCCCGCCGAGCTCGCCTACGCCCGCGAGCGCATGGAGTGGCTCGGCGACGAGATCTGGGACGTCGTCACGAAAGCGAAGCCCTGAGGCGGCGCGCCCCGCGCTGCCTACTTCCCCACGCAGAAGCGGCGAAACACCTGGTCGAGCACATCCTCGACGTCGACCGCGCCGATCAGCTCCTCCAGCACCGCGACCGCCGAGCGCAGGTGCACGGCGGCCACCGTCGCCGGCAGCCGCTCCTCCTGCCACGCGACCCGGAAGAGCTCCAGCTCCTCGCGCGCGCGCTCGATGGCATCACGATGGCGGGCCTGCGTGAGGATCGGCGCGTCCAGCGACGGTGAGCCCGCGCTGCGCGAGATGACCTCGCCGATGCACCGCTCGAGCTCCCGCACGCCGCTCCCCGACTCCGCGCTCGTCGCCACCACCGCGGCCACCCGCGTGTCCCGGCGCAGCGCCTCGAGCTCCTCGTCCACGATCGGGCGGAGGTCGGCCTTGGTCCGCACGGCGATGACCGGCGCGCCCGGGCCCGTGCGTGCGACGACGGCGGCGACCGCGTCGCGCACCGATGCGGGGTCGTCGCCGCACGCGAGCGCGACCGCCGCGCGGCCGAGATAGTCCGCGCTCACCTCCACCCCGAGCCGCTCCACCGCGTCGTGCGTCTCGCGCAGGCCGGCCGTGTCCACCAGCCGGAGGGGCCAGCTTCCGCCGTCCACCACCGCCTCGATGGCGTCGCGCGTCGTGCCGGGGATGTCGGTGACGATCGCCCGGCTGCGGCCGACGAGGGCGTTGAACAGAGAGGACTTCCCCACGTTAGGCGCGCCCGCCAGCACGACGAGCGCGCCCTCGCGCACGAGCTCCCCGCCGCGCGCCGTCGCCAGCAGTCCCTCCAGCGACGCCCCCGCGCGCGCCACCGCGTCGAGCACGCGCGTCGCCGGCACGGGCCCGTCGTCCTCCTCGGGGAAGTCGATGTCGTACGCGACGAGCGCCTCGATCGCCAGCACCTCGTCGCGCAGGGCGAGCACGCGGCGCGAGAGCCCTCCGTCGAGCTGGCCAAGCGCGACGTGCTGCGCCGCACGCGAGCTCGCGTCGATGAGATCGCCGATCGCCTCCGCCTGGAGCACGTCGAGCTTCCCGGCGAGCACGGCGCGCCTGGTGAACTCGCCGCCCAGCGCGGGGCGGGCGCCCCTTTCCACGAGCGCGGCGAGCACCGTCGCCGGCACCACCGCGCCGCCATGCGTGCTGATCTCGACCATGTCCTCGCCGGTGAACGAGGCGGGCGCGTCGTAGCGCACCACGATGCCGCGGTCGAGCACCACGCCCTGCGCGTCGTGCAGCGCCGTCAGCACGGCCTCGCGCGCGCGCTCGGGGAAGCGCGCGGCGGCGTCGCGCACGATCGCGTGCGCGCGCGGGCCGCTCACGCGCAGGAGCGACAGGGCGCCCCGCCCCGCGGGCGTCGCCAGCGCCACGATCGTGTCCTCGGCGCCGGCGAGGGCGCGCGCGGCATCAGCCGGCGCGGTCATGTCGTCGCCCACCACCGCCGCCCGCCGCGTCGCGGGGGTGCAGCTCCAGCGACTCCCCGGGCTCGAGGATCCGGACCGCATCGCTCAGGTGGTGCGTCCGGAGCACCTCGCGCAGCCGGTTGATCGCGTCGTGCGCCGTCGCCGTCACGTGGCGAAAGGTGCCCCAGTGATACGGCACCAGCACGCGGGCGCGCAGCCGCTCGAACAGCGCGAGGGCATCCTGGTGAGTGAGATGGCCGCGCCGGAAGCCGGGCTTCCACCACGGCGCCCACCCGATCGGCAGCAGCGCGAGGTCGAGCTGCCGGCCGGCGGGCGCGAGGGAACGCTCCGACAGCTCGTGCGTGTCCGCCCGGAGCGCGGTGTCGCCGGCGAAGAAGCAGCTCTCCACGCCCGTGTCGAGGAGGTACATGTTGGCCGCGCTGCGCCACCGGTCGAAGCCGTACCGGTTGCCGCGGTGCGTCGCCTCGGCGGCGCGCACGAGCACGCCCCCGATCTCGGCGGTGCCGCCCGGCGCCAGCTCCTCGGCGTGACCGTAGCCGAGCCGGCGGAGCCACCGCGCGATCACGGGGGGCGCGTACAGCGGCACGTCGTTCGGCAGCCGGTCGAGCGACGCGAACGACAGGTGGTCGGCGTGCGCGTGCGTGAGGAGGAACGCGTCGATCTTCGGCAGCTCCTCGAGCGGGATGCCCGGCGCGCTGACCCGCGGCAGGATGCGTCCGAGCCGCGGGTCGAAGTTCGGGTCGGTGAGGATGCGCGCGCCCCCCAGCTCCAGGAGCAGTGTCGCGTGTCCGATGTACGTGACCTTCACGCCAGACTCACCTCCCCGACACTATTTCGGCGATCGCCCTCCGCCGCCCCCGCGGCCGACGCCGGCCTTCGCGCGCTCGTTGGCGATCATCCACTGCTGCGGCAGCGCGGCGAGGTTCTGCACCGCGTAGTACAGGTTCAGCCCCGACGGGAAGTTCAGGAACATCACCGTGAACATCGCGGGCATCACGTAGGCCATCATCTTCGACTGCGGATTCGGCGGCACGTTCCGCATGCCGATCCACGACAGCACGAACATCGACGCGCCCATCACGATCGGCGTGATGTAGAACGGATCCTTCATCGCGAGGTCCGGCAGCCAGAGGAAGGATACCCCGCGCAGCTCGATCGTGTTCTCGAAGACGAAGTACAGCGCGAACAGGATCGGCATCGGCAGGAGCATCGGCAGGCAGCCCATCATCGGGCTGAAGGGGCTCATCCCGTGCTCCTGGTACACCTTCATGATCGCTTCGCGCTGCTTCTCCGGCTCCGTCTTGTAGCGCTTCTGGAGCTCGGCCAGCTCCGGCTGCAGCCGCTGCATCTTGATGCTGCTCCGCATCGCGCTCTGGTTCAGCGGCCAGAGAATGAGCCGGATCAGGACGCCGAGGAGGATGAGCACCCAGCCGTAGTTCACCTGGAGGATGCGCTTCATCCAGAGCAGGACGCGCATCACGATCACGGCGAAGGGCTGCACGACCGCGTGCAGCCACCCGGCGTACGGGTTGACCTGATCGAGGTCGTTGCCGAGCGCGCGGAGGCGATCGAACTCCTGCGGCCCGGTGTACAGGTCGAAGGCGACGCTGGCGCCCTGCATCGGCAGCACGGCGACGCCGGACGCCGCCGGCATGATCTTGCCGGCGCGCGGGCCGCCCTGCATGCGGAGCGCGGTGAAGCCCTGGTTCGGCGCGAGGAGCGCGACGAGGAAGTACTTGTTGCGCACCGACACCCACCTGTCCGGGCCACTGTCCGTGCGCACGACCGTGCTGTCCAGCTTGCGGAAGTCGACGCTCGTCGGCGACTCGCGCTCCGGCTTGTAGACGAAGGCGAGGTGATTGAGGTCGTCCGCGGTGTCCGCCTCCTGCGACTGCAGCCCGGCGGGGAGCGTGACGAGGAGCTGGCTCCGCGCCGGCGCGTTCTCCACCGTGCCCCGGACCTGCACGAGATACCGATTCGTCGGGTCGGCGGGGATGGTGTAGGTGAGCGCGACGGCGTGCCCGGCGGCGGTTCCGCGGAAGGTGACCGTCGGCGAGCCATCCGGCGCGCGGCCGGAGGTCGCGGTGAGCGCCACCGAGTCGAGGCTCACCGTGTCCGTCCCGAGCACGAGCCGGTAGCCGAGGAGAGCGCCGCGCGAGGAGACGAGGGTGACCGGGCCGTCAGCGGGCCGACGCGAGCGGTAGTCGGCGAGGCGCGCGAACAGCGGCGCGGCGCCGCGCGAGGTGAAGGCGTACGTCGCCTTCGGGCCGCGCACCGTCGTCGTGTCGGCGGGGAGCGACTCGTTTGGCGCGGCTGCGGCGGCCGTCGCGGGCTGCACCGCGGGGCGGGCGGGCGCCGCGGCGACCACGGGTGCCGCCGCCGCGGTCTGCGCCTGCGTGGTGGCGCCGCGAGCGTGGAGGCTGTCGGTCACCGCCGGCGGCCGCTGCGGAGCGCGGTGCGCCGACGGAAAGAGATACGGCGTCAGCACGATCACCAGGGCGGTGAGCAGCAACGCCAGGAAGGTCCTCTTGTCCATGCAGTACGGAAGGTGCGCTAGGGAACCGGATCGTAGCCGCCGGGGCGGAACGGGTGACAGCGTCCGATGCGGCGAATGGCGAGCCAGCTACCGCGCAGAGCGCCGTGTCGCTGCAGCGCCTCGACCGCGTAGGCGGAGCAACTCGGATAATAGCGACACGAGCTAGGCAGCAGTGGCGAGAGCACGACCTGGTACGCGCGCACGAGCAGGATGAGCAGCGTACGCATCAGGCGGCACCGAGCGGACGGCCGAGCGTGGCGCGCACGCGCTCGACCTCGTCGCCGAGCGTGTCGAACGAGGCGCCGTAGGTGTGGCGGCTCGCGCGGATCACCACGTCCAGCGGCGGCAGCGCGCGCAGCAGCCGCAGGCGGACCAGCTCGCGGAGCTGCCGCTTGAGGCGATTGCGTCGTACCGCAGTCTGGTTGGCTTTCGGCACCACCAGTCCGACCCGTGGATGGGCGAGAGGGGAAGCGATGGCCCGGACGTCGAGATGCGCGGTCCGGATTCGCTTCCCCTTTCGAAGGACGTGCTCGATGTCCGCTCCCCGCGTGAGCCGGTAGGCGCGCGGGTAGCTGAAGTCCGGGTTATGCGCCGGCGTACTTGCTAGGCAGTTTGACGGTGAGGCGCTTGCGGCCCTTCTTGCGGCGACGGCTGAGGACTTCACGCCCCCACTTCGTGGCCATGCGGGTCCGGAAGCCGTGCGTCCGGATGCGCCGCTTGTTACGAGGGCGGTAGGTGGGCTTGCCCATGGAAAACTCCGAAGAACGGTCAGACGGGAAATGTGCAGAACGGTAAAGCTATTCCCCGTCGACAGATACTTCAAGATCGGCAGGAACGGCGACGCGTGCGGCGTCGCGCCGGGATCACGCGGATTGATTTTTCCACACGGGCCGTGATACCTTCGCTCCCCCCTCCCTCGATCCTGCTACACCCCGGATGACCCTCACCGCAAAAGAGACGTGGAGCCGCCTACTCGAGCGAGCAAAGCAGGAGCTCCCCGAGCAGACCTTCCGCACGTGGCTCGAGCCGACCGAGCCGCTCTCGCTCGAGGGTGAGACGATCTACGTCGGGGCGCCGGACCAGTTCGCCGCCGACTGGAACGAGTCGAAGCACGCCGATCTCCTCGCCAGCCTCGCCCCGGTCGCCCTCGGCCAGCCGATGCGCGTGGTCTTCCGCGTCAACGAGGAGCGCAAGGCGCGGCCGCAGATGGACCTGTTCGTCGCGCCCCCGCCGCAGCCGCAGGAGCCGAGGAAGCAGCAGCAGGACGGCGGCACCACGACGCCACCACTCAGCGACCGCTACACGTTCGAGTACTTCGTCATCGGGAAGTCGAACGAGCTGGCCGCCGCCGCCGCGCACGCCGTCGCCCAGGCCCCGGGCAAGGTCTACAACCCGCTCTTCATCTACGGCGACACGGGGCTCGGCAAGACCCACCTGATGCAGGCGATCGCGCACGAGATCCTCGTCCGCAAGCCGGAGACGCGCATCACCTTCATCGGCACCGAGCAGTTCACCAACGAGCTCGTGGGCTCGATCCAGACGCGCACCACCCACGAGTTCCGGCGCCGCTTCCGCGAGACCGATCTCCTCCTCGTCGACGACGTCCACTTCCTGAAGGGGAAGGAGGCCACGCAGGAGGAGTTCTTTCACACCTTCAACGCGCTCTACGAGGCCGGCCGCCAGATCGTCCTCACGAGCGATCGTCCCCCCTCCGAGATCCCGGGGCTCGAGGCGCGTCTCGTCAGCCGCTTCCAGTGGGGGATGGTCGCCGACATCGAGCTGCCCGACCTCGAGCACCGCATCGCCATCCTCCGCCAGAAGGCGCTCCTCGATCACCTGGAGATGACGATCCCCGAGGACGTGATCCGCTTCATCGCGGAGAACGTCCGGTCGAGCGTGCGCGAGCTGGAGGGGTCGATCATCAAGCTCCTGGCCTACGCCTCCCTCCGCCACCGCGAGATCACGGTGGACGTGGCGCGCGAGGCCCTCCGCGACAAGATCAAGGGCGGCGAGGCGGGGAGCACGGCCAACACCCTCAACGTCTTCTCGATCCAGCAGGCCGTCGCCGCGGAGTGGGGGGTCACCCCCGAGGGGCTCCGGTCGAAGACGCGCACGAAGAACCTCACCGTCCCGCGTCAGGTGGCCATGCACCTCATGCGGGAGCTCCTCGGCATGCAGCTGGTCGAGATCGGGAACACCCTCGGCGGCCGCGATCACTCGACGGTCATCCACAGCCTCGATCGCGTGGGCGAGATGATGCGGGAGGACGATGCGTTCGCCGAGCGGGTGCGGAAGCTCCACGCCGCGCTGCAAACCCTCAAGGCGTGAACATCGAACCCACACCTCTCCACACCGGCGCGGTGACGGGAGCCGCCGGATGCGGAGTCCCGGTGGGAACGAGGGTCTCTCCACACGAAGTCCCCATAGGCGAACTGCCTCGGAACGTGTAACTTCGGGCGGGTTTCCACACCGCCAACAGTCCCTACTACTGCGACTAGCTTTGCTCTTTAATATGGGTCTAAGTACTAGTCACGAGTTGTCGACACGACAGGAGCCGTGATGCGGTTTACGATCTCCCGGGAAAAGCTGCAGGAAGGTCTTACCGCGGTCGCCGCGAGCATTCCGGCGAAGACGACGCTGCCCGTCCTCGCCAACATCCTCGTCGAGACGACGGACAAGGGGATTCGCCTCTCCGGCACCGATCTCGACATCGCGGTGAGCACGGAAGTCGCGGCCGACGTCGAGTCGGCGGGGGCGATCACGATTCCGGCGAAGAAGCTGAGCGAGATCGCGCGCGAGCTCCCGCCGTCGCCGGTGCGCATCGCCGCCGCCGGCGAGCAGCGCGTGACGCTCGACTGCGGACGCGCGCACTTCAAGATCCTCGGCCTGCCGCGCGACGAGTTCCCGAGCTTTCCGGCGGTGAAGTTCAACGAGAGCTGGCGCGTGCGCTCCGGCGACCTGCAGCAGCTCATCACGCACACCTCCTTCGCCGTCTCGACGGAGGAGAGCCGACCGATCCTCAACGGCGTGCTCTGGGAGCTGCGGCCGGACACGATGCGGATGGTCGCGACGAACGGCCATCGGCTGGCGAAGATGGAGCTGCCGATCAAGTCCACCGGAGCGCCGGCGAGCGACCTGATCGTCCCGCCGAAGGCGCTCGAGCAGATCCGCCGCCTCTTCCCGGCCGACGAGGAGCTCGAGATCGCGCGCGGGGACAATCACCTGGGCTTCCGCTCCCCGTTCACGGCGGTGTTCACGCGCCTCATCGAGGGGCCGTATCCGCCGTACGACCAGGTCATCCCGAAGGACAACAACCGCATCGCCGTCGCCGACAAGGCCTCGCTCACCAGCGCCCTGAAGCGCATGTCGGTGATCGCGTCGGACCAGACCCACCGCATCCGGCTGTCGTTCAACGCGGCGCTCCTGCGCTTCAGCGTGCAGACCCCCGACCTCGGCGAAGCGACCGACGAGCTGCCGATCCGCTTCACCGGCGATCCGCTGGACATCGGCTTCAACGCGAACTACCTGCTGGAGATCCTGCGCTACATGCCGACCGACGAGGTTCGGCTGACGTTCAAGGCGCCGGAGCGCGCGGCGACGATCGAGCCCGAAGGGTGGTCGGAGCCGGGAGCGTACCTCTGCCTCGTCATGCCGCTCCGCCTCCTCGACTGAGCGCGGGCGGCGCGCCGTGTACAGCCTCACCACCATCGTCCAGGCGCTCGGTGTCGCGTATGCCGCCGGGCTGGATCTCTATGCGACGGTGGCGGTGATCGGGCTCGCGTCGCACTTCGCGTGGGTGCCCGGAATCCCGGATTCGCTCGCGGTGTTCGACAACCCGTGGGTGATCGGGATCGCGATCCTGCTGTACGTGTTCGAGTTCCTCGCCACGCTGCTCCCGGGGATCGCGTCGGCGTGGGAGACGGTGCACAGCCTGATCCGGCCGCCCGCCGCGGCGGCGCTCGCCGCGGCGACGGCCTGGCAGGCGGATCCGATCTTCGTGCTCCTCGCGGCGCTCGTCGGCGGGGGCGTGGCCGTGACGACCCACACGACGAAGCTCGGCCTGCGCTACGCCATCGATACGTCGCCGGAGCCGTTCACGAACGGGCTGGCGAACGTGGCGGAGCTCGGGCTCGTGAGCGGCCTGCTGCTCGCCGTGTGGCAGCACCCCTTCGCCGCGTTCGGCATCGCGCTGCTCGTGCTGCTCCTGCTGGTGATCATGGTGCGGCTCATCTGGCGCGCACTGCGGCAGGTCTTCTCCGGCCGGTGGATGCCGGGACGCGGACTGCTCCAGGAGCCGCGCCCGAGCGAGTCGCTCCCGCGCGAGAAGCGCTGGGCGAGCGGCGACGCGAAGCTCATTCGCTGAACGAGCACGCGAAACGCGACGAGGCCGGGCGACGCGTGTGCATCGTCCGGCCTCGTCGTGCGCGCATCGGCGTACCGTTCGAGAGCTCGAGTCACCGACCATAAGCCGGGTTCTGTAGGACGACGGGCGTCGTCCCGGCGGTCATTCCTCTCGGAGTGCGATCGCTCGCACCCTCCAGCAGCCTACCCGCAGTGTCTTGGTCGAGGTGGGCACCTCTCACTGCCTATTTGGCCTTGCTCCGGCTGGGGTTTACCGTGCCGTCACTGTTGCCAGTGACGCGGTGGGCTCTTACCCCACCTTTTCACCCTTGCCCGCTCCGCGGCTCGCGCCGCGGTCGTCGGCGGTCTGTTCTCTGTGGCACTTTCCGTCTCCGCACGGCGGAGCCGCACGAAGCCCAGGCGTTACCTGGCAACCTGCCCAATGGAGCCCGGACTTTCCTCGATCGTTGCCGATCGCGACCACCTGGTCGGGACTCGAGTTCTCAAACAGCGCCGATGCGCACGGGCGATCCTTCGATCGCCGGCACCGACCCAAAGATAACGTTGGCGGTGCACCATCCCAAGCGTGGATCGCGGCCGTGCTCGGCGCGTGCGTGTCGCGCCATCGCCGTGCGGCATCGGGGAAATGCAGGAATGCGCACCGGAGATGCCTGACGCGCTGTCGGGAACGCTGACGACACCATGACCGGTCGCGCCTACGTTGCGCTTCGCGCCGAGGCGGGCCGCACTGGATCGCACGCGGAGCTGGGGAATTTCCGATGTTCCACGATCAGATCAGCCGTCCGGCGCCCGCGGTCGCGACGGTGCTGACTCCCACCGAGCGCATGCGCGTGGATGCCGCCGGCGAAGGGTCCTACGAGGCGCTGCATCGCGACTGCCTCGAGGACGTCATGCGGGACCTCAAGGAGAATCGCGCGAGCGCCGTGCTCGTCTCGGTCGCGCGCTGTGATTCGCGGGTGCGGCAGCACGTGGCGACCATGGTGCGCGAGTTTCCCCGGGTGCCGACCGTCGCGCTCCTGACGCAGCTCGAGCGCGGCACGCCGCAGGCCATGCTCCTGCTCGGACACAGTGGAGTGCGGCAGGTCATCGATGCACGCGAGCCGTCGGGGTGGCGGGAGCTCCGCGCCCTCCTGCTCGCCGTCCAGGGTGACGGGATCCAGCGACAGGCGCTCGGTGCGCTGGCGCTGGACCTGGCCGGAGCGCCGGAGGATTGCTGGCGCTTCTTCGAGGCGCTGTTCGTGGCGCCGCCACGCGTGTGCACCGTGCGTGCGCTCGCGCGCGAGCTCGCCGTGCTCCCGTCGACGCTCATGAGTCGCTTCTTCCGCGCGCAGCTCCCGGCGCCCAAGCGCTACCTGGCGATGGCGCGGCTGGTGCGCGCCGCGCGGCTGTTCGAGAACGCTGGCTTCTCCATCGCGAACGTCGCGAACCACCTCGAGTACAGCTCGCCCCAGAGCTTCGGCCGGCACGTGCGCACGCTCATGCGCATGACGGCGGTGGAGTTCCGGGCGCGCTTCGACGGACAGGCGATGCTGCTGCGCTTTCGCGAGGAGCTGGTCCTGCCGTACGTGGATCGACTGCGGCAGCTCAGACCGCTGACGGCACCGGCCGGCTGGGTGCCGGCGCGGGCAGCGCCCCGTCGGGCGCCCTGACCGGCGCCGTCGCCGCGGGCACGGCGAACACCCCCGTCCGCACCGACTCGATGCCGTTGACGCCGAAGCGGCCGATCGACTGCTGGAGTCGTTCGGCGAGGAGCGCGAGCTGGCGCGAGGTGTCGACGAGCCCTTCGAGCGCGCGCATCTGCTGGGTCGCGACGTCGGCGGCGAGCCGAGCCTCGTCGGCCGCCGCCTCGGAGACGCCGCGCACGTCCTCGATCGCGACGGCGAGCTGGCGCATCGTGCTCGACTGCTCGCGCGAGATCTCGGCCGAGGTCGCGATGTGCTGCGCGAGTCGGCCGATGCCGTCCAGCATCGCGCTCAGCGCGTCGTTGGCCTCGGCCGCGATGCCGCCGGCGCCGCGCACCTGCTGTTCGCTGCTGCCCATCGCCTGCACGGCGAGGCCGATCTTCTCGCGCACCTCGGCGATCGTCACCGCCACCGTCTTCGCCGCGCGGCCGCTCTCCTCGGCCAGCTTCCGGATCTCCTCCGCGACGACGGCGAAGCCCTTGCCGTGGTCGCCGGCGCGCGCCGCTTCGATCGCCGCGTTGAGCGCGAGGAGGTTCGTCTGCCGGGCGATCCGCGAGACGGCGTCGACGAAGTCGCCGACCTGCTCCGACGCCACGTCGAGCGTGGCGACCGTCGCCGCGGTGTTCCGCACCTGCTCGCCGATCGCGACGAGGGTGTCCGACGCACGGGCGATCGCGTCGCGGCCGTGCTGCGCCGTGTCGACGAGCACGCGCGCGTCGGAGGCCATCGCCTCCACCTGCCCGTGCAGCCGCTCGGACGCGTTCAAGGCGCGGCCCGTCTCCTGGCCACCGGAGATCGCGAGGGTGCGCTGGCGCTCGAGCTGCTGGGTCATGTGCTGGGCGGTGCGGGCGAAATCGCTCCCGCTCCGGTTCAGCGTGTCGGTGGCGCCGGCGAGCTGCTCGGCGAACGCGGCGACCTCCCCCGCCTCGCGCTGCACGACGGCGATGAGGTGCCCCAGGTTGTCGAGCATGCGGTTGAAGCCGCGCTGGAGAAACCCGAGCTCGTCCGTGTACCGCGTATCGGCGCGCGCCAGCAGGTTCCCGAGCTCCGCCTCGTTCATGCGCTCGCGCGTGTCGCGAATGCGCTCGATGAGCTTCGAGGCCATCGGCACCACCTGCAGCGCGATCAGCAGCACGAGGGCGGCGGCGATCCACGACCAGAGGACGTAGCCGGCCACGGTCGGGTGCAGCGCGCCGTAGATCGCGCGCGCGGCGAGGAAGGCCGCTGCGGAAGCGATCGAGGTGAAGTAGCCGAGGCCGCGGCCCCGGTCGAAGCAGTACGCCACGATGACGAACAGGTAGAGCGACGCGAGGCTCTCGTTCCCGAACGTCGCCACCACGCTGCTCACGAGGAGGACGTCGAGCGTGGCGAACACGTACCGCATCCACCAGCGGTGGGTGCTGGGGCGCGTGCCGAGGGCCGTGAAGATCCAGTTCGCCGCGGCGCCCGCGGCGGTGATGCCCACCACCAGCGCCGCCGACACGCTGATGACCCCGGTGAGCGACGCGACGAGCGCTGCAACGCCGATCACGAGCGTGATCCGCAGGCGGCGCCTGGAGCCGATGCGGAAGGTGATGAAGTCCTTGTCCTGGTCCTCGTTGAGCGCGGACCGGGTGGGGGAGATCGGCATGCGTCGGAGTGCGTGGAGAGGAGTCGTACGTGGCCGACGCCGTGGAGACGGGCGGCCGCGCGAGTGGCAAAGATGCTGCATCCCGGCAGCGGGCCGCTGCGCCCGGCCACCGCGAGATGGAGTCTCAGCCACACATGACGACGACGGAGCGCGACAGAAGCATCGTTCCCGCCCAGCCGAACGTCATCGCCGATGCCGTGGCGGCCGCGATTGGCCGTACCTGGTGGGACGATGCCGTGATGATCGAGGGCTGGGCCCTGGGGGCGAGAGCCTTCGCCGAGGGCGCGGGCCCGCGTGGGCTGCTGGCCGATCTCGCGGAGCTGGAGGATCGCGCCCTGGAGGCGGCCCTCGCGCAGGCTGGCGACGGCACCGTGATCGACCGGGAGTCGGCGGTGGACGCCCTGCGCCGGATCCGGGCGGCCGCCGCCCTCCTCCACGCGGCCGCGATGCAGGGCTTCACGCATGCGGCCCGCGGTGCCGTGCAGGCGGATGCCCGGGCGGTGCGGCACGCGTTGAAGAACCCGATCGGGGCGATACGCAACGCCCTCTCCCTGCTGCACGAGGGCACCGTCGCGCCGTCCGTGTCCGGCGACGCCGACGCGGGCGCGGCGCGGCTGCACGCGATCGCGCTGCGCGCCACGGGCAAGCTCGAGACGCTCGTGCGCGAGCGGTTGAGCGGCGCGTCGGCGGCCGATGCGCTCCTCGGCCTGGGCACGCCGCTCCGCGACCTGATCGCGCGAGTGGTGCGCGACGTCGGCGGCCGGGCGGGGGGTGTGGTGCTCGCGCCGGTGGAGGCCGCGCACGCCGACGTGCTGCGCACCCGAGCGCCAGGCGTGGATCTCGTGCTTCGCTCCGTGCTCATCGCCGCGGTGCGCGCCGGCGCGTTGGGCACGCGCGTCGGCATCGACGTGCTCCGCGGCGAAGGGGGCGTGGGCGGCTGGATCCAGGTGCGCGCCGAGCGGGTGGAGCGGTGCCCGCCGGATCTGCTCGACGCCGCGCGCGAGCTCGCCCGCCTCGCCGGGCTGGCGCTCGCCGGCTCGCTGGAGGACGGGGGGGTCTGCGTCGAGAGCGGGAGCGCCGAGGGGTCAGGGCCTCAGTAACGCCACGATCTCGCTCGCGCGCACGAGCGAAGCGACTTCGAGGCCGGCGGCTTCGATGGCCTCGCGCCCCCCTTCCTCCCGGTCCACCAGGGCGAGGACGCCGCGCGGTCTGCCGCCCGCCGCGCGGATCGCCTCGACGGCCTTCAGGGCCGACCCGCCGGTGGTGATGACGTCCTCGATGACCGCCACCGCATCCCCCTCGTGAAACGGTCCCTCGATTAGTTTACCGGTGCCGTGCGTCTTCGCCTCCTTGCGTACGGTGAAGGCGCGCAGGGGCCGCGGAGTCCCGGCGCTCGCGTAGCTGATCGCGTAGCTGACGGGATCCGCGCCGAGCGTCAGACCACCCACCGCATCCACGGCCCACCCGAGCTGCTCCAGCCGTTCGAACGCCAGGGGACCGATCGTGGACAGACCTTCCGGGCTCATTGTGGTGAGCCGCGCGTCGATGTATAAGGTGGACTGCCGACCGGAAGCGAGGGTGAAGCTGCCACGCCGTGCCGAGCGTTCGGCGAGGAGTTCCACGAGGCGGTTGTGTAGTGTCATGACGGAAAGGTGAGCGGCGTGGCCGAGCGGGGCAATGCAGCTGGAGTGAATGGCCGCTTCGGGGGCCGGCCGCCGACGCGAACGGGCGTCGGCGCCTTCTCGATCGTGCTGACGCTGGTCCTGGTCCTCATGATCGGCGGCCTGCTCGTCGCCGACAACGCGCTCCGGCGCGCCGGGTTCGCGCAGGCACGCATCGACGCCAACGAGTCGGCGGTGATGGTCCGGCAGATCGTGGACGGGCAGCTCGAGGAGCTCGACGACTTCGGGATCCTCGGCAATGCCGTCGAGCCGCACGCGCGCACCGGTCGCGTCTCCGCGATGGCCGGCATGCTCGCCGCGCAGTGGCCGATGCTGCACCGCGTCTGGGTCGCCGACTCGACGGGGCGGATCATCTTCGACTCCACGCTCGTGCGGCCGCGCGACGCGGCCCTCGCAGCCGCACGCGCGCGCTTCCTCGCCGGCGACACGGCGGTGATGCGCGGCGGCGTGGCCGTGGTGGGGGTCGGGGGCGTGGACACCGAGCCGCGGGAGATCATGGTGGCCACGCCGCTGCGCGACGATGGGCGGATCGTGGGCGCCTCGGGCGCCGCGTTCGACGCGCGCGGCCTGCTCGCGCCGGTGCTGCAGCTCGAGACGGGGACGCGGAGCTTCCTGTCCATCGTGGCCGGAGGCGACACCATCGTCTCGTTCGGCGAGCCGCCCGCGCCGTCGGGGCTCGCGACCTCCGACGTGCACCTGCCATCGGGCGCGCGGTGGGCGATCGCCATCAGCCACGCCGAGCCGGCGCGCAACCTCCGCTTCACGCTCTGGGCGTTCGGCCTCGTCGCCGTGGGATTCCTGAGCCTCGGCGTCTATCGGGAGCGGCGGCAGGCCCGCCGCATCTCCGAGCGCTCCGCGGAGCTGGAGCGCCTCTCCACCGAGCTGCTGCGCGCGAACCGGATGAAGAGCGAGTTCCTCGCCAACGTCTCGCACGAGCTGCGCACGCCGCTCAACGCCATCGTCGGCTTCGTGGACCTGCTGCGCGACGGCGTGTACGGGGAGCTCTCCCCGCGGCAGATGCCGCCGGTGGACCGGATCGCCGCGTCGGCGTCGCACCTGCGGCACCTCGTGGACCAGGTGCTCGACATCGCGAAGATCGCCGCCGGGCGGCTGGAGATCCATCCGGAGACGGTGGTGCTGCGGCCGTTCGTGCTGAACGTGGCGAGCGAGCTGGAGTCGCTGATCAGCGAGCGCGGCCTGAACCTGTCGATCGCCGTCGGCGCGTCGCTCCCGCGCGTGCGCACGGATCCGACGCACCTCCGGCAGATCCTCGTGAACCTGATCGGGAACGCGGTGAAGTACACGCCTAACGGCGGCGTGGCGGTGCGGGCGCGGCTCGTCGGCGCGACGCGGCGGGTGGCCGGCCGCCGCCTCTCGCCGGAGGACCCGACGCTGCTCGCGCACGCGCCCGACCCGCGGCGCGCGTGGATCGCCCTCCAGGTGATCGACACCGGCATCGGCATCGCGCCGGCCGATCAGGAGCGGATCTTCGACGAGTTCGAGCAGGTGAACGCCGGCCCCCGTGGCGACTCGATGCAGCGCGGCACGGGCCTCGGCCTGGCGATCTCGCGCCGCCTCTCGCGCCTCCTCGGCGGCGACATCTCGGTGGACAGCCAGCCCGGCAAGGGCTCGACGTTCACCCTCTGGCTGCCCGTCAGCCCGGCGGACCTGGAGCAGGAAGTGCCAGGAAGTGTCGAGGGTCGACGGTCGAGGGTCGAGGGGCAGGAGAGCGACGTGGTGAGCTAGGAACGAGGATCCAGGACCTGGTCACGCCCTCAGTGGTTCCTGATTTCCATCTCGCTACTTCCTGCCCTTCTCGACCCTCGACCCTCGACCCTATCTCTTCCCCCTGAACATCGACTTCACCTTCCCGAGCAGCCCGGGGTGCTCCTCGTCAGGCGGCGCGGTGATCGCGGCGTGCAGCTCCTCCGCGAAGGTGAGCACGTCCGGATAGCGCTTCCCGGGCTCCTTGCTCAACCCGCGCATGATCGCCGCCTCGACGGCGGTCGGGAAGCGGAGGCCGGGGCGCGCCGCGTTGAGCGGGATCGGCGGCTGCGAGAGGAGCTGCGAGAACATCTCGCGCGGCGACTTCGCCGTGTACGGCAGGCAGCCGCTGAGGAGGAAGTACGCGATCGTCGCGAGGCTGTACTGGTCCGCGCTCGGCGCGACGACCTCGCCGGAGAGGGCTTCCGGCGCCACGTACATGAGCGTGCCGACGAAGAAGCCGGCGCGCGTGAGACGCTGCTCGGGAGAGATGTCGGTGTCCGTCGCGATCCCGAAATCGAGGAGCTTCACCGTCCGCGACTCCGGGTCGTACATCACGTTGTCGGGCTTCAGGTCGCGATGGACGATCCCGACCGCGTGCGCGGCGTGGACGGCGGCGGCGATCTGCCGCACGACGTCCGCGACCTCGTCGGGCGGCAGCGGGCCCTTTCGTTTGGCGTACTTCTCGAGGAGCTCGCCCTCGGCCCATTCGATGGCGAGGAAGTGCATCCCCGGGCCCGCCTCGCCGATCTCGATCGTCCGCACCACGTTGGGATGCTGGACGCGTTCGCCGTAGTGCGCCTCGCGGAGGAAGCGCGTGACCGCCGTCCGGTCCTGGCGCAGCTTCTCGCGCAGCACCTTCACGGCCACCCGGCCGTGCTGCGGATGCTCGGCGCGGAACACCGCCGAGGTGCCACCCTCGCCGACTTCCGACTGCAGCGTGTATCCGGCTATCGTCTGGCCGACCAGGTTCTCGCGAGGCACGCGGCGAACCTAACGTTGCCTGGCAGGTGGAGCAAGCAACCGCGTTGCCGGACATGCGTTGGCGCGCCGGCGCGCCGGGCCCGGGCGTCGTCCGCGAGAGTGGGGCGAGCAGATGTATGGGCGACCTAGCAATGCGCGAGCGGCCTCGTTTTGCGCTCGCCACAGCGAGCCCGACGACCGGCCTCGTCTTGACAAATCGCCGCTCGATTTCTATATAGGCCGCGCAAGTCGGGTCGGCTTGCCCAGCACCTTTGCAGCGCAACGTTCTGCAGTGCAGGATCGATTCACCTCGTAGGAGGCAGCTCGCAATGGCCAGAGGGAAGGTGAAGTGGTTCAATGATGCCAAGGGGTACGGCTTCATTGAGCAGGACGGTGGCGAGGATGTCTTCGTGCATTTCTCGGCCATCTCGATGGAGGGCTTCAAGACCCTCACCGAAGGACAGGAAGTCGAGTTCGAGATCAAGAGTGGGGACAAGGGATTGCACGCCGCGAACGTCGTTCGCCTCTGATCTCGCCGCCTCCACGACAAGGTGAAGCTGTGAAGGTCGCCCGCCGGGTCCCCGGCGGGCTCGCCTTTTTCCGGGGCTGTCATTCGCGCGCCGGCGCGCAGTAGCTTGTGCGGATGCCCGACACCCCCGTCGCGACGCCGCCCGAGCCGCCGCGCCTGTTCCTCATCGATGGCTACGCGCTGATCTACCGCGCGTTCTTCGCGCTCATCTCGCGCCCGCTGACGACGAGCCACGGCGAGAACACCTCCGCGGCGTGGGGGATCGTCAACTTCCTCCAGCGCCTGCTGCAGACGCACCGCCCCGAGTACCTCGGCTGGGTGCACGACTCGGGGCTTTCCTTCCGCCACGAGCGCTACCCCGAGTACAAGGCGACGCGCGAGAAGCTCACCGAAGAGCTGCAGTCGGACTTCGACCGCGGCATGGAGCGCATCTGCCAGCTCCTCGACGCCTACCACGTGCCGATCCTCGCCGTGCCCGGCTACGAGGCGGACGACGTCATCGGCACGCTCGCGCGGCAGGGGGCGTCGGCCGGCGTGAACGTCGTCGTCGTCTCCGGGGACAAGGACTTCCAGCAGCTCGTGCGCCCGGGCGTGTGGCTCCTCAACCCGGGGCGCGGCGGGCCGGCGGGAGTGGAGGAGCAGTGGGTGAGCGTGGACAACGGGAGCGAGCGGCTCGGCGTGCCGCCGGCGCTCGTGACGGACTATCTCGCGCTCGTCGGCGACAGCTCCGACAACGTGCCCGGCGTGCGCGGCATCGGCGACAAGACGGCGCGCGAGCTGGTGAACGCGTACGGCGCGCTCGAGCACATCCTCGAGCAGGCGCCGCAGCTGACCAAGAAGCGGCCGCGCGAGGCGCTCCTCGAACACGCCGAGCTGGCGCGGCTGTCGAAGGAGCTGGTGACGATCCACGAGGACGTCGCGATCACCCTCGACCTGGAGCAGCTCCGGGTGGGCGAGCCGGATCGCGAGCGGCTGCGCGACCTGTTCGTCGAGCTCGAGTTCCACACGCTGGCGAAGGAGATGGCGGCGGCCGTGCCCGCGGCGCCGGCGTCCGCGGAGATCGAGCACCAGTACGTCACGGTGGACACGATCGCCGCGATGGAGAAGGTGGTCGCGCGCGCGCGTCGCGCGCCGCACGTGGCCGTGGACACGGAGACGGTGATCGATCCCGACTGCCCGACGGCGGTGGACCCGCTTCGCGCGACGCTCGTCGCCGTCACCCTCGGCGTCGACGAGGGCGAGGCGTACTACTTCCCGCTGCGCCATCGCGAGCACCTGCCGGAGCAGGGCGGCCTCCCGTTAGGCGACCTCGCGGCGCCGGCCGAGGAGTCGCCGCGCAAGAGGGCGCGGAAGAAGAAGGCCGCCGCCGAGCCGGGGAGCATCGCCGCGCGCGCGCTCGCCGCCGGCGCGCATCCGGTGCGCAACCTGCCGCCGCTCACCGCGCCGGAGATGCGCCCCCTCCGCGAGCTGCTCGAGGATCCCGCGGTGCCGAAGACGGCGCAGAACGCGAAGTACGACCTGCTCGTGCTCCGGCGCGCCGGCATCACCCTCCGCGGCCTCACCTTCGACACGATGCTCGCCAGCTACGTGCTCGATCCCGGGCGGCGCTCGCACGGCCTCGACCTGCTCTCCCTCGAGTTCCTCGGCTACAAGATGACCTCCTTCGAGGAGCTGTGCGGGAAGGGCAAGGACCAGATCCCCTTCGACCAGGTCCCGATCCAGTGCGCGCGCGACTATTCGTGCGAGGACGCGGACGTCACCTGGCGGCTGCGCGCGCGCTTCGAGCCGCAGCTCGAGCAGCTCCAGCTCGCGCCGCTCTTCCAGGACGTCGAGATGCCCCTCGTCGCCGTGCTGGCCGAGATGGAGTGGAACGGCATCGCCATCGACACGGGGTGGTTCGCGTCGCTCAAGGAGCGCTTCCAGCGCGAACGCCTGCGCGTCGAGCAGGAGATCTACGCGGCCGCCGGCCAGGAGTTCAACATCAACTCCAACCCGCAGCTCCGCGAGATCCTCTTCGACAAGCTCGGGCTGCCCGTGCTCAAGCGCACGCCCACCGGCCCGTCGACCGACGCGACGGTGCTGCAGCAGCTCGCCGACGAGGGCCACGAGCTCCCGGGACTGCTGATGGAGTATCGCGAGCTCGCGAAGCTCGAGAGCACGTACATCGACGCGCTCCCGGCGCTGGTGAACCCGCACACGTCCCGCCTGCACACGTCGTTCAACCAGACCGTGGCGGCGACGGGACGGCTCTCGTCGAGCGACCCGAACCTCCAGAACATCCCGATCCGCCGCGAGCTGGGACGTGACATCCGGCGCGGCTTCGTCCCGCGGCGCGGCTGGCGCCTGCTCGCCGCCGACTACTCGCAGATCGAGCTGCGACTGCTCGCGCACCTGTCGGGCGATCCCGCGTTCGTCGAGGCGTTCCGGTCGGGCGGGGACATCCACCGGCAGACGGCGGCGCTCATCTTCGACGTGCCAATCGACATGGTGACCGGCGAGATGCGCGCCCGCGCGAAGACGATCAACTTCGCCACGATCTACGGCCAGGGCCCGCACGCGCTCTCGCGGCAGCTCAAGATCACCCACGCCGACGCGCGCGAATTCATCGACAAGTACTTCGAGCGCTTCCGCCGCGTGCGCGAGTATCTCGATTCGATGGTGGAGTTCGCGCGCGAGCACGGCTACGTGCAGACCATCTTCGGGCGACGGCGGTACATCCCGGAGCTGCGCGACCGCAACTTCAACATCCGCGCGTTCGGCGAGCGCACCGCGGCCAACTCGCCGATCCAGGGCTCGGCGGCCGACCTGATCAAGGTCGCCATGATCCGGATCGATGCGGCGCTGCGCGACCGGCGGCTGGACACGCGCATGCTGCTCCAGGTGCACGACGAGCTGGTGTTCGAGGTGCCGGGCCCGGAGAGCGAGGAGGCCGCGGCGCTCGTTCGGCAGGAGATGGAGCACGCCGCGGAGTTGTCGGTGCCCCTGGTCGTGGACCTCGGTTTCGGCGAGAACTGGGTCGAGACGAAGATGAAATCCTGATGCGATTCGCCATGCGTGACCGCGCCGCCGACCGTTGCATTGTGCGGCGGCAATGGCAAATCGAGTCCGACCGTCGTGGACCGCCAATTCGTATGGGAGCACAAACCCTATGACGTGGCAACACTTACATCGTCTGACCGTTGCGGGCATCTGCCTTGCCCCTTCCGTTGCCCAACCTGGACGCCACCACCCCACCCCCCGCTCCCGGAATAGCTCCCCATGTCCCGCCGATACACCGCGCGGCCAGGATTCACGCTCATCGAGCTGCTGATCGTCGTCGTGATCATCGGCATCCTCGCCGCCATCGCCATCCCCAAGTTCGCCAACACGAAGGGCAAGGCGAACTACGCGGCGGTCAAGAGCGACCTGCGCAACCTGATGACCGCCGAGGAGTCGTACTTCTACGACCACCACGCCTATACCACGAACGTCGACTCGCTTCACTTCCAGACGTCGCACGGCGTGCAGCTGACGATGGTCGAGGGAAGCGTGTCCGGCTGGTCGGCGAAGGCGACGCACCCGGATGCGTTCCCGCACACGTGCGCGGTCTTCATGGGCGATGCCTCGCCCGTCGCACCCGCGACGAGCAACGGCGTGATTCAGTGCCAGTAGTGCAGCCCGCGGAGTGAGCAGCGGTCCCGCGCATCCGCCGTATCGGGAGTTCGCGTCCCGGCGCGAGGGGATGATTCACGCGATGGACGGGGGGTTGTGGCTGCACCGGCACGTCTGGAAGGGGCGTCCGATGGCGCACCTCGTGTCCACCGACCGCGAGCGGCTGCTCGAATACGGGCGGATGGTCGGCATCCCTGCGGAGCGCCTCCAGTACAAGCCGCTGAAGGACCCGCGCACGGGGGTGCGGCGCGAGGCCTGGCACTGGGATCTCGGCGGACCCTTCCTCCCGCCGCGCAGCTACTGAGCCGTCGCGCGCAGCACGTCCGGTGTGCGCTCGCGCTCGTCAGGCACGCCGCGCAGCAGGAGCAGCGCGATCACGAACATCGTCGCCACCGACAGCACCGCCGCGCGATAGGCGAGACCGGTCCCGAAGCGCGGCTCGAGGCCGTCGACGGTGAACGCCCACAGCAGCGGACCGAACACCGCCGCGACGCGCGCCGAGAGGAGCATGAGGCTGAAGTAGCGCCCAGCCTCGACGTCGGGGACGAGGCTGAGGAGGACGGGGCGCTCGGCGGTCGGCACACCGCCGAAGTTCAGGCCGATGCCGAGGCCGATGATCCAGAAGGCGGGCTTCGACGGCACGGCCACCATCGCGACGAGCAGCACGACCCACGCGAGCAGCGTCAGCGACAACGTCCGCTTGGCGCCGAGGCGGTCCACCATCAGCCCTTGCAGGTAGCTGCCGAAGATCGCCGGGATCGTGAGCACCATGAACAGCGTGACCTCGGAGCCCTGTCGGAAGCCGACGGCCTTCACCGCGTAGAGCGTCATGAAGCTCACGATGGTGCCGATCGCGTCCTGGTAGAGGAACGACGTGACGATGAACCGGAGGGCGCCGGGATGCCGCCGCGCGTCGCGCAGGGTGGCCGCGACGTCGTGGAAGCCCTTGCGCCAGGCGACGCGCGCGCCGCGCGCGAGCGGCTCGTGGTCGCGGCAGAAGACGAAGAGCGGGAGCGAGAAGAGGAGGAACAGGGCGCCCGTCGGCAGGAACGTCGAGACGCGCCCGGCGTGCGCGGTGAGCGGGAAGGCGGCGCGCAATGCGTGCATCGCGCGGCTGCCGAGGGGCCCGATGACGGGCAGGGCGCCGTTGAAGAAGGGCACGACGAGGAGGACGCCGGCGATCGAGCCGACGTAGCCGAGCGCGGTGCCGAAACCGGAGAGCCTTCCCTGCTCCTCCACGGGCACCAGCTCGGGGAGCATGGCGTTGTAGAACGGCTGCGCCGCCTGGTAGGCGAAGTTGGCGACGATGTACGCGAGGAGCACCCATTTCAGCTCGGCGAGCCCCGCGTGCCAACCAGGGGGCACCGGCGTCGGGGCGAGCACCTGGGCGCCGACGAGCGGGAGCGTCCGCTCGCCGAGGAGGCCCATGAGCGCGCACGCACCGGCGGACGCGATCGTGAAGCCGACGACCCACGGCTTGCGCCGGCGCCGCGCATCCGACACGGCGCCGAGCACGGGGATGGAGACGGCGACGAGGAGCGACGCGATGGCGCTCGCGCCGCCGTAGAGCGTGTTGCTCGCGCCGAGATCGCTCACCAGCCACACCGAGAAGTACAGTGTGGCGATGTTCATGGAGAAGATCGTGTTCGCGAAGTCGTACAGCGCCCAGCTCCAGCGCTCGATGCCGGGGGCGCGCACGACCGGCCGGATCTCGCCGCCCCCGATGTCGACCGGCGGCGGATGCTGTGGATGGGCCATGGGTTCGGAGAGCGGTGGAGCGGTGCCATGCATTGACGGCGCCCGCGGTCCGGCCAAATTACGCGGCATGGCTCATCGTCGCACCCTGTCCCTCCTCGTCGCCGCGGCCGCCCTCGGGGCGTGCGAGCACGGCGCGAAGCCGCCACGCACCGAGACGACCGCGGCGGCGCCGACGACCCCCGCCGGCGCGCCGGCGGCGCCGGCGCCTTCCGGCTGGGCGGCGCCACTCGGCCCCGTCCTGCTCGTCCAGGGCGACGCGCCTAACGAGGCCGTGGTCGTCACGGCGGAGGACGCCGGGTCGGACACCATCACGGAGCAGGAGGCGATCGCCATCCGCTCGCGACCGGTGGTGCTGCTCGGACACGGGGAGGACGTACAGGTGGGCGTGCTCCAGGCGGCGCAGTCGCACTCGAGCGACGACGAATGCGAGCCGTGGCCGATGTGGCAGGTGGATCCGGCGCAGGCATCGGGGCGCGCGCTCGCGCCGTGGGCCGTCGGATTCGCGGCCGGGAAGGCGGCGGACGTCGAGCCGATCCCGCTCGATTCCGTGCAGACGCTCAGCCGCGGCGATTCGGCGCACCTCGCCGCCGAGGTCACGCGGCTCGCGTCGATCAGCGCCGGCCAGGGGGGCAGCTTCCAGGGCCTCCCCTTCACCGTCACGTCCATGTGGCGCTTCCGCGCCGCGCCCGGTGTCGAGGGCGTGGCGGCGACGCTGGTGCGGCGCCTCGCCGAGGAGGCCCGCCCGCTCGAGGAGCGTACCTTCCTCGTCGCGGAGCGCGACAGCACGCGACGCGATACGCCGTACGAGCTCGCGTTCCACGAGCGCTCGCAGGGCGCGGAGGAGACGAACGAGAGCACCGACCTGCTCGGCGCCGTGCGCCTTCCCGGCGCCACCGAGCCCGCGCTCGTCGTCTCGCACGACTTCGGCGACGCGGTCGAGTACGCGTTCATCGAGCGCGATGCGCCGGCTCACTGGCGCGTGCGGTGGACGAGCCGGCGGGCGAAGTGCTGAACGAGGGACGGGGGGCGAGGGACGAGGGGCGAGCCCTCGCAGGCTACACCTTTCCCAGCGCCGCGGGGGCGCGGACGCGGCCGGCGACGCCGGCCAGGGCGGCGAGCGTCAGCACGTACGGGAGCGCGAGAAAGAGCTGATAGGGAGCGGCGAGCCCCATCGCCTGGAAGAGGTACTGCAGCGCGCTGGCCGCCCCGAAGACGAGCGCCGCGAGCGCCACGCCGCCGGGATGCCAGCGCCCGAGCACCACGATGGCGAGGGCGATGAAGCCGCGTCCCGCCGACATGTTCTCGACGAACGTGCCGGCCTGGGTCAGGACGAGCATCCCCCCGGCGATCCCGCCGAGCACGCCGCCGAAGAGGATCGCCGCGAACCGCAGCCGCAGCACGCGAACCCCCGCGGCATCCGCGGCCTCGGGGCTCTCCCCCGTCGCGCGCAGGGCGAGGCCGGCGTGCGTGCGGTACATCCACCACCAGAGGGCCGGAACAAGCGCGTAGAGGGCGTAGGTGACCGGCGGCTGGGCGAAGAGCGCGCGCCCGACGACGGGAAGGCGCACGAGCAGCGGGATCGCCAGCGGACCGCTCGTCGGGATTGTCAGTGCGGCCCCGGTCGCGCCGTAGAGGGCGCGATAGAGCATCCCCGTCGCGCCGGCGGCGAGCAGCGTGATGGCTGTGCCCGTGATGATCTGGTCGGCGCGCATCCAGAGGACGAACGCGGCGAAGAGCGCGGCGACAGCTGCGCCGAACGCGATGGCGGCGAGGAAGCCGAGCCAGAGTCCGGCCGCGCTCGCCCCGACCAGGGCGCCGAACGCGCCGGCGAGCACCACTCCCTCGAGCCCGATGTTGATCACCCCCGCGCGCTCGACGGCGAGCTCCCCGAGCGCCGCGAAGGCGAGGGGCGCCGCCGTCCGCACCGTCGCCTCGAGAAAGGGGCCGATCGTCGCGCTCACGGCGCGCTCTCCGGAGCCTCGACCGGTCCCGTGGCCGTGTCGGGGCCGGCCGCGATCGCGATCGAGGTGCCGAGCCTGGCCTGGCCGAGGGCGACGAGGGCGAGGATGATCGCCGCCTCGACGACGGAGACGAGGACGGAGGGCACGCCCGCGTCGCGCTGCATCGCCGTCGCCCCCGCCTCCAGCGCGCCGAAGAGGATCCCCGTGGCGAGCACCCCCGCCGGATCCAGGCCGGCGAGTAGCGCGACGGCGATCGCCGTGTAGCCGTATCCCGGCGAGAGGTTCTCGTAGAGCGCGTACGTCACCCCGGTCAGCTCGATCGCGCCGGCGAGCCCCGCGAGCGCGCCGCTCACGAGAAAGGCGCGCGTCATCGTGCGGTCGACGTCGATGCGTCCGGCCACGCGCGCGGCGTCGGGGTTCGCGCCGACCGCGCGGAGCCGGAACCCCGCCGCGCTGTATCGCAGCACCCACCAGCCGACGATGCACGCGACCACGGCGACGACGAATCCGACGTGCAGGCGGCTGCCGGGGAGCACGACCGGGAGCTGCGCGTTGGGCGGCAGCGTCTCGGTCTGCGGATAGATGTGCAGGTGCTCCTGCAGGGGGCCGCGCACGAGATAGCCGACGAGGTACAGCGCGACGAAGTTCAGCATGATCGTGCTGATCACTTCGAGCACGTGGAAGCGCGCGCGCAGCACGGCCGCGATCCCCGCCCAGAGCGCGCCGGCGACCGCGCCGGCGAGCAGCTCGATCGGCACGGCGGCGGCGCCGAGGCGTCCGGCGACGGTCACGCCGATGGCGGCGGCGAGCGCGGCGCCGGCGAGGAGCTGTCCCTCCGCGCCGATGTTGAACACTCCCGCGCGGAAGGCGATGGCGACGGAGAGGCCGGTCAGGATGAGCGGCGTCGCGCGCACGAGCGTGCCGGAGGTGAGCGCGAACCACGAGCCGACGGAGCCGTCCCACATCGCCCGCAGCGCGTCGCCCACGTCGAAGCCCGCGAGCGCGACGACCGCGGCCAGCGCGAGCAGGAGCGCGACGAAGCCGGCGATGACGAGCGCCTGCCGCCTGTCGAGGTGCGGGGCGAGCGCGAATCCGTGTGATGGAGGGCGGTGCACCTGCGGAGCCGTTCGGGAAGCCCGGGCCCGTGCGCCTCGCGGCCGCGCACGGGCATTCTGCGGAGACAGGAGTATATACCAGGCTCCGCGCCGATTGCGTACCCTCGCGCGCGGGCTCCGCGCGCCCGATTCAGATCGTGGCCAGCGCGCGCTCCGGCGTGGGGATGGTCGACGTCGCGCCGGCGGGGACGCCGACGAGCCATGCGGCGAAGCGCTCGATGCCCTCGTCGAACGGCGTGTTGGGCCGGAAGCCCAGGAGTCGTTCCGCCTTGCTGACGTCGGCCCACGTCTGCGGCACGTCGCCCGGCTGCATCGGCTGCACGTTCAGTCGCGCGCGCGCGCCCAGCACGCGCTCGATGGTGGCGACCAGGTCGGCGAGGCTCACCGCGCTGGAGTTCCCGAGATTGATCACCTCGTACGGCGACCCATCGTACTCCATCGCGGCGAGGATCCCGGTGACGATGTCGTCGACGAAGGTGTAGTCGCGGCGCGTGCTCCCGTCGCCGAAGAAGGGGATGGCGCGTCCCGCGAGCATCGCCTGCGAGAACTTCCGGATCGCGAGGTCCGGGCGCTGGCGCGGACCGTAGACCGTGAAGAAGCGCAGCGCGACGAAGCGGATGCCGAAGAGGTGACTGTACACGTGGCCGAGCAGCTCGCCGCTGATCTTCGTGCTCGCGTACGGGCTGATCGGAAGCAGGACGGAGTCCTCCTCGCTCCACGGGACGCGCGGGTTCACGCCGTAGACGCTGCTGGAGGAAGCGAAGACGAACTGCGGGATCCGTCGCGCGCGGGCGAGCTCCAGCAGGTTCTGCGTGCCGCGCACGTTGACGTCCTGGTAGAGCACGGGCTGGTCGATCGACGGACGGACGCCGGCGCGGGCGGCGAGGTGGACGATCACGTCCGTGTGCTCGGGGACTGCATCGCGCAGCGCCTGCTCGTCGCGGATGTCCGCTTCGACGAGGCGATAGGCGGGATGCCGGAGATGAGGCGCGACGTTCTGGCGCTTCAGCGCGGGATCGTAGAAGTCATCGAAGTCGTCGACGACCGTGACCTGCCAGCCCTCGTGAAGAAGTCGGTCGACGACGTGACTGCCGATGAAGCCCGCGCCGCCGGTGACCAGTGCTGTCCGAGACATCGCTACCTCGCGATCCGTGTGAAGTCGCGGCTCACGAGCGAGCCGCAGTGGCAGCACGGCCAGAGGCAAGGAGAGGGCGCGGGGCGATGCGCGGCGCGCCGCAGGCTAAGCCCATGCGGCGCCGTGAGGTGAGCGGTCGCGCGATCTCGCCGCCGGCCATCGCGCGACCACCGTTCTGTGGCGCCTCGCCAACACCCTGCAGGCTCGACCCCTCAGGCGCTCACGATGCTCTCGTGTGCTGGACCTGCGGCTCGCGCCTCGGCGCGACGGGCAGGAGGACGCTCGCCTGCCACGTCCGCTGCCGCGTCATGATCAGGCTCGAATAGACGTCGAGCGTACGCTGGAGCATGCGTTCGAAGCGGAACTCCGCTTCGAAGCGTGCTCGTCCAGCTGCGCCCATCCGCGCGCGCAGGTCGGCGCTCGAGAGCAGCTCGCCCAGGCGGGCGCCGAGGGTCGCGACATCCCCGCGCGGCACCAGGTAGCCGGTCCGTCCGTCCTGCACCGCTTCCCCGATCCCCCCCACGTCGGAGGCGATGACCGGGAGCCCGGCTCGCATCGCCTCGAGGATGCTGCGCGGGAAGCCCTCCCAGTTCGATACGAGCAGGAAGAGTTGCGCACCTGCGAGTCGGTCGGCGACGTCGTGCCGGAGACCGGAGAACTTCACGCGATTCCCCCAGCTTTCCGCGGCGATGCGTCGCTCCCAGCGCGTCATGTCCGGACCGTCGCCGATGAGCTCAAGCGACCACGGGAGGTGGGCGAGCGAACCGAGGGCGCGGAACAGTGTCGCGTGGTCCTTCTGCTCCTCGAAGCGCGCGACCATCACCAGCCGCGGCGGTTCCCGATCCGGCGTCGCGTGGAGCGTCGGCGTGACATCCGGCATCCCATTATGGATGGTGACCAGGCGATCGGCGGGCGCGACGTGCGCGCGGCGCGCCAGCGCATGGTCGTGCTCCGATACGGTGATGATGCGGTCGGCGAGCCTGCCGGCGCACATCTCCGCCATCCTATGGAGCGTCGCCGTGCCTCGCGGCACGCCGTCGGCGAACGACCAGCCGTGGGCGGTGAAGACGACCGGGATGCCGAGCGAGCGTGCGGCGAGGCGGCCGAGCCATCCCGCCTTCACCGAGTGCGTGGACACGAGATCGGGACCCAGCGACTTCAGGACCCCGCGCAGCTCCACCAGGCCGCGCGCATCCTCGCGCAGGTCGAGCGTCCGTCCGAGGAAGCGAAGCGAGTGGTGGGGAATCTCCAGGTCGTCGAGCTCTCGGGTGAACGCGCCGACACCGCCGGTGAGCACGGTGATCTGATGGCCCTGCGATTTCAGCGAGGCGGCGAGGTCCCGGACGTGGATGTGGGCTCCGCCCAGGGTATCCGACCGCGTGATGACGTAGGCGATTCGCACTAGAGCACCTTCGCTGCTGGTGTGGGCCGGGTCGCGACGAGGACGGCCGCGTCTGACGCGCCGTCGTGCCGAGATGGAGAGCGACCGCCGGGCCGTTCTGCACATCGCGTGCGTGGGACCGCGCTCTTCCAACAGCTTGTGCTGGCGTCACTTTGACGCGGTGTCGCGCCGTCCGGAGGACGGCCGGCTGCAGCGGTCGCGCAACAGCGTGCCCTCTCCTGCCCACAGCCGCGTCACGGCCCCTCGTTATGCCAGGCCCACCTTCGCGAGCGGCGCGAGTCGCCGGCGACTGCTGCACGCGGTGCACGCTGTGTGTGAACTCTCCCACACTCGCGCCCCGCGCCGGAACGACCGCCGACGACCGGCTCGTGCCGGTAACGCGTGCGACGACATGCCGTTGCACTCGGCCGGCGTTCGCCGCGCCGTGCAGCATGGCACGTGCTTGGTGGCCGCTCGTCGGGCACCGCGCGAGAGCGCGGGGCCACCTTTCGCTCCTTGTTCAGGTGCCATCCATCATGACGACGATTCCCGCGACCGCTACCTCTCCGGCCGATGCCGCGCTGGCGCCCATCTCTCCGGTCCGTCGGGCCGATTTCCTCCGCTTCTCGCCGCCGAGCATCGGGCAGGAGGAGATCGATGAAGTCGTGGCGACACTGCGCTCGGACTGGATCAGCACGGGCCCGCGCGTCCGGCTGTTCGAGACACGGTTCGCGGAGTACCTCGGGGCGCCGGCGGCCCTCGCGCTGAACTCCTGCACCGCGGCGCTGCACACGGCGCTGGCCACCCTGAAGATCGGTCCGGGCGACGAGGTCATCACCACGCCCATGACCTTCGCCGCCTCCGTGAACGTCATCGAGCACGTCGGCGCGCGCCCCGTCCTCGTGGACGTCGAGCCGGATACGCTGAACATCGATCCGCGTGCCGTCGCCGCGGCTGTCACGCCGCGCACCCGGGCCATCATCCCGGTGCACTACAGCGGCCATCCGGTGGACCTCGACGCCATCGAATCGATCGCGAACGCGCACGAGCTCACCGTCGTGGAGGATGCGGCGCACGCCGTGGCCGCCCGGTACCGCGGGCGCCTCATCGGCAGTGGCTCCAACCCGGTCGCGTTCAGCTTCTACGCCACCAAGAACTTGACGACCGCCGAAGGCGGCATGCTCACCGGGTCCCCCGATTTCCTGGACCGTGCCCGCGTGCTGAGCCTCCACGGGATGAGTCGCGATGCGTGGAAGCGCTACGACAAGGGAGGGAGCTGGGCCTACGAGATCCTCGCGCCGGGCTTCAAGTACAACATGACGGACATCCAGGCGGCGATCGGCATTCATCAACTCCGCCGCCTCGAGCACTTCCAGCAGCGCCGGCGCCAGGTCGTGGCCGCGTACCGCGATGGGCTGTCGGGCCTCCCGGCGCTCGAGCTGCCCGTCGAGCGCCCTGACGTCGAGCACGCGTGGCACCTGTTCGTGCTGCGCCTGCGCCAAGAGGCGCTGCGCATCGATCGCGACCAGTTCATACGGGAGCTCACGGATCGGAACATCGGCACCTCCGTGCACTTCATCCCCGTGCACTGCCACCCGTACTATCGCCAGAAGTACGGCTTCGCGCCGATGGACCTGCCCGTGGCCTACACCAACTTCGAGCGCATGGTCAGCCTGCCGCTGCATCCGGGGCTGTCGGATCAGGACGTGGCGGACGTGGTGGAGGCGGTCGTCGACATCGTGCACACGTTCGCGCGCTGAGGCAGCGCGGCATGGCAACGCCGTCCCGCGTTCAGGCGCGTTCGCGCCACTCACATCATCGCGCTCCCAACCAGGTCGAGACCATGGCCACCCACGATGCTCTGGCGACACGACCGCTCCGCTGGCCCGGCTGGGCCACGGACGCCGCGCTCATCGCCGCCGCGCTCGTCAGCGCATTCCTGCTCCGCTTCGACTTCAATGCGCAGCGGGTCGATTGGCACCGCGTCGGCGCGATCGTACCGCTGCTCGTCGCCATCCGCGTGGTCGTGTTCGGCATCGCCGGTCAGTACCGCAGCCAGTGGCGGCACGTCAGCGTGTACGACCTGTTCGCGCTCACGACGGCCGCGTTGATCGGGACCGTGATCTTCGGTGCCGCGCTGGCGAAGACCGGGCAGCTCGCCGGGGTGCCGCGGTCCGTGCTCGTGCTGGAGTGCCTGCTGTCGGTCGCCTACACGAGCGGGGTGCGCGTGGCCACCCGCGTCTGGTGGGAGCGGCGCCGCGTCGTCACCGCGCACGAACGCTGGCGCCGGACGATCATCGTCGGCGCCGGCGAGACCGGCGAGTACGCCGCCAGGCAGTTCCGGCACGACCGGCGCGCGCGCATCCGCGTCGTCGGATTCGTGGACGACAACGCTCGGCTCACGGGCTCCTCGATTCACGGCGTGCCCGTGCTCGGTACGACCGAGGACCTCGGTCGCCTCGTCCTGCGGGATCGCGTCGACCTGCTCGTCATCGCGATCCCCTCCGCGACCGGTGAGCAGATGCGTCGCATCGTCGAACGGTGCAACGACACCGGCGTCACCCTGAAGGTGTTCCCGTCCATCCACGAGCTCCTCGAAGGGCACGCGCGCACCGCGCAGCTCCGGGACGTGCAGATCGAGGACCTCCTCGGCCGCGCGCCCACGCGCCTGGATCTCGGACCGGTGGAGCGCGCGATCGCCGGCAAGGTGGTCCTCGTCACGGGCGGCGCGGGCTCGATCGGCTCCGAGCTCGCGCGCCAGCTCGCCCGCTTCCACCCGGCCCGGCTGGTGCTCTTCGAGCAGGCCGAGAGCCCGCTGTACTTCATCCACCTCGAGTTGACGAAGGCGCACCCGGAGCTCGACATCGTCCCGGTCGTGGGCGACGTCGTGAACCAGCAGCGACTGGACTGGGCGTTCGAGCGCTACCAGCCGCAGTTCGTCTTCCATGCGGCGGCGTACAAGCACGTGCCGATGATGGAGGAGAACGTCGTCGAGGCGGTGCGCAACAACGTGCTCGGCACGTATCGCGTCGCCGACTGCGCCGCCCGCCACGGCGTCGAGAAGTTCGTGCTCATCTCCACCGACAAGGCGGTGCACCCGACGAGCGTGATGGGATGTACGAAGCGCGTCGCCGAGCGGATCGTCCTCGCCATGCCCTCGCTCGTGACCGCCGGGACCGATTTCCGGGCCGTGCGCTTCGGCAACGTGCTCGGCTCCGACGGCAGCGTCATCCCGGTGTTCAAGCGCCAGCTGGCCCACGGTGGGCCGCTCACCGTCACGCATCCGGAGATCACGCGCTTCTTCATGACCATCCCCGAGGCGGTGCAGCTCGTGCTCGAGGCGGCGGTGCTGCCCGACGCCGCCGGGCGAATCTGCATGCTCGAGATGGGACAGCCGGTGAAGATCCTCACGCTCGCGGAGACGCTGATCAGGCTCTCGGGGCTCGAGCCGTATCGCGACATCCAGATCGAGTTCAGCGGCCTGCGTCCGGGTGAGAAGATGTACGAGGAGCTCTCGTCGGAGATCGAGACGACCCTTCCCACGCCCGTCGAGAAGATCCGGATCGTGCAGACCGACGGCACGCTCGGCCTGTCGGTCGACGAGGGACTCGACCGCCTGGCGCGCGTGCTGGCCGACGGCCACGAGGACGCGCTGATCTCGTTGCTGCAGGCGATGGTTCCGGAGTTCACGCGGAAGCGGAACCGTCGCAGCCGGACGAGGGAGGCGGAGGTCGCGGTGCCGAGGACCGGAGAGGCCGATCGCCCACTCGTCGCGCATGTGGGCGCGTACGCGCCAGGTCCCCTGGCCACGATCAGCAGCGCGCCCGCGAGCTGACCGGGGTCGCCGGCCCCGCGCGGCGGCTGGGGATCACGCGATCCCCAGCCAGGCGCCGGCCCCCCCCGCGGGGTCGCGTGGGCGCACGGGCACGGGGGCCCGCAGCCCGGCGGAGGAGCGGGGTGCCCGCGGATCGCCCACCG
>CAMLIT010000018.1 GCA_946480295.1 uncultured Gemmatimonadota bacterium
CCTCTCGGCTACCTCGGTACCGTCGTCGTCGGCATCGCCTTCGGCGCCGGGTGGAGCCCCTGCATCGGCCCGATCCTCGGCGGCATCCTCACCTACACGGCCACGCAGGCCGACCTCCAGCGCGGCCTCGTCATGCTCGCCGCCTACTCCCTCGGCCTCGCGCTCCCCTTCCTGGCGGCGGCGCTGGCGATCGACCGCTTCATCTCCCTCTTCCGCCGCTTCAGCACGCACATGGTCTGGGTGACGCGCGCGTCGGGGGTGCTGATGATCGCCGTCGGCGTGCTGCTCATGACCAACTACCTGACCGCGATCTCGGCGGCGCTCCAGGGGCTGACCCCCGACGCGCTGCGCTCGCGACTCTGAGCGCGGGCGGCGCGCCAGCCCGCGCGCCACCCGTCGCCCTTCCCGGAGCGCCGACTAGGGCACCGCCTCTCCCAGCCAGATCCCGGCCTTCCGCAGCAGCTCGCGCGTCGGCACCGGCTTCAGGAGCACGTCCACGCATCCCAGGCGCGTGCAGCGCTCCACGATCGCCGGCTCGTCGTGCCCGGTGAGGGCCACGACCACGCCGACGTCCTGCCCCGCGTCCCGCAGACGCTCGACGATCGTCAGGCCGTCGCCGTCGGGCAGGGTGACGTCCAGCAGGACGAGGTCCGGCCGGTCCGCCGTGGCACGCGTGACCGCATCGGCGATGGTGCCGGCGACGGACACGCGGCGCCCCGTCTCCTCGAAAAGGATGCGCAACGCGCCGCTCACGAGCTCGTTGTCCTCGACGATGAGCACGTGTGGGCGCGCGTCGCGCGCTTCCCCCGGAGCCGCCCCTTCGGGCGCCTCCTCAGTCTCGCTGCTGGTAGGGGATGGTGAAGAAGAATCGGCTCCCCCGGCCCAGCGCGCTCTCGACCCAGATCCGTCCACCATGCAGCTCCACGAGTTTCCTGGCGATCGTGAGTCCAAGGCCCGTGCCATGGTGCGGACGGGCGGGAGTCGAGTCCACCTGCGCGAACTCCCGGAAGATCAGGTCGTGATGCTCGGGGGCGATGCCCACGCCGGTGTCACCGACTTCGACGCAGAGCTCCTCGGTCTCGCCGTTCATCTGGCGCGAGGCACGCAGCCACACACGGCCGCCGATGGGCGTGAACTCGATCGCGTTGCCGAACAGGTTGCCGACGACGTGGGCGATCTTCTCCCGGTCGGCCGACACCGGCTGGAGGCTCGGCTCGACGTCGATGCTCAGCGAGATCCGCTTCTTCTGGAGGAGCGGCTCGTTGAGCGCGGTGACGTGCCGGAGCACCTCGCCCACCGGGAAGGTCGTCACGACGAGCGCGAGCTGGTTCGCCGAGCCGCGCGCGTACATGAGGATCTCGCCGACCTGGTCCAGGAGCTGGCGGCCGCCGTTGATGATGCCGCGGATGCTCTCCATCTGGCGGTCGTTCAACGGCCCGAGCAGCCCGTCGCGCAGTATCTCGGCGTGTGTGATGACGGCCGTCAGCGGCGTGCGCAGGTCGTGGGAGATGTTCGCCAGGAACTGCGTCTTGAGCGCGTCCCGGGCGCGCAGCTCGGCGATCTCCTCGGCGGCCTGCCGGAGCTGCGCTTCGAGTGCCGCGGCGCGCTGTTCCGGCGACGCGTTCATCACGTCGAGCGTGGTGCGGATGGTCTCAACGCGATTCATGCGTCCATTCTACCGTCGCGAGCGGTCTCTGCCAATGCGTCCTCGTCTTCCTCGTCGATGGATTCTTCGAGCAGCTGACGGTTGAGGAGTGACCAGTATCGGCCTCCCGCCGCCAGCAGCTCCTCGTGCCGCCCCTGCTCCACGATGCGTCCCTCGTCCAGGACAACGATCCATGTCGCGTCCCGGATGGCACTTACGCGGTGCGAAGCTATCAGCGCTGTCCGGCCTGCGAGCGCTGTGCCAAGCGAATGGAGGATCTGCGCTTCCGTGTGCGTGTCCACGGCCGAGAGTGCATCGTCCAGCAGGACCACGTTCGGTCGACGCGCCAGAGCCCGAGCCAGCGCGGCGCGCTGCTTCTGTCCACCGGAGAGATTGATACCGCGCTCGCCCAGCATGGTTTCATACTGGCCGGGGAAGCTCTCGATGGTCTCGGCGAGCTGGGCGATTTGCGCCGCCCAGCGTCCGGTGCCGACGTCCCGACTGCCGTAGGAGAGATTCGCGTCCATCGTCTCCCCGAAGAGGAAGCTCTCCTGTGGGACGTACCCGATCTCCTCGCGCAGCGCCGAGATCGGCAGCTCGCGGATCGGGACGCCGTCCATGAGGATCTCGCCTTCCTGCGGATCGTACAGGCGCGGGATGAGATCCATGAGCGCGCTCTTCCCCGACCCGGTGGCGCCGACGACGCCGACGGTGGAACCGGCGGGGGCGGTGAAGGAGATGTGGCGCAGCACCCAGCGCTCCTCCTCCCCTTCGGTCGCCGGGTACTTGAAGCCGACATCGCGGAACTCGATCGTCCGCCCGCCGCCGTTGACCGGCGGCAGGGCGCGCGGCTCGCCCGGCTGCGAGAGCGCGGGGATGGCGTCGAGGATGTCGAGCAGCCGGCTCATGGACGCCGCGCCGCGCTGGACGAGGTTGATGACCCAGCCGAGCGCGATGAGGGGCCAGGTGAGCATGCCGAGGTAGAGCCCGAAGGCGACGAACGAGCCGACGGAGATCACGCCGCGCAGCGTCAGCGCGCCGCCGAAGGCGAGCACCGCCACCATCCCGAGCCCGGCGAGGAGGGAGAAGGAGGGGTTCATCGCGCCGTAGAGGTGCACGAGGCGCATGTTCTTCTCGAGGTACTGCTCGTTGAGCACGCGCCAGCGGTCGATCTCGGCATCCTCCTGCCGGTAGGCGCGCACGACGCGCACGCCGGCGATGTTCTCCTGCGCGAGCGTGGTCATCGCGCCGAAGTGTTCCTGGACGGCCTCGAAGCGGTCGTGGATGGCGCGGCCGAGGGAGATGGCGAGCACCGGGAGGAGCACCATCGGCACGACGGCGAGGAGCGTCAGGCGTCCGTCGATGCGGATCATGAAATAGAGCGCGAACGCGCCGCCGGCGATGGTGTTCGCCAGGTACATGATCGCCGGACCGGCGGCCATGCGCACCGCGCTCAGGTCGTTCGTCAGCCGGGCCATGAGGTCGCCGGTGCGCATGCGCGTGTAGTACGCCGTGTCGAGCGTCTCGAGCTGGCGGAACAGGTCGTTGCGCAGGTCGAACTCGATCCAGCGGCTCACGCCGTTGAGCAGCTCGCGCATCGTGTAGCGGAAGGTGCCGCCGAGGAACGAGAGGCCGATCATCGCCGCGGCGAGCCACCAGATCTCGCGCAGCGCCGCGTGGGCGCGGATGTCGTCGAGCGCGCGACGGAGATACCACGGGACGACACTCGCGAAGCCCGCCGCGCCGGCGACCACGGCGAGGCCCAGTAGCACGCGCAGCCGGTATGGGCGATAATACGGAAGGAGCCTGCGAAGGGACCTCATCGCTGGCATCTGGCTTGCCACTCGTCAACTCCTCAGGTCGGTCGCTGCCGCGAGCGGGCCGCACGAGGCGGCGCGCCGCGATCTGCGGATCACGTAGGCGCACTCACTCAAGGAGGCTTCTCCATGGTGCAATATACCGGGCGTCTGGGAGTGTCGCTCGCCATGGCCGCCGCGCTGATGCTCGGCGCGTGCCGTTCCGACAAGGCGCCGTCCGACACCACGCTCACGGCGGACAGCTCGCTGAGCCGACAGCTCGCCAGCGCGGGCGCGTCCACGCAGCCGCAGCTCCAGGATACCGCCGTCACGCAGCCGTCGGCCGCGCCGACGACCGCTGCTCCCGCGCCCGCGCCGACGACGCGCGAGCGCCGCACCGCGCCGCGCACGCCGACGCGCACCCCGACGACGCAGACGGAGACGCGCACGCGGAGCGGCAACGTCGTGACGCACAACCCGTCGGGCGGGGCGGCGACGGGCGGCGGCGCGGTCGGGATGATCCCGGCCGGCGCGACGCTCACGCTGAACTCGAACTCGCGCGTCTGCACGAACACCAACAAGGTCGGCGATCACGTCACCGCCTCGGTCGCCGAGGCCGTGACGGGGAGCAACGGCGCGGTGATCCCGGCGGGCGCCACGGTCTCGCTCACGGTGACGGGGCTCAAGCGCAGCGAGAACGTCAACGACAAGATCGTGATGGAGTTCGCCGTGAACTCCGTCTCCTTCGGCGGGCACACGTATCCGCTGAACGCGACGGTGGAATCGGCGACGATCGACCGGGTGAAGAACCAGCCGTCTTCGAAGGACGCGCAGAAGGTCGCCATCGGCGCGGCCGTCGGCGCGATCGCCGGCCGGATCCTCGGCAAGAGCACCAAGGGCGCGGTGATCGGCGGCGCCGCCGGTGCCGCCGCCGGCGCCGCGACCGCGGCCGCGACGTCGAACTACGAGGGGTGCGTGCCGTCGGGCGGGAAGATCGTCGTGAAGCTCAACGAGGCGGCACAGGTACGCGCGTAGAAGACTGCGGAGTGCGGACTGCCTCTCGACTGCGTACTGCGGACTGCCTCTCGACTGCGTACTGCGGACTGCGGACCTTACTTCGAACTTCGCACTTCGTACTGACGACGCGGGCCCCGGAATCCGGGGCCCGTGTACGTAGTAGGCAATGCGCAGTGACGTTCGCAGTCCCAAATACGCAGTGAGGTTCGCAGTACGCAGTGAGGTTCGCAGTCCGCAGTACGCAGTCTCGAACTGCTCAGTACCCGATCGGCTCCCCCGAGCTCCGCGGATCGCTCATCCCCTCGTATCCCCCCTCCACTCTCATCACCGCGTTCACCAGCCCCACGTTCCCGATCTCGCTCACCGTCCATCCCATCGCCTTGAGCGAGTCGACCACCGCGTCCGACAGGCCGTCCTGCTCGTAGAGGAGCTTGTCGGGGAGCGACTGGTCGTGGATGCGCGGGGCGCTCACGGCGTCGGAGAGGATCATGTGGTGGTCGAGCACGTTCAGGATCACCTGCGACGTGCTCGTGATGATGCGCGGGCCGCCGCGGCTGCCGACGGCGAGCAGGAGCTTCCCGTCGCGGTCGAGGACGATCGTCGGCGACATCGCGCTCAGCGGCCGCTTGCCCGGCGCCACCGCGTTCGCCTCCCCCTGCACGAGGCCGAACATGTTCGGCGCGCCCGGCTTCGTCGCGAAGTCGTCCATCTCGTCGTTCATGAAGAAGCCCGCGCCGGGGATGTAGACGCCCGAGCCGTAGAGCGCGTTGAGCGTGTACGTCATCGCCACCGCGTTCCCCCGCGCGTCGGCCACCGAGAAGTGGGTCGTCTCCGTCCCCTCGCTCGCCCCCGCGGCGCTCGCGCCGTGCATCCGCTGCATCACCTCGCTCGTCGGCGTCGCGTGGTCGGGGGCGATCGTCGCCCGGAGCGACGCCGCGTACGGCTTGCTCGTGAGCTGCGCGATCGGCACCGGATAGAACGCGGGGTCGGCGATCTTCTCGTTCCGGTCGACGAACGCGCGCTGGTACGCGGACGCCAGCTCGTGCGTGTACTTCGTGCTCCCGAAGGGGGGCAGGGAACCGAACCCCTCGAGGATGTTGAGCGACTCGGTGATCGTCACCCCGCCCGACGACGACGGCGGCATCGTCAGCAGGGTGTAGCCGCGATACGTCGACCGGATCGGGTCGCGCCACTCCGCCCGGTAGTGGGCGAGGTCGGCCTCGGTGATGATCCCGCCGAGCCGCTTCTCCTCCGCCGCGACGAGCCGCGCCGTCTCGCCGTGGTAGAAGCCGTCGGCGCCCCGCGCCGCGATCCGGCGCAGCGTGCGCGCGAGGTCCGGCTGCCGCAGGAGGCTCCCCGCCGGCAGCGGCTTGCCCCCAGGGAGGAACACCGACGCGCCCGCATAACGAGCGATGAGCGGCGCGTTCCCGGCGAGCGACCGCGCGAACGCGCTGTCCACGACGAACCCCTGCTCGGCGTAGCGGATCGCCGGCGCCATCACCTTCGCGAGGGGCATCGTGCCGTACCGCGCCAGCGCCGCCGTCAGCCCCGCCACCGTGCCCGGCACCCCGGAGGCGAGCGGGCCGACGATGCTCCGGTTGGTGGGCTTCCCCGAGGCGTCGAGATACATGTCGTGCGTCGCGGCGAGGGGCGCCATCTCCCGGAAGTCGATCGCCGCGCTGCGGCCGTCCGCCAGGTGGATGACCATGTAGCCGCCCCCGCCCAGGTTCCCCGCCTCGGGATAGACCACCGCGAGCGCGAAGCCCACCGCGACGGCGGCGTCGACGGCGTTGCCGCCCTGGCGCATGATCTCCACCCCCGCCTGGCTCGCCAGCGGCGCGTCGCTCGCCACGATGGCGTGCTCGGCGAACACCGCGCGGCGTCCCGCCTTGAACGGCCAGTCCTCGGGAAAGACCGCCGGCCGCCGGTCGCCGGTGTACGTCGCCGGACCGAGGTCCGGCTGGCGCGCCGGGGTGCCGACGTCGGTCGCCGAGGTGGCGGGCGTCGGCGGCGGCGCGTGATGGCAGGCGGAGAGCGCCGCGAGGGCGGCGAGGAGCAGCAGTCTCTTCATCGGTCCGTGTGGCTCGCGAGAGTGGTGACCGGCGATGGCGGGTGCGCCCGGCGCGCCCGGCGCCGCCACGGAAGATGATGCCGCGCGCTCCCCGCGGGAACCGTCGCGCCGCGTCGCGCGCCGCTGCCCATGGCTCCGCTACCGTTGGATGCCGGCGCTCCCTAATGTACCTACACCCGGGCCGCGGACTCGACGTGAAGGGTCGCCGCCGGCGACCGACGATCACCGCGCGCCTCGCCCGTGCGAACTCCCGCCGAGATGTCACTGGACCCCCGCATCACCGAACGCCGCAACCCGCGCACCGCGGGGATCGATCTCGCCTCCCCCCTCGAGATCGTGGACCTCATCAACGCCGAGGATCGCACCGTCGCCGACGCGGTGGCGAGCCAGCGCGAGCCGATCGCCCAAGCGGTCGCCGTCGCCGAGGAGACCTTCCGCCGCGGCGGGCGCCTCTTCTACGTCGGCGCGGGCACCTCCGGCCGCCTCGGCGTGCTCGACGCCTCCGAGATGCCGCCGACCTACGGCACCGATCCGGAGATGGTGCAGGGGATCATCGCCGGCGGCCACAAGGCGCTCACGCGGTCGCAGGAGAACGCCGAGGATCGCCTCCCCGCCGCCGTCGAGGACCTCGACGCGCACGGCGTGCGCGCCGGGGACTTCGTCGTCGGCATCGCGGCCTCCGGCACCACGCCCTACGTGCGGCGCGCGCTCGCCCACGCGAGGGAGCTCGGCGCGCGCACGGCGCTCGTCGCCTGCTCGCCGCCGCCTGACGAGACGCTCGCCCACGTCGACATCCTCATCCTCGCCATCACCGGCCCGGAGGTCGTCACCGGCTCGACGCGCATGAAGGCGGGGACGGCGACGAAGCTGATCCTCAACACCATCACCACCGGGGCGATGATTCGCCTCGGCAAGACGTACGGCAACCTGATGGTGGACCTCCGCGCGACGAACGAGAAGCTGCGCGACCGCAGCCAGCGCATCCTCATGGAGGTCTGCGGGGTGGACCGCGAGGGCGCGCGCGACCTCCTCGAGCGCTCGGGCGGGATCGTGAAGACGGCGATCGTCATGCACTTCCTCGGCGCCTCGCGCGAGGAGGCGGAGCGCGCGCTCGCGAAGCACGGCGGCATCATCCGCCGCGTCGTGAACCGTCCGCCGCCGCCCGTGCGCTGAGCATGTCCACGGTCGAGCGGTCGCCGGCGTACCTCGGGCTGATGTCGGGCACCTCGCTCGACGGGATCTCGGCGGCGGTCGTGCGCTTCCTGCCGGCCGAGGGGATCCGGCTCGTGCCGCAGCTCCTCGCCTACACGGTGAGCCCGTACCCGGCGGCGCGCCGCGAGCGGCTCCAGCGGGCGATGCAGGGCGCGACCGCCGCCGAGTACTGCCGGCTCGCCTTCGACGTCGGCGAGTGGCTCGCCGAGGCGGCGGTCGCCGTGCTCGCCGAGGCAGGAATCCCGCGGGGCGAGGTGCGCGCCATCGGGTCGCACGGCCAGACGCTGTGGCACGAGCCCGGGCACTCCACCTGGCAGCTCGGCGAGGCGGCGGTGATCGCCGAGCGCACGGGGATCGACGTCGTGAGCGATTTTCGCGTGCGCGACGTGGCGGCGGGCGGGCAGGGGGCGCCGCTCGTGCCCGTCGCCGACGCGCGCCTCTTCGCCGGCGAAGACTGGCGCGCGCTCCAGAACATCGGCGGCATCGGCAACGTCACCGTCGTGCCGCCCGGCGGCGTGCTCGACGGGGTGCGCGCGTTCGACACCGGCCCTGGCGTGGTCGTGCTCGACGCGGTCGTGCGGCTGCTCTTCCCGGACTACCGCTTCGACGAGGAGGGGCACCTCGCGCGCGCCGGCACGCCGATCGGCGCGGTGGTGGACGAGCTGCTCGCCGCGCCGTACTTCGCCAGCCCGCCCCCGAAGTCCACCGGGCGCGAGCTGTTCGACGCGGCCTACGTCGCGCGCCTCGTCGCCCGCTGCCGCGAGGTCGCGCCGGCGGCGACGCCTAACGACATCGTCGCCACGGCCACCGCCCTCACCGCGCGCAGCATCGCCGATGCCTACCGCCGCTTCCTCCCCGAGCCGGTGACGGAGGTGCTGCTCTCCGGCGGGGGGGCGCACAACCCGGCGCTCGTCGACCTGATCGCCCGGGAGCTCGCCCCGATGCGCGTGCGCTCGTTCGACGAGGTCTACTTCGACGGCGAGGCCAAGGAGGCGGTGGCCTTCGCGCTCCTCGCGCACCTGCACGTGCGCGGCGAGCCGGGGAACGTGGCGCGGGCGACCGGCGCGCGCGGCCCGCGCGTCCTCGGCAAGCTCACCCCGGCCTGACCGGATCCGCGCTCAGCGGACGATCGCGCGGTCCTCGTTCGGCAGGAACGCGGCCAGCCGGTCGCTCGGCACGGCGTACACGATCCGCCCGCGGCTCTCCGGCGCCCCGCCGTACACCACGCCGACCACCGAGCCGTCCGCGTCGAAGATCGGGCTGCCGCTCGAGCCGTGCCCGGCGTACGAGTCGATCTGCAGCACGCCGCCGAGCTTCTTGCTGACGATCCCGCCCTCGAGGCTCGTCCGCACCGTGTCGCCGTCCATCGGCGTGTCGAGGCTGTGCGGGAAGCCGATCGTCACCACGGGCGCGCCGACCCTTATCCCCGCGACGGAGCCGCTGATCCCGCCGACGACGGGATACCGGCCCGGCTCGTCCACCTGCACGAGCGCCAGGTCGACGTCGCGGTCGTCGCTCACCTTCACCACGTGCGCGTGCAGGTAGCGGGCGGTGTTCGCGAACTTCACGGCGAGCCGCGTCGGCGCGTCGCCCGCGTCGGATCGCACCGTGTGCCGGTTCGTCACGAGGAGCCCCGACGGCGTGATGCCGAACGCGGTGCCGCCGTACGCCTTCCCGTCGAGCTCCGCGACGAGGAACGCGACGGCCGGGTCGTTGCGCTCGCTGATCGCGGGGAGGTCCAGCCGAACGAGCCCCTGCTGCACCACCTGCGAGCGATGCAGCGCCTCGCGCAGGCGCAGGTACGAGTCGGGCCCGTCCGCGCTCCGCTGCACCTGCGTCCGCAGCGCCGCGTCCCGCTGCCGCACGGCGTCGGCGTAGCGGCTCGCCGTGCCGCCCATCCGCGCCAGCTCGCGCTGGAGGGTGGCGCCGACGCTGTCGTTGTGCGCGAGCATGGCGCGGAGCTCGGCGACCTGCCGCTTCGCCCCGCGATGCCCCGCCCACCAGGCGAGGCCGATCCCCCCGCCGAGGATCGCGATGGCGGCGACGAGCATGCGGCGCAGTCCGCGCGTGTGCTCCTGCACGGCGACGGCCAGGCGCTCGGCGGTGCTCCGCCGCGCCGTCGGCCGCGCGAGGTCGGTCGTCTGCGCCCCCTGCGGCCGAGACGCTGCCTCGGGCACCACCCGCACCTCGACGCGCGGGCCCGTCTCGCCGAAGGTCACGATGTCCCCGTCCCGCAGCGGCTGCTCGTCGTCGATCCGCCAGCCGTTGACGAAGGTGCCGTTCGTGCTGCCGACGTCGCGGATCGTGTAGCGCGCGTCGCCGTTGCCCGTCACCACGGCGTGACGCGCGGAGACGTCGAGATCCCGCTCGGGATCGAGCTGCAGGTCGCTCGTGGGGTGCCGGCCGATCGTTATGCGGGAGGCGTCGAAGCGCTGCCGCCGCCCTGCGCGGGCGCCGCTGAGGACGTGCAGCTCGACCGCCATCAGGCGTGAGCGCTTTCCGTCGTCGAGGACGAGGGCGGCGATTTCGCCACGCGCACCAGGTACCAGGCGGCGGCGAGCACGAGCACCAGGGCCAGCAGCACGGCGATCATCATCCCCGCCCGGCGCCGCGCCGGCGATACCGCCGGCGGCTGCTCGGGGAGGACCACCGGCGGATTCTCGTGGATCGGCACGACGGGCGGCTCGGCGATCGGGATCGGCTCCGTGATCGCGCCGTCGTCGCTCGCGCCGTCGGCGACGGCGGGGATCTGGCCCGTCTCGGGGAGGGGGAAGACGCGATGCCCGACCTCGTCCGCGTGGTTCGGCTCCTCGAGCCCGGGGCCCTCGAAGCGTGCGACGATGACCGTGATGTTGTCCGGCCCGCCGTTCTCGTTCGCGCGGTCGATGAGCCGGCGGCACACGCTCGCCAGGTCGGGCTCCTCGTTCACCACGCGCGCGATCTCCTCCTTCGACACCTGCCCCGACAGGCCGTCGCTGCACAGCACCAGCGTATCGCCGCTGCGGACGCGCTGGTGGGTGAGGTCGATCTTCACCACCGGATCGGGGCCGAGCGCCTGGAGGATGATGTTGCGCCGCTCGCTGCGCTCCGCCTCCTCCTCGGTCATCTCCCCGGCCTCGATCAGCTTCTGCATCAGCGACTGGTCCTTCGTGATCTGCCGGGCCACGCCGTCGCGCACGAGGTACGCGCGGCTGTCGCCGACCTGGGCCAGGTACAGCGTGTCGCCGAGGAGGCCCGCGATCGTCGCCGTCGTGCCCATCCCGCGATACTCCGGGTGGCTCGCCGCGTAGGTGTTGATATGCGCGTTGGCCGTCGCCGTCGCGCGCTTGATCGACCGCGCGAACACCTCGGAGCTGTTGGAGCCCTCCGGGATCCACGAGGCGCGGAGCTCGGAGAGGATGACGTCCACGGCCATCGCGCTGGCGATCTCCCCGGCCGCGGCGCCCCCCATGCCGTCGGCGACCATGAACAGCGTCCCCTTGGCGCCGACCACGTGCCGGCGCACCTCCGGCTGGAGGGTCGCGTTGTCGGTCGTGAGGTCCGCGACGACGAACGCATCCTCGTTGTGCTCGCGTGTCCGCCCCACGTCCGTGCGGCCGAACACCTGGACGATGATGTCGCCCTGCGATCCGGCCGGAGTGGGAGGCATGGAGGAGCTGGTGCTGTTGGTGACGGTCACGGGTGCCGGGGAGTGGCCGCTATTGACACGCGTAATCCCGCATGGAAGTCACGGTTCGTTGCCATGTCGTGCCCTTCGCCCGCCCCTCGACGCCCTTCAGGATGTCGCATGCCGTGCCGGTGTGCTGGAGCTCGATCTCCGCGCGGGCGCGGAGGACCTTCGTGTGGATGTCGTCGTCCGCCGTCCGGATCCGCGGCGCGAGCGCCTCCAGCGCGGCGACCGCCTGCCGCGCGGACGCGTCGTCGGCGCTCGCCGGGTCGGTCAGCGCGTCGATCCGCGCGAGCTCGGCCTCCACGCTCCGCGTCCGCGCGTCCCCCGCCGGTGTGATCCCGGACACATTCCTACGGCGCACGAGGCTGCCGGTTTCCCGCGGCGACGTCCGCGCCGGAAGCTGCGACGGCACCGGGGCGACCGGTGCCGCGCGCTGGCTGTCGCCTGCCGCGCGCGGCCCCGACGGCGCGGCGCCCCCCGGGCCCGCGCCCTCGCCACGCATCACCATCGCCCCGATGCCACCGGTCGCGAGCACGACGATCGCCGCCGCCGCGGCGATCGCTCTCCCGCGCCGCGACCGCATCCGCCCGGCTGCCGCCGCGACCCGGGTACCAGGGACCGTCGCGACCGTCTTCGGCGACTGGAGCCCGCCTCCCGCCTCCCGCCTCCCGCCTCCCGCTGATCCCGCCTCCCGCGTCCCGCGTCCCGCGTCCATCGCCTCCACCGCCGCCACCAGCTCCCGCCCGAACTCGCTCGCCGTCGCGTACCGCTTCGACGCCTCCCGCGCGAGCGCGCGGTCGAGCACCGCCTGCACCGCCGGCGTCCAGCGCACGTCCTCCTTCATCTCGGCGAGCCGCCGCGGCGCCTCCGTCAGGCGCATGATCAGCGACTCCTGCACCGTCTCCGCGGGGAAGGGGAGTCGCCCGGTGAGCATGTTGAACGCGACCAGCGCCAGCCCGTAGATGTCGCTCCGCCCATCCAGCGCGTCCCCGGCGAGCTGCTCGGGGCTCATGTACTCGGGCGTCCCGACGACGAGCCCCGTCCGCGTCACCTTCTGCGCCCGGTTGTTCGCGGCCTTCGCGATCCCGAAGTCGACGACCTTCACCAGGTCGCCGCCGTCGCGGGCGCGGGCGAGCATGATGTTGTCCGGCTTGAGGTCGCGATGGACGATCCCCATCTCGTGGGCGATCGTCAGCGCCTCCGCCACCTGCCGGGTGATCTCGGCGGCCCGGCGCGGGGGGAGCGCGCCCTGGGTCTCGATGAGCTGCGTCAGCGACGGCCCGTCGACGACCTCCATCGCGAGGTAGATCACCCCGTCGGCCGTCTCGCCGAAGTCGTAGACCGCCGCGACGTTGGGGTGGCTGATCCGGCTCGCGTTCGCCGCCTCACGATTGAAGCGCGAGATGGCGTCGGCGTCCTCCACCATCGCCGGGTTCATGACCTTGAGCGCGCAGTGGCGCCCCATCTTCACGTGCTCGGCCAGGTAGACCTCGCCCATCCCGCCCTCGCCCAGCCTGCGCAGGACGTGGTAGCGGTCGGCGACGATGGAGCCGACGAGGTCCGCGTTCGCGCCCTGGAGGCGGAGCGTGCTCCCGTCGGTCGGGCAGAAGCGCTGGTCCGCCGCGTACTCCTCCCCGCACTGGGGACAGATCTTCGGCGGGGTCACGCGCGCTGCGGCGGGCGGCTGCGGAAGGCGCAACTGGTCACGCGTGGGCCTTCGACGGGGGGTGATGCCATCGGCGGCGAATATAGGATGCACGCGCACGACCGGCAATGGAGCAGGCGCAGCGGTGCAGGTCACAAGTCGTGGCTTCCGAGTGGTTTGCGGGATTGGTAACGTTCGGGCGATGAAGCCACTGACCGTCGTCCTCGTTTCCGCCATCCTCGCCGCCGGCTGCGGCAAGCCTCCCGCGCCGGTCGCCGCGCCGACGCCGCGCCCAGCGCCCGCCCCGCAGCCCCCGCCGCCCGCGCCGCCCCTCCCGCCGATCCCGCTCGTCACCGGGCCGCTCCAGGTCAAGGTGGTGTATCCTCCCGCCGACCACCTCATCGAGTCGCCCGACTCCAACTACGTCTTCGGTTCCCTCGGCAACGGCCACGCGTCGCTCACCGTGAACGGCGTCCCCGCGCACGTGTACCCGAACGGCGCGTTCATGGTGTGGCTGGCGAACCCGCCGCGCACGGCGTCGCGGTACGATCTCGTGGCGACGCTCGGCGCCGACACCGTGCGCTCCACCCTGCCCGTCCGCCTGGAGGCGCCGCGCCCCGTCCTCGCGTCCGCCGGGCCGCTCGTCGTCGACAGCTCGTCGGTGGCGCCGAGCGGCACGATCTGGCTTCGCGACGGCGACCCGGTGCGCGTGACCGTGCGCGCCCCGCACAACGCGACGGTGCAGCTGCAGACGGACAGCGCGCGCTTCGACCTGCTGCCGAGCCCCACCGACACGCTGCGCTGGCTGCGCGACGTGACCGCGGCGGCGCTGCGGGGCGGGGGCACCCTCGTCATCGCGCGCGGCGCCGACACCGTGCGCCTCCCCGTGTCGGCGATCGGCACCCCCGACGACCAGGGCGTCGAACGCGCGGTCGTCGTCAAGCACAGTCCGACGCTGCCGGACACCGACTTCGTCATCAGCGGCCGGCCGGTGCCGGGCGACACCTACCGCTGGTTCCTCATGCCGGACACGAAGCTCGAGCTCACCGGGCGCATGGGCGACTACTACCGCGTGCGGCTCGATTCCGCGCTCGAGATCTGGGTGAGCGCGAACGACGTGGACGTCGTGCCCGCCGAGCCGCTCCCGCGCCGCGTGGCGGGCAACGCGCGGCTGCGGCCGGCGCCGGAGTGGGTCGACCTCGTCATCCCCGTCGGCGCGCCCCCGGCCTACTTCGTCGAGCCGCGGGAGCACGCGCTCGAGCTCACGCTCTACGGCACCCACGGCAACACCGACCTGCTCAACTACCCGACGCGCGACTCCCTCGTGCGCGACGTCGAGTGGGACGCGCCGGCGACCGACCGCGTGCGCTACACCGTGCACCTGAACGGCGCGCCGTACGGCTACCTCGTGCTCTACGAGAACGGCCAGCTCGTCCTGCGCATCCGGCGGCCGCCCGTCGTCGACCCGCGGCATCCGCTCGCCGGCCGCACGATCACGGTGGATCCCGGCCATCCGCCGGCGGGGGCCACCGGGCCGACGGGACTGTACGAGGGCGTCGCCGTGCTCCAGGTCGGCGAGCGCGTGAAGGCCCTCCTCGAGCAGCGCGGGGCGCACGTCGTCATGACGCGCACGACGATGGCGCCGGTGGACCTCCTGCTGCGCCCCGTGATCGCGCGGCGCGCCAACGCCGACGCCTTCGTCTCGATCCACCTCAACGCCTACCCGGACGGCGTGGATCCCTTCACCGCGCCTAACGGGAGCGGCACCTACTTCTATCGCGGGCCGTCGGAGCCGCTCGCGCAGGCGGTGCAGCGCCGGCTCGTCGCCGACCTCGGCCTCGCCGACGAGGGCTACTACTACCGCAGCCTCGCCGTGGTGCGGCATCCATGGACGCCGGCGATCCTCACGGAGGGCGCGTTCGTCATCGTCCCGGAGCAGGAGGCCGCGCTGCGCACGCCGCAATTTCAACAGCAGTATGCCAGTGCAATAGTCCAGGGGCTCGAGGACTATTTCAGAGAGATCGGGAGCCGCCGGTGAGGGCGGACGGTGCGTGGGACGAATCAGGATCCAGTGCCGCGCGCCCGCGGCGCGCGGCGAGACTCCCCCACCATCTCCTGCTCCTCGCCCTTGCCGCGTTCTCTTCTACGGCTCTCGCGCAGGTCTCGCCGAACGCGAACTGGCACACCCTCGCCACCCGCCACTTCCTCATCCACTTCACCCCGCCCCTCGAGCCGCAGGCGCGACGGCTGGCGGTGAACGCGGAGCGGGCGTACGACAGCCTCGCCACCGAGCTGCACCCCCCGCGCGGGATCATCGACGTCGTCCTCTCCGACGACGTCGACTTCACCAACGGCTCGGCGACGCCCTTTCCCACGAACCGGATCGTCCTCTACGCCAACCCGCCGGTCTCCGAGTCGGCGCTGCGCTTCACCGACGACTGGAACGCGATGGGGATCACCCACGAGCTGACGCACATCTTCCATCTCGACCGCGTGCGGGGCATCTGGCGCCTCGGCCAGTGGGTGTTCGGCCGCTCGCCCCTCCTCTTCCCGAACAGCTACGCGCCCTCCTGGCTCACCGAGGGGCTCGCCGTCTACTACGAGACGCGCTTCACCGGCGCGGGACGCGTCGCCGGCTCGGAGCACCGCATGATCGCGCGCGCCGCGGCGATCGACCACGCCTTCCCCGCGCTGAACCAGCTCAGCCTCGCCTCGCCGCGCTATCCCTTCGGCGAGATCACCTACGCCTACGGCTCGCTCTTCATCGACTATCTCGCGCGCACGCGCGGCGAGCGCGACGTCGGCCGCTTCGTCGAGAAGGAGAGCGCGGAGCTGATCCCCTTCTGGCTCGACCTTCCGGCGAAGCAGGCGTTCGGGATCAGCTTCTCGCGCGCGTGGCGGCGGTGGAGCGACTCGCTCGTCGCGAGCGTCGCCCCCGAGCGTGCGCCGCTCCCCGGCTGGAAGCCGCTCACCACCGACGCGATCTTCGTCGACGCGCCGCGCTGGATCGGCGACACCGCGCTCGTCTACAGCGGCTCCGACGGGCGCGAGACGTACGGCGTCTATCGCGTGGACCTCGCCGGACGTCGGCACCGCGTCGGGCGGCGGAACAGCGGCTCGCCTAACGCGATGCTCCCCGACGGCTCGCTCCTCTTCGCCCAGCTCGACTTCGTGAACCCGTACCAGGAGCGGAGCGATCTCTACGTCGAGCGGCACGGCCACGAGCAGCGGCTGACGTGGGGCGCGCGCCTGACGTCGCCCGACGCGCGCCGCGACGGCGCCATCGTCGCCGTCCAGATCGTCCCCGCCGGCACGCGGCTGGTGCGCGTGAGCCGCGACGGCCGGCGCATCACGCCGCTCACCGGGGGCGGCATGGACGAGCAGTGGACGGAGCCGCGCTGGTCGCACGAGGGCGACCGCATCGCCGCCATCCGCTGGCGCCGCGGCGGCATCTCCGCGGTCGTCGTCCTCGACACCACCGGCGCCGTGCGGCGCGTCGTGGCGAGCGGCCACTCCGTGCAGGCGACGCCGAGCTGGGCGACCGACGACGCGGGGCTCTTCTATACCTCCGACAAGAGCGGCGTCACGCAGCTCTACTACGATCCGATCGGGACGACGCAGGCGTCGGCGCACGAGCGGCTCGTGAGCAGCGCCGAGACCGGGTTGTTCGAGCCGCAGCTCGCGCCCGACGCGCCCTTCGCGCGCGCCGACGGCGCGGGCGGCGCGGGACGGCTCGCCGCCGTCGACCTGCACGCGCGCGGCTTCCAGCTCGGCGTCGGCCACTGCTGCGACCTGAGCACGCCCGCCGACACGGTGCCGTATCCGACGACCGGCTCGCGCCCCGTCCCGCCGATCGGCGTGGACTCCGCGCCGGCGACGAGCTTCCGCCTGTGGCACGGCCTCCTCCCGCACTACTGGCTGCCGACGCTCGAGCCGGGGATCGCCAGCGGCAGCCTGCGCTTCGGCGCGCTGACGTCGGGCGCCGACGTCGTCGGCCGGCACTCGTACTCGCTGTCGCTCGCCGTGCCGTCGGACAACAGCGGCGTCGTCGGCGGGTTGAGCTACCAGTACGCGGGGCTCGGCCTCCCCATCCTCGCCGTGGACGCGACGCAGGACTGGGAACGCTACCTCACGGTGAGCTCGCGGGCGCAGCCGGCGAACGCGCTTGGCGAGATCCGCCGGCGCACGCGCGACGCCGACGTCGCCGCGACGTGGCTGCGCCAGCGCGTGCGCACGGCGCTCGCTGTCACGTCGGGCGTCGGGATCGAGCAGCGCGCGTACGCCGGCGTCCCCGTGGGCACGATCGCCCTCGTCGACACGACCGGCATCTTCCGCACGGCGAGCTTCCCGCGCGTCTTCCTCGCCGCCGGGTGGAGCGACGTCCAGCATCCGGCGTACGCGATCTCCGCCGAGGACGGCGTATCGTTAGGCGCCTCCGCGTCGGAGAAGCTGCGGTCGAGCTTCAACGGCGGCGGCAGCCCCTCGCTCACCCTCGTCGGCGTGGCGAACGCGTACAAGTCGCTCGACCTCCCCGGCTTCGCGCACCACGTGCTCGTCGTCCGCGCCGCCGCGGGCAGCACCGACCTGCGCGCGAACGGCTACCTCGAGGTGGGCGGCACGAGCGGCAACGCCCTCGAGCTCCTGCCCGGCTACACCATCGGCCAGGGACGGCGCACCTTCGGCGTGCGCGGCTTCGCCCCCGCCTCGCTCCTCGGCACGCGCGCCCTCGCCGGCACGGTCGAGTACCGCGCGCCGCTGTTCATGGCCGGGCGCGGGCTCGGCATGCTCCCCCTCTTCTTCGACAAGACCTCGATCGCGCTCTTCGCCGACGCGGGCTCCGCGTGGTGCCCGAGCCTCGGCGCGGCGTCGGTCCAGCGCCAGGTCTGCTCGACCTTCGAGCAGCGCAGCGTGACCCGCGACCTCACCGCGCACGACGTCATCGCCAGCACCGGCGCCGAGCTCGATCTCACCGCCGCCGTCCTCTCCTGGGACACGCCCTACCGGTTCCGGGTCGGGTTCGCGGTGCCGGTGCAGGGGAGGGAGCTGGCGGGGGCGGCGAGGGTGTCGGGGTATTTTGCGGTGGGACTGGGCTTCTGAGCGAGCGTCCAATACGTACCGCGAGTCCACTGCGTACTGCGGACTGCGAACGCCATTGCGGACTCCGGACTGCGTACTCGAGGCGCAGCGCCGCCAGACCGCTCGCACGCAGTACGCAGCGAGGTCCGCAGTACGCAGTGCGCAGTGAGGTCCGCAGTACGCAGTGCGCAGTGAGGTCCGCAGTACGCAGTGCGCATTCGCCACTGCGTCCACGAGGAGAGATCATGGCTTCCATCCATCCAACCGCCTTCGTCCATTCCCTCTCCGTCGTCCTCGGCGACGTCACCCTCGGCGCCCGGGTGTCCATCTGGCCGACGGCCGTCCTGCGCGGCGACAGCGCGGCGATCGTCGTCGGGGCGGAGAGCAACGTCCAGGACGGGACGGTCATCCACGTCGACGAAGGGGTGCCGGCGACGATCGGGAAGCGCGTGGGGATCGGGCATCGGGCGATCGTCCATGGCGCGACGATCGAGGACGATGTCCTCATCGGCATGGGGTCGATCCTCCTGAACCGCGTGCACGTGGGCAGCGGCTCGATCATCGGCGCCGGCGCGGTCTGTCCCGAGGGCATGGAGATCCCGGCGAACTCCCTCGTCCTCGGTGTTCCCGGGCGCGTCGTTCGCCAGACGACGGATGCCGAACGCGCGCGCATCCGGCACACCGTCGAGTCCTATCTCGCGCTCCAGCAGCTGCACCGGGAGGGGAAGTTCCCGCGCGGCGAGGGCGCGCCCTGACCGCCGCGAGCGCGCGCTCGACGCGCGCTCCCAGAGCCGGGTCCTCGCCTCTCGTCTGGCGGGATGCCGCTCACCAGACCCGCAGGTTCACGCCTAACGGTACGCGCCAGATGGTGCCGTGCCCCGAGCTGGGCAGGACCAGCGCGCCCAGCGTGATCGACGCGCCCGCTCGCGTCCCGAGCGCGAGCATCTTCTCCCCGCTCGCGCGCACGCCGAAGGTGGTGAAGCCGGGCAGGAGGCGTCCGCCGACGTGATATGGTCCGACGCCGGCCGAGAGCACGAAGCTGCCGAAGCTCGTGAAGGTGCCGGGCGCGTATTCCAGCCCGACGGTGCCGCCGGTGATCAATCCCACGTCGTCCGGCGTGGACCCGCAGGTGCCGGGGGCCGCCGGCCCGGGGCAGCTCCCCTGCGCGACCCCCACCGGCGTGCGGAAGACGTCGCCCGTGGCGTCGACGGCGATGTGCGGCAGCAGCCGCAGCGCGCCGCCCGCCTGTCCGCCGAAATCGAGCCCGTCGTGGTAACGGCCGCCGCCGAGGGTGTAGCCGACCGATCCGCCGAGGAGGAACCAGGCCGCGGGAAGCTGTGCCGTGGCAGCCGCGGGGGCGGCGATCCAGGGCAGGATTCCGACGAGCGCCGCGAGCGCTGCGCGAGTAGTCTGTCTCATGGGCTCGCGGGGGTGCAGCAGGCGGGCCATCGGGAGGGACGAGGGACGAGGGACGAGGGACGAGGGTCGAGGGTCGAGGGTCGAGCTTAAGAGGCGAGTGGCGAGTGGCGAGGGGCGAGGGGCGAGGGGCGAGTGGCGAGACAGTCGCTCGACGCTGTTCTCGCCACTCGCCCCTCACCCTTCGCCGCTCCCGGCCGCCGCCCCCCAGCTCCCGCTTCCCGGTCCCGTGTTTGCAAGCAAATCCCTCCATCCACATCGGCCCGCTCGCGTGGCTCGCCGTCGCAGAACCTGGCGCCCCGGGCCGGGGTAGAACGAGGTCGGATGTCGCTAAGTGCTGTATCCGTAGAGCGTTGCGTTGATACTATGTTGAAAGCAGCGGGCCTTTCCACATCCCGGCCGGAATTCTGCACACGCCCTCGCGCGATTTCCACGCTTGCCCGCTGGGTACCGCAGGTTCGTGATCTGCAGTCCGTAAGTGCTGGGCAAATGACCACTTTAGGCGGGACTGGCGCGGAAACACGAACGCCCGTAACATCCGCGCCCATCGTCGCTGGCCCGAATTTCCTCGCCGCGACGAGGATCACCGCCCGAGAGCGCCCCGCCGGACGTCCCTCGCCACAACTGTCTTAAGCCGCACTGGGAGACCGTCGCCATGCCCCTTCCCGTCAATCCGCCCCCGGGTCCCGTCTCTCTGTCCCAGAACGCGCGCACCGTGCTCGAGAAGCGCTATCTGGTGAAGAACGAGAAGGGGCAGCCCGTGGAGCAGCCCGAAGATCTCTTCTGGCGTGTGGCGACGGTCGTCGCCGAGGCGGATCGACGATACGGCGCGAGCGACGGCGCGGTGCAGGCGGCCGCCGAGGAGTTCTACTGGCTGATGACGCAGCGTCGCTTCGAGCCCAACTCGCCGACGCTCATGAACGCCGGCCGTCCTCTCGGCCAGCTCAGCGCCTGCTTCGTCCTCCCCGTCGAGGATGCGCTGTCGAACGGCAAGAACGGCATCTACGACACCCTTGCCTCGATGGCGCTGATCCATCAATCCGGTGGCGGCACCGGATTCTCGTTCTCGCGCCTGCGCCCGAAGGGATCGATGGTCCGGTCGACCACCGGGGTCGCGTCCGGCCCGGTCTCTTTCATGAAGCTCTATGATGCCTCCACCGACGCGGTGAAGCAGGGAGGCACGAGGCGCGGCGCGAACATGGGCATCCTCCGGGTCGACCACCCGGACATCATGGAGTTCATCACCTGCAAGGAAGACCTCACGCAGGTGACGAACTTCAACATCTCGGTGGCCGTGACGACGAAGTTCATGGAAGCCGTCAAGGCCGGTTCGAGCTACGACGTCGTCGATCCGAGCACGAAGAAGGTCGTCGGCCAGCTCGACGCCCGCACCGTCTGGGACAAGATGATCCTCGGCGCGTGGCGCACCGGCGAGCCCGGCGTGTTCTTCATCGACGAGGCGAACCGCTACAACCCGGTGCCGCACCTCGGCGCCTACGAGGCGACCAACCCGTGCGGCGAGCAGCCCCTCCTGCCGTACGACGTCTGCAACCTCGGCTCGATCAACGTCGGCTACTACGTGCAGGACGGCGCGATGGACTGGGACGCCTTCCGGCGCGACATCCATCTCGCGACGCACTTCCTCGACAACATCATCGACGTCAACCGGTACCCGCTCCCCGAGATCGACGCGCTCTCCAAGCGCATCCGCCGCATCGGGCTCGGCGTCATGGGCTTCGCCGACGCGCTCGTGCGCCTCGGCATCGCCTACGACACGCCCGAGGGCGTCGAGCTCGGGCGCAAGGTGATGGAGTTCGTCGACGTCGAGGGGAAGAAGGAGAGCGAGCGGCTCGCCAAGGAGCGCGGCACCTTCGCCGAGTGGGCGCGGAGCATCTGGGGCCCGGACGAGACCTGCGCGCGCGACGAGAACGGCGAGCGCATCCGCCCGATGCAGATGCTGCGCAACTGCAACGTGACGACCGTCGCGCCGACGGGGACGATCTCGATCATCGCCGGCTGCAGCTCGGGGCTCGAGCCCCTCTTCGCCGTCGCCTTCCTGCGCAACCAGGCGGGCGTGATGATGCCCGACGTGAACGAGGACTTCGTGCGCATCGCCAAGGCCGAGGGCTGGTACAGCGCCGAGCTGATGGAGCGCATCGCGAAGACCGGGAGCGTGAAGCAGCCCGAGGTGCCGGAGAAGTGGCAGCGCGTCTTCGTGACGGCGAACCACATCGCGCCCGAGTGGCACATCCGCATGCAGGCCGCCTTCCAGCTGCACTGCGACTCGGCGATCTCGAAGACGACCAACTTCGCGCACACGGCGACCGTCGAGGACGTGCGGAAGATCTACGAGCAGGCGTACGAGGCGCACTGCAAGGGCGTCACCGTCTATCGCGACGGCTCGCGCGACAACCAGGTGCTGTCCACCGGCGCGACCGAGAAGGCCGCGGCGGCGCGCGCGGGTGGGGACAAGGGGGAGAAGGGCGTCACCCCGAGCGAAGCGAGGGGGCCAGCCAGCCCTGCCGGTGGCCAGGGAAGGGACCTCCAGCGCGAGATCGGCGAGCTCCAGGGCACCCTCGCCGAGAAGGACGCGGAGCTCGAGCGGCTGAAGAAGGCGCTCTATGACGCCGAGGCGGAGAACCTCCAGCGCCGCGCCAAGCGCTCGCGTCCCGATGCGCTCAAGGGCACGACCTACCGCATGGAGACCCCGCTCGGCGTGATGTTCGTGAACATCACCGAGGACGACAAGGGGCAGCCGTTCGAGGTGTTCATCACCCTCGGCAAGGCCGGCGGCTCGGCGATGGCCGACGCCGAGGCGATGGGCCGACTCATCTCGCTCTCGCTGCGGTCCGGCATCCCGCTGATGGAGATCCATCGGCAGCTCCGCGGCATCTCGTCGGATCGCGCGGTCGGCCTCGGCCCGAACAAGGTCCTCTCCGTGCCCGACGCGATCGGCATCGCGCTCGAGCGCTGGTGGCGGGAGAAGCAGGGCGTGCAGCAGGAGCTCATCCCGCCGACGGCGGGCGCGGCGCCGACGGCGAGCGCGCCGGTGATCTCACGCGCGGCGGCGCCGGAGGTGAGCGCGTCCGGCACGGCGCCGCAGGCGGACTTCGGCCAGCTGTCGGCGTTCGATTCCGGCGAGGCGTTCATGGGCACCTGCCCCGACTGCGGCTCGCAGCTCGAGTACGCGGAGGGGTGCGTGAAGTGCCACGTCTGCGGGTTCTCGGAGTGCGGGTGAGCGCGCGCTGGCGCGGCGATTCGAATCAGTCGAGCGCTCCGTAGTATGGGCCGAACGCCACGCGTGGCGTTCGGCCCATGTCTTTTCGCACGGCGACCGTATCTTGAGGACACCCGCGGCTGCGAGGTGTGACCCATGAGTACGCGCGCGCTGGCCCCGATCCTCACCACCCTGTATTCCGAGCTGCTGGACGGCGCACCGGCAGCACTTCCGGCGGTCATCCTGAACCGTGGAGACGAGGGCCTGCTCGCCTCGCTGGACAGGCTGTCCGCCGCGGATGCGTCTCGATCGAGCGCCGGCGGCGCCCCGATCGCGGCGCACGTCGATCATCTGCGCTATGGCTTCTCGCTGATGAACCGCTGGACGCCCGGCGGCAATCCATGGAAGGACGGCGACTGGCGCACGAGCTGGCGAATCGCGACGGTCGACGAGGACGAGTGGAAGCGGCTCCGCGCGGCGCTTCGGGAGGAGACGCACCGGTTCATCGAGAAGCTGCGAACGCCGATGGAGGTGAGCGAGACGGAGGTGAAGGTCATCGTCGGCAACCTCGCGCATCTCGCTTATCACATCGGTGCCATCCGGCAGATCCATCGCGGCGCCGGCGGACCGACCGCGGAAGACGAGGCGCGGCTCGCCGCGCCCGGCGCCAGCTGACCGTCCGCTGGGCAATGACAGGTGGGATGCTCGACGAGAGAAGGGTCCCGCCCCGGCGGGACCCTTCGTCGTCCTGGGCCGCGAGTGTCGAGCCCTCGCGCCCTCCGGCGATGCGCCAGCGACCGTCGCGCCGCCGCTGTGCCCGGGATCACGCGCCCGACGAGGCGCGATTTCGCGCGTGACGCGCGCCGGTCTGGCCACGTCCTCTTGCACCGACGGATCCGACGGGCTGCCGCAGAACAGGGCACCGGTCGGCGATCCGCGACCAATGTGCACCCATTCACTCACGCGATCCCATTCGACCGATGCGTCGCACAGAAGCCTCTCTTCCCACCGTGCCCGGCTGGGCCGGGCTCTCGCCGCGGGGCCGTACGATGGTGGAGGGCGCCGCGCGCGGCTTTCTCTCCATGGCGGACGGCACCTCCGATTTTCGTCCGCTGCGTCGCTACATCCTCTCCGACGGCCGCGTCGTGCGCGAGGTGCGGCAGCAGACGAGCTGGCACTCCGGCCCGGTGTGGTTCCTCACGCTCGTGGACGAGGCCGGGGCGCCGGTGCCCGGCGCGGACTGGACGCCTGACGAGATCGCGAAGTACCTGGCGCCGACGCGCGAGCCGGTGCCTGCCTGACGAGGGTCGCCTCGCCCTCGTTCCCGAGTGCCGAACGACAGGAGGGCCCCGCTCGCGCGGGGCCCTCCGTCGCAATGGCGAGTGTGCAGCTCAGGGCGAGCGCGGTCGACCCGTCACGCCGGCGCTCGCGTCGGGCGGTACGAGCGTCGATACCGGGTGGCCGAGCGCGTCGACGTCGATGATCCGCGTCGCGTCGGGCTCGAAGGCGTAGGGCACCGCGCGTGGATCGGTCACGCGGATCGCCGCCGTGCCCGCCGAGCGATAGTGGATCGCGGTGCGCGAGGACACGCCCGCGTGGGCGGGGAGGGTCAGCGACGTGGAATCGGCGACCAGCACGCTGGCGTTGGTGCTCCAGAGGGGGAGCGTCAGGCTGTCGTGCGCCACTCGAGGCCGCCCCTCCTGGTCGAGCGGCTGCACGGCGAGCAGGTTCCGCGTGTCCTCACCGATGAACCGGGGCGGCGCCTGGACGAGATGCAGGCGCGGGCGGCCGACCGTCACCTCGATGCTGTCGGTCGTCAACCCCGGCGCGCTGGCGACGATCCACGCCGTGCCGGTGTGATCGCCGCCGACGAGATTGAAGAACCCGAGCGCATCGGAATTCGGCGAGACGCTGACATCGGACACCGCGGGCCTGACGATGGAGCTGTCGGTGCTGCGCAGGTGGATGCTCGGCGTGATGTAGTTCTCCGCCTGGTACAGGTAGACGAGCTCCGTGTCCGGCAGCTCCTCGTGCAGGCCGAGGGTGAGATTCGGCGGGACGTTCCGGCTCGCGCCATAGCCGATGCGCAACGGGCTCGGCACCACCGTGATCGCTCCGGTCGTCACCGGGCGGGCCACCCCATCGACATCGCGCAGCGTGAGCGTGGCGGTGCCGAGCTTCAGGGCGAGGATGGTGATCGGGTGGTCCGCCGTACCGTCGCCGATGAAGCGCACGGTGTCGCTCGTCGGGCGCAGCACGGTGGTATCGCTCGACGTCACGATCGCCAGCACCGTCCCTGATGCGGGTGCACGCAGCTCGCCGATGGAATCGGCGCAGTGCGGCGCGAACAGCAACCCGCTCGTGACGCGCATCGTGCTCGCCGTCGTCGCGCTGAAGGTGGGCGTGGTCACGACGACGGCGATCGTATCGGGGGTGAAGCCGGTGGCGGTGACGATCACCGTATCCGTCCCCGCTCGCAGGCCGGTGACCTCGACGCGCGGCGGCTCGCCCATCGACGAGACGGCGAGGCTCTGGGAATCCGGCACGCTCGCGACCGCGGGGTGGAGGTGCGTGAAGTGCACGACGGGCGCCGTCGCCGGCGCCGGCAGCGCAACCACGCGCACGTCCGTGGCGACCTGTCCGGCGCCGACCACGAGCCGCGTGGCCTCGTGGTAGAACAGGTCCCTGAACGACAGCGTCGGCGCCGTGGCGATCACGAGGGTGCTCTCGGCGCGGTAGCCGCCGGGTTGCGCGACGAGCCAGGCGCGTCCGGGCGCGAGCACGCGGAAGCCGATCGTGGCGCCGCCCCCGTTCGCGGGCACGGTGGTGGAGGCTCCGACGGCGACGACGCTGGTGTCGGACGATCGCAGCGGCACGAGGAGCGAGTCGGCGAGCAGGGTCTGATGTCCGAGTGAATCGGCGATCATCGCCCAGATGGAAGCGGACGCGTACGGCCCCGAGGCCGCCCTCACGCTGTCCGGCATGACGAGCCGCGGCGTCGACACCCGGAGGATGAGCGACGCCGGTGCATAACGAGGCGCGGACGCCGTGATCGTCGCGACGCCGGCGCGCCGGCCGATCGGCAGGACCACCTCGCTCGAGTCGCCGCCGTTCGTGTCGGGAAAGCGCACCGCGTGGACGCTGCCGACCGTCGTGTCGGAGCTCGCGACCGTCACCTCGAAGGACTCGTCCGGGTCGTGCGACTCGGCGGTCAGGCGCGGGCGGGGCGGCCCGTACCCGCTCGGATACTGCCCGACGCCGACGTCGACGGTGTCGAGGTTGAAGCGAAGCGTCGGCAGCGGCGTGACGGTCACGACGGCATCGCCGGTGATCCCGTCGCCGACGGCGCGGACGGTGTCGACTCCCGGCTTGCGCGCAGTCAGCAGCCCGCCGCTGTCGACGGTCGCGATCGCGGTGTCGCTGGACGACCAGGTGATCTGGACGTCCGGCACCGCGTTGCCGCGTGCGTCGCGCGCCGTCGTGGTCATCTGCGTCGTGCGGAGGATCGGGCGGGAGAGGACGGCCGGCGTGAGGTCGAGCCGCGTCACGCGCTGGCGGACGACGACGCGGTCCGAGTCGCGGCCGCCACCGTCCTCGAGCGCCACCACGTACGTCGTCCCGGCGCGCCGCGCGATCACGGCGCCACGCTGGGTGACACGAACCACGTTGGTGTCGCGCGCGTCCCAGGTCACGGGCGCCACCCGGCCGGCGAAGCCCGGCATCCGCGCCGAGAGATCGACGCTGTCGTCGAGCGCGTGGAGCGTGTCGAGGTGCGACGAGAGTGTGAGGGGCAGGAGCGGCCGCACGATGGCCAGGACGCTGTCCGCCAGCGCACCGTTCGCGGCGACGATCCAGGTCCGCCCCGCCGCCACGGCGCGGATGACCCCCGGCGCGACGACCTTCGCGATCGCCTCGTCGCGCGATTGCCAGCGCACGTCCGTGGCCTCGACGAAGCGCCCGTCGGCGCCCGCCGCGTGGTACCGCGGCTGGAGCGTGTCGCCGGGGCTGAACGCGATGCTGTCGTCGTCCAGGGAGAGCGACGTGAGGGCGGGGAGCCGGGGCGCGGTGCTGTCGCTGCACGTGATGCTCGCGACGGCGAGCAGGGCGACGGCAACCGGCGCGGCGGCCCGATGCCAGCCCGGCAGCCGTGGAGGGAACGATCGCATCAGGTCGGATCCTCGAGGGGAGCGGCGAGGCGTGTCGGCTGCGGCAGGGTGGGGGCGGGCGCACCGGTCCGTGGACGTGTCCGGTGCACGTGCGCCGCCTAACATACGGTGCGCGTCGGGGTACGGTAAGATCGATGCGAGCGAAAACGACACGGCCCCGTTCGCGGAATCGCGAACGGGGCCGTGCTCCTTCTTCAGCGCCAGCGTTCCGTCAGCTCACTCGCCCGGCCCGCTGCAGGTGATCTGCGACCCCGAGTCGTTGTACGTGTACTGGGAGCCGTCGTACGAGTAGGTCCGGAGCCAATACCAGACCATGTTCGGCGCGGAGGACTGGCTCACGAGCTTCTCCTTCACCAGAACGCTCTGGGACGAGCCGGCCGCGCTCTCGCGCGTGGAATACTCGATCACGCCCCCGAACGAGTACTTGAGCCCCGTCGTCATCCCCGTGGCCTTGGCGCGCTTGTACGTCGTGCGAAGCACGATCATCGCCTGACCGTCGGCCGCCTGCACGGCGCGCGTCTCGTTGACCACGTCCGCGGTGACGTGCACCATCTCACCGTTGCAGGAGTTCGGCACGTAGGTGTCGATCGAGGACTCCGTCACGTTCCGGTTCACGTTCGCGCCACCCGACGAGTTGTCGGACGCCTGGAGCGCCTGCGCCGACGCGATGGACGGCGCGGCACCGGCGAAGCTGAGGGCAGCGAGGGCCAGCAGGATGCGACGAGACATGTTTCCTCCGATGGAAACAGGAGTGCACTGCTGCGTTCTGCGGACGACAGCCACTCCCGACTCCAGAGTCGCGGTCGCCGTCGCCCGCTTGGATGTCCCGAACGCTAAGCGTGCCGGACCCGGCCGACGGTGGAGAATGTCTCCGACGCCTCGTGACGGGGCGCACCATCTGCCGCCTGCGACGCGGCCCGCCGTCACGCGGCGGGCCGCTGCGCGCACATTCCGTCGCAGTCGCGGCGCCTGCAGCCGCCTCACTCGTCAGGCGCGCCGCTCACACCCTCGTCGCGACCTGACTCGGCGTCCGCGCTACGTCGTTCGGATCTTCGACTTGATCTGGCGCGCCGTCGCGTCGTCGATCTGGTCGAGTCCATGCACCTGCCGCGCGTGATCGGCGGCCTGGCGCATCACCTCGTCGTCCGACTGGGCGCGGATCACCCCGTCGCAGTCGAAGCCGACGTCCCGGCAGCGTAGCTCCTTCATGGCGCCTCCTCGTTGGGGGAGCCCGATCATGCCGCGGCTCTCGGCCGCGCGCCAGGGCGCGCGGTCGAACTGTTGCAGCGGCGCTGTAACGTCTCGTTCCACTCCGGCCCGTTCCGTCACAGGCGGCGGGCGCGCCGCGGCACTCCCTGGGTGCCTAACGCCTTGGCTGGCAACGCGTTGCGCTGGGGCATGGCCGTTGCCCCTGTCGGACGCCGGCACTCCGCCCGCGGAACCACTTCTCACTCCCGAGATGCGCATGATGTCGAGGAGCACCTTCGCCTGCGCCACGACGGCCGTCGCCGTCGCCGCGCTCGTCGGCTGCGGCGACCACGCCGACCCCGTCGCCCCAGAGCTGCCGCCCCCGCCCGTCGCCGTGCCCCTCCCCGACTCCGCATCGCGCACCACGAATCCGGGCGCCGAGCTCCCCGTCCTCACCCGCGGCACGCCGCTCGCGAGCGCCGTAATCGCGAGCGGCTCGATAGGCGCCAAGGGGGGAACGATCGCCGTGCCCGGCACGGGCCTGTACGTCTACTTCCCCGGGGGCGCGGTCGACAGGCGCACGACCTTCACCGTCGTCGCGCGAGCGGGCACGCTCGTGTCGTACACCCTGACGCCGCACACGGTGTTCAGGGCGCCCGTCGCGCTGATCCAGGACCTCGGCTACACCACGGCGAGCGGGGACGCGATCCTCGCCGCCGGGCTGCAGGGCGGCTATCTCGCCAACGGCGACGACGACATCGACGCGAAGGGCGCGGGGCGGTTCGCCGAGACCTTCGGCACGCTGCTGCTCGCCGGCTCGGAGCGGGGCGGCGGATCCACGACGTTCGCGGTGTTCTACACCACGCACTTCTCCGGCTACGCCTACGCGTCCGGACGCAGCGCCAATCCCGACACCTACTGAATCGCCACGGTCATGCAGATCGCGGAGGAGCTCACCGTGGACAGTCGCCTGGGGAAGGCTCGCCAGCTCGCCGATGAAGCGAAGGCCGCGGATCAGCGCGGCGAATCGGAGCTGGCGATGGAGTTGTTCGACCGCGCCATCAAGCTGCTCGAGCACGGGCCCACCGTGCCGCTGCTCGCCGATGTCATCCGCTGGAAGGGGACGAGCCTGCGCGAGCGCGGGGAGGCGCACGCGGCGCAGCGGCTGTACGAGCGGAGCCTCGACATCGCGGAGGCGGCCGGCTCCGCGCCGGCGACGGCGCACGCCCTCAACTGCCTCGCCATCCTCGCGCAGCGGCGCGGCGACATGGCGCTCGCCGAGACGCTGTACGTCGATGCCGCGTCCATCGCCGAGGCGCTCGACGAGCAGCAGCTCCTCGGCATGATCGAGCAGAACAAGGGCGTGCTGGCGAGCATCCGCGGCAACCGCACCCTCGCGCGCGTGCGCTACGAAAAGAGCCTGCGCGCCTTCGACGCGGTGGGGAACGAGGAGGCGGCGTCGTGGGTGCTCAACAACCTCGGCATGCTGTACTGCGCGGAGGAGCGGTACATGCACGCCGAGCGGGCGTTCGCGCGCGCGCTCGCCATCGCCGTCCGTCGCGAGGATCATCGCACGCAGGGGCTCGTGGAGCTCAATCGGGCCGAGATGCACGTGGCGCAGGGGCGGCTCGACGAAGCCGAGCGCTGCCTGGCGCGGACGATCGAGCTGGCCGCCGCGCGTGGCGACCACCTCCAGACGGCGGAGGCCTTCAAGTGCCGCGGGCGGATGGCGCGCATGCGCGGCAACTTCGACGAGGCGATCGCCGCCCTCGAGCGAGGCCTGATCTCGGCGGAGCTGGCGGAGGACGCGCTCCTCGGCGCCGAGCTGCTCAAGGAGCTCGGCGAGGTCTGTCGCCAGCTCGGGGAGCACGAGCGGGCCCGCTCGAGCTGGACCCAGGCCCTCGACCGGTATCATCATATGGGCGCCCTCCGTGATGCGGATCACCTCGCCCAACACCTGACCTTGTTACGATAGCCACCCCACCAGTGTCTGATTGATTGCGGGTTGGCCGACGTCGGCCGGCGAGATCGCTGGCCGACGTCACGGGTGCAGCACATAACGTCGGACCGGGTGATCCGCTCGTGACCACATCTCTGGCACGCCGGAGTGAGCCGCGCGTCCTCATGCCGTCGAGCGCGGCGTGGGTGGACGAGCGCGTGATCGGGACCAGCTCCGCCCTGCGCGAGTCGCTCACGCTCGCGGAGCGCATCGCGGCGCGGCCGCGCATAACGGTCCTCCTCTTCGGGGAGACGGGGAGCGGCAAGGAAGTCCTCGCCCGGCACATCCACCGCCTCGGCAACGCCAGCGGGGATCCGTTCGTCGCGCTGAACTGCTCGGCGATCCCGGAGACGCTCCTCGAGTCGGAGCTGTTCGGCCACGTCCAGGGCGCGTTCACCGACGCGCGCCGCGACAAGCCGGGGCTGATCGAGATGGCCGGCGCGGGCACGCTCTTCCTCGACGAGCTCGGGGACATGCCCCTGTCGTTGCAGCCCAAGCTCCTGCGCGTGATCGAGGAGCGGGTATACCGGCGCCTCGGCGGCGGCGAGGAGCTTCCGGTCCGCTGCCGGATCCTCGCGGGCACCAACGTGGAGCTCGAGGACGCCGTGACGGCCGGCCGCTTCCGCGAGGATCTCTTCTACCGGCTGAACGTCTTCCGCATCGACGTCCCCGCGCTGCGCGACCGCCCCGACGACATCGTGCCCCTCGCCGAGCACTTCCTCGAGGGGATCGCGCGCGAGCGCGGCGAGCCCGTGCAGCGCCTGGACGCGAGCGCGCGCGAGCTGCTGCACAGTCATTGCTGGCCGGGCAACGTGCGCGAGCTGCGCAACGTCATCGAGCGGGCGAGCATCCTCGCGAGCGGTCCGGTGATCCACGCGTCCGACCTGCGCCTGCGCAACCGCGAGCTGCCGGTCGCCCTCGGGACCGTCGCGGTGTCGCCGAACTCGATCGTCATCCCATCGGACGGAAAGACCCTCGCCGACATCGAGCGCGAGGCGGTGCGCCTGACGATGCTCATCACCGGCGGGAACGTCAGCGCCGCCTCGCGGATGCTCGGCATCTCGCGTCCCACGCTGCTGCGGAAGATGCGCGCGAGCGGGCTGACGCGGCGCAGCCTGCTCGCGTCCTCCTGAGGGTGCGCCCCCTCAGCGCCTGACGCGCACGAGCGCGTGCAGCCAGGCGGCCGAGCGCGTCGTCCATGGCGCCTGCGCCCGCGGCGTGGCGAGGTTGTTGTGCGGCGAGTCGGTCATCGGCGCCGCCTCCTTCGCGCCCCTGATCTGGTTGAAGACGGACCAGATTCCCGCCGGCGTCGCGGTCTCGTCGATGAACCCCATGGCGACGAGTGAGCGCGCCGTTATGCGCGACGCGAAGTTCGCCGGGTCGAAGTAGCGCGCGGTCGCGAGCACGTCGGGCTGCTTCACGTCCCAGTTCGGGTAGCTCGGCGCGCGCCCGTGCAGCGCGGCCGTCACGTCCGCGCCGGCGGGGACGTCGACGAGGAGCGCGGTGACGCGCGAATTCAGCCCTGCCGTGGCGAAGCTCTGCTGCCCGCCCATGCTCGTCCCCATCACGACCATCGTCTTCCCGTCCCAGTCCGGGCGGCTCGCGAGGTACTCGACCGCGCGATAGTCGCCGAGGTACATGCGGAGGAAGTAGCTGCGGTCGCGGCTGTGCGCGCCGATCGTCTCGTAGTGCTTGACGAGCGCGGGGAGCGCGTCGTAGAAGGGCTGCGGCATGTCGCCCGGCACGTCGTGCGGCTCGACGTCGAGCATGAGCCACCCCTCGGCGGCCAGCTCGGTGACCCACGACTTCTGGAGCGGATAGGGCGGGCTCGCCCACTGGTAGACGACGAGCGCCGGAAACTTCCCCGCGCGCGCGGGCTTCGCGAGCTGCCCGTAGACGTGCGCGCCGTGGATGTTGTTCATCCGCACGGTGGCGTACTCGACGCCGGGCTTGCCGCTCTCGCCCGGCGTGACGACGGCGTCCATGGGGATGGCGGCGAGCTCCTTCAGCTTCGCCGCCCAGAAGGCATCGAAGTCGGCGGGCTTCGGCTCGGCGGGGCGGATCCCCGTCGGATCGACCGCGGCGCCGAGCAGGATGCGCCCCGGCCCGCCGGTCGAGCGGCTGCCGAACGTCGAGTCGGGGTGCGGCGGCTTCACCTCGACGAGGAGCATCCCCGGCTCGCCGAGCGAGGTCTCGATGCGCGCCCGGCCGTGCGTCAGATCGAGCGATCCCGTGGCGAGCACGTCGCCGCCGTTGCGGCGGATCGTGTAGGTGTACCGACCGGTCGCGTCGGCGCGCGCAGCGGGGAGGGTGACCGTCCAGCCGACCCGCTCGCCGACGGCGTAGATGCCCGTCGGGTGATCGGGGGTAAAGGCGGGCTGCTGCGCGGCTGCCGTCCCGGCGAGGAGCGGGGCGAGCGCGGCGATGATCGAGCGCCGGAGGGTGGCGTATGGCATGGGGGGAATGTAGGGCGTGGAACGGGGTGTGCTAGGCGAGGGGCGAGGGTCGAGGGTCGAGGGTCGAGACGGTGGGTTAGTGCATCAGGAATCAGGAAATCGAAAGGGCGTGACTTGTCGATACTCGCTCCTCATTTCTAGATCACTACTCACTGCGTTGCTCGACCCTCGACACTCGACCCTCGACCCTGCAAGCCATGCGCATCCTCCTCATCGGCTCCAGCGGCACGATCGGCACCGCCGTCTACGCCGCGCTCTCCCGCGACCACGACGTCATCGGCGCCACGCGCCACGAGGGGCAGGCGCGCGTGGACATCACGCGCCCCGATTCCATCTGGGACATGTACCGGAAGCTCGACCAGGTGGACGCGGTCGTCTGCTGCGCCGGGGGCGCGGCGTGGAAGAAGCTGCGCGACCTCACGGACTCCGACTTCGACATGAGCGTCTCGAACAAGCTCATGGGACAGGTCAACCTGGTGCGCGCCGGGATCGACCACGTGACGGACGGGGGCTCGTTCACCCTGACGAGCGGCATCCTCGCGCAGCAGCCGCAGCCCGGGAGCGCGGCGGTGAGCCTGGTCAACGCGGGGATCGAGGCATTCGTGCGCGCCGCGGCGCTCGAGCTGCCGCGCGGGCTGCGCATCAACGCCGTGAGCCCGCCCTGGGTGGCGGAGACGCTGGCGAAGATGGGGCAGGACCCGAAGCAGGGGCTGCCGGCGGAAGTCGTGGCGAAGAGCTACGTAAGAGCAGTCGAGGGGACAGATACCGGGGAAGTCGTCAGAGCAGGGAAACAGTGAGGCAGGAGACAGTCACTGCGAGAACGGCGTTCACCCTCCCACTCATTCCCAAGCCACTACCTCCTGGCGACTAGTCCACTGCCGTGCTGATTCCAGCGGATGAGGAAAGCGTCGAGCTGACGATCGGCCGGCGCCGGGTGAAGCTCACCAACCTGGCGAAGCCCTTCTGGCCCGACGAGGGGATCACGAAGCGCGATCTCCTGCAGTACTACGCCGACGTCGCGCCCGTGCTGCTGCCGCACCTCGCCGACCGCGCGATGGTCATGAAGCGGTACCCGAACGGTGCGTACGGGAAGTGCTTCTTCATGAAGCGCGCGCCGTCGCCGCGGCCGGAGTGGATCGAGACGTGCGCGATCGAGCACGCGTCGGGGAGCGTGATCGACTTCCCGATGATCCAGGACCTCGCGTCGCTGCTCTGGGTGGTGAACCTCGGCTGCATCGACCTCAACCCGTGGTACGCGCGCTGCGACGACGTGCAGCGCCCCGACTTCCTGCACTTCGACCTCGACCCCGTGCCCGGCGCCGACTTCGCGACCGTGCGCGAGGCGGCGCTCGTCGTGCGCGCGGCGCTCGAGGCGCTGGCGATGCCGACGTACGTGAAGACGACCGGCTCGAAGGGGCTGCACGTCTACGTGCCGATCGTGCGCGGGCCGACGCAGAAGGACGTGTGGACGTTCGCCAAGGCGCTCGCGCAGACGCTGGCGGAGGCGCATCCGGCGCTGCTCACGGCGGAGTACCGCATCGCGAAGCGCCCGCACGGGCGCGTGCTGGTGGACTACAACCAGAACGCGTGGGGGCGCACGCTGGCGTCGGTGTACTCGCCGCGACCGAAGCCGCGCGCGCCGGTGTCGACGCCGGTGACGTGGGCGGAGGTCGAGCGCGGGATCGCGATCGACGACTTCCGGATCGACAACGTGCCGGCGCGCGTGCGGGAGATCGGGGATCTCTGGAAAGCGGTGCTGGCGAAGCGCGGACGATTCGAGCTCGCGGGTGTGCTCGCGCGCGACGCACGGAAGACGCAGCGACGCGCACCCGCGAAGCGCGCGCGCGGGTCACGCGCGCGCTGACCGTCGGAGTCGTGTAGCGGGTTTCAGCACGACACGGCCGCCGCGCCCCGACAGCATCGCGCATCGCGCCGGCAGGCGTCGCGGCGCCTGCTCGGCACCCGCCGCACCCCTCTGACGTCGGCGCGTCATGACGACGCGTTGCGGGAGCGGACGTTCGTGTCGCGGTGAGTCGACAACACCGCACAATCATTCCGTGGACGCGCGTTCCCCGCGCGGGCGCGCGTCGTCGCGCAAGCGCAAGCGGCCGAACGCGTCGGCGTCACGATCGATGGGCCTCGCATGCGTGGCGTGCCTAACGACGCACGCGCGGCCCGTGACGTGCCTCACTTGCTCCCCGACGAGCGACGCGGCAACTGCGGCTCTGCGGGGCGCCCATGCGCGAACGAGCAGCGTGGTCCGCGATCCTCCGACAACGTCGTGGCGAATTCCCCGAGGGCGCCGACGCCTTCACCCACAATTCGCATGCAGGTCCTGCGAGGAGGTTGGCTCTATGGATCGACGGAATTTCCTGAAGATCGGCGGCGCCGCGGGCGCCGGGCTGCTCGTCCCACCACAGGTGGAGAAGGCGTTCGCGGCGACGAAGGCGGGCGCCGCGCCGAAGCTCAACATGAGCATGTTCACCGAGACGATCACCGGCGCCCCTGGCGCCTACGCGCCGAACACGGTGATCAACGGGTTGAGCTCCTACGTCATCCCGGTGCAGCAGGGCGTCGCGAGCCCGCACGCCGCGCTCGTCGGCGGCGTCCCCGTGTTCGGCTACGGCGGCACGTGGCCATCGGCGACGATCGAAGCGAAGGTGAAGAACCCGTTCTACGTCCGGTGGCTGAACCAGCTGCCGGCGACGCACATCCTCGCCGCCTCCATCGACCGGGGACTGGCGCCGACCATGCCGGCCGGCATGTCGTACATGGGGATGGATCCCTCGTGGCGCAACGTGGACAACCGCATCGCCACGCACCTGCACGGCGGGCACGTGCCCTTCGAGAGCGACGGCGGCCCGCGCGAGTGGCACACGCCCACCTGGCAGAACGGAACGCTGAACGTCGACTACGGCCCGGACTTCCAGGCCGGCGGGTTGGGAGACGTCTTCTTCTATCCCAACAACCAGCGCGCAGCGACGCTCTGGTTCCATGATCACGCGATGGCCATCACCCGCATCAATGTCTATGCCGGGATGGCCGGCTTCTACCTCCTGCGCGACGGCGTCGATCCGCTCACGAACCTCGTCACGGGCCCTGACACCGGGCTGCCGACCAATCCGCTGCAGCTGCCGTACGCGCCGTACGAGATCCCGCTCGTCTTCCAGGATCGCATGTTCGTCCCCGATCCGGCGCGGCCAGGGAGCTACATGCTCGGCTATCCGCCGCCGCCGGAGGTGCCGGAGTTCTTCGGCGACACCATGACGGTGAACGGGAAGGTGTGGCCGCGCATGAAGGTCGAACCGCGGAAGTACCGCTTCCGCCTGCTCAACGGCTGCAACGCCCGCTTCCTCAACATGATCCTCGCCCTGAGCGACACGCTGGGGACGCTGCCGAACAACCCGGTGGCGGCGACGCCGTTCGTCCAGATCGGGACCGATGGCGGCCTGCTGAATACGGCGACCGCGGTTCCCAAGCTGCTGATGGCGCCCGCCGAGCGGTGCGACGTCATCATCGACTTCAGCGCCTTCGCCGGGAAGTTCCTGCTCGTGTACAACGATGCGTCGACGCCGTACAACAACACCAACAAGACCGCCGGCGCCATCAAGCAGGTGATGCTGTTCGACGTGTCGCTGCCGAAGAGCACGGTGACGGATCCGGCGCTGCCGACGAGCCTCGATCCCGGCGTCACGATCATCGGCGCGAACTACGCCGCCCCGGCCGGGACGCTGCGCCGCGAGATCACCCTCGACGAGATCGTGGACATCAACGGCATGCTGCGGCAGCTGATGAACTTCCGCGGCTACGAGTCCGACCACCTGTACAACATGGTCACGGACGACTACCGGATGAACAACCTGCCCGCCGGCGCCGGCGTGGCGACCCCGTACATCAAGCTCGGCACGACCGAACGCTGGGCGCTCGTGAACACGACCGTCGACGTGCACCCGATCCACATGCACCAGGCGATGTTCCGGATCATCAGCCGCCAGGTCTTCGACGTCAACGCGTACAACAAGGCCCGCGCGGCCAACCCGCTGGTGCCGCTCGACATCAACCTGTACCTCAAGGGCCTGCCGGTGGCTCCGGGGACGGGCGTCGCGCCGAACGAGCAGGGGTGGAAGGACACGGTGCGCGCGAACCCCGGCGAGGTGACGATCGTCGAGGCGCCGTTCGTGGACTACAGCTCGAAGTATGTGGCCCATTGCCACATCCTCGAGCACGAGGAGCACGACATGATGCTGCCGCTGCACATCAACCCGCCCGTCGCGTGATGGGCGCTTGATGGCGCGGGCGCGTCGGCGCGCCCGGGAGCATCGGCCGACCGGGGGGATGCCGCGACGCACCGCGGCATCCCCCCGGTCGCACGCCGCGGCATCGCCTTCGGCCCGCGCGTGCGGCTTTCCCTGACCGCGACGCGGCCTGGGCCCGATGGCAGGTCCGCACGGCTGCGACGCACCATACCCGCGATCTTCCCGCGCGCCGAGTCCACCGGCCGGTGCGCGACCGACGCCTCCACCGGAGGACCACATGATCACCACGGCGCACCACGAGGTGCGACCGGCGGGGCGACCCGGGCCCGGCGGCACCGACCGCCGCGGCTTCACGCTCATCGAGCTGCTCGTCGTCATCGTCATCCTCGGCGTCCTCGCGACGCTCGTCGCCCCGAACGTGTTCCGCCACGTCGGCAGCGCGCGCGACGCGGCCGCCCGCGCCCAGATCGAGATGCTCGGCGCCTCGCTCGATGCGTACCGGCTCGACACCGGGCGCTATCCCACGACGGAACAGGGGCTCGCCGCGTTGTGGCAGGAGCCCACGACGCAGCCGCGGCCGCTCAACTGGCATGGGCCCTACCTCCGAAAGGACGTGCCGCTCGATCCGTGGGGACGCGCATACGTGTACGCCAGCCCCGGGCAGCATTCGGCCGGGGGCTACGACCTGTACTCGTTCGGCGCCGACGGCCGCGAAGGCGGCACGGGCGAGGACGCCGACATCACGAGCTGGAAATGACCGCCCGTCGCGGCCACACGCTGATCGAGCTCACGGTGGTCCTCGCCGTCCTCGGTGTCATGAGCGCGCTCGTCGCCCCGTCGTGGCGCGAGTCGCGGCGGGAATCGCGTGTGGACGCGTCGGCGCGCGCGCTGCAGGCGCTGCTCGACGAGGCGCGCCTGGCCGCCGAGGAGAACGGGGCGACGGTGACGCTGATCCTCGACCCCGCCACCGGACGGGCGTGGTACACTGCGGACGCCGTGGACGCCGCGCCGCGGCGCGCGGGAACGCTGCCGCTCGAGGGGACGGTCGTCGTGGAGAGCACGTCGCCGCGCGTCCGCTTCGTGTTCGTGCCCGGCGGGCTCGCCTTCGGTGCGTCCCTGCGGCTGCACGACGGCGCGTACGTTCGCGTCGTGACGGTGGATCCCTGGACGGGGGCGGCACATGTGGACGGCGGCTAGGCGCGGATTCACGCTGCTCGAGGGCGTGGTGGCGCTGGCCATCGTCGGCGTCGCCGTCGTGGCGGTGCTCGGCGCCTTCGCCGGCGACCTGCGCGCCACCGAGCGCGTGCGCCGCGCGCTCGTCGCCGAGACGCTCGCCGAGGAGCGGTTGGCGACGCTGCGCCTCCTCGGATCCACGGAGCTGGCGCGCCTCCCCGATTCGCTCCGCCGCGGCGCGTTCGGCGGCGCGCTCGGCGAGTATCGCTGGACGATGCAGGCGTCTCGCGTCCGCGGCGAGGACGGCCTGTTCGACCTGCGGGTGCGCATCGAGTGGCCGCGGGGCGCGTACGTGCTCGCCAGTCGCGGCTATGCGCCCCCGGATCGCGGCGGGACGGGCCGATGAATCGCCGCGGGTTGACGCTGCTCGAGCTGGAGGTGGGGCTCGTCGTGACGGCGCTGGCCGTCGCCGCGGGCGCCGGCACACTCGGCCTGCTGCTCGATCATCGGACCGCCGCCGCCGATGCGGTGCGCGAGACCGCGCGCGCGACCGGCGTGCGTCGCACCATCGGCGCGTGGCTCGAGGGCATCCGGCTCATCCCCGGCGACGAGGGGCGGAGCTTCCAGCTCGTGGACCGCACGACGCACGGCCGTCCCGACGACGAGCTCACCTTCGTCACCACGTCACCGACGCCGGTCGGCGGCGAGAACGCGGTGGTGCGGCTGTACGTCGAGCGCGATCCGCGCGCGCCGCAGCGCGGCCTCGTCGCCGAGGTGCAGGACTGGTCGGGCCGGCACGTGATCGCCGTGTCGCTCGACAGCACCGTGACCTCGTTCCAGGTGCGGTGCCGCTCGGCGATGCTCGGGACGACGCGATGGATGACTTCGTGGCTCTCCGCCGGTCTGCTGCCGCGCGGCGTCGAGCTGCAGCTCGGCGCCGAGCGCGGCGACGCCCTCGATCCGCTGCTCCGGGTCCCGATCACCGTCGCCTTCCCGGGGGGACAATGAGCCCGCGCCGCGGCTTCGCGCTCGTCGCGGCACTGTGGATCCTGGTCCTCGTGTCGGTGCTGGCGCTCGAGCTCAGCGTCGGCGCGCGCGGGCGGCGCCTCGCCGCCGCGAACGCGAGCGAGCGTGCGGCCGCCGTGGCCGCGGCCGACGCTGGGGTCGAGCAGGTGTTCGGGCGGCTCGACCGCATGCGCCGCCTCCCCTTCACGACGCGCGGGTTGCCGACGGCGACGATCATCGACCCATGGAGCATGGCGCCGCTCGTGGTCGGCGGCACCGGCGCGGTGGGGGAGTTCCGCTATCGGGTCGGCGTCCACGATCCAGGCGCGCAACTCGACCTGAATCGCGCGTCGGAGGATCAGCTGCGCCAGCTCCTCGCCGCGCTGCGCGTGGACGCGGCGCAGGCCGACCGGGTCGTGGCCGCGATCCTCGACTGGCGCGACCCCGACGACCTGCCGCGGCTGCACGGCGCCGAGCGAGATGCGTATCTGCGGATCGGCGCGGCCGTGCTGCCCGCCAACGGCCCGTTCACGAGCGTGGCCGAGCTCCTCCAGGTCATCGGCGTGACGCAGCCGATCTACGAGCGCGTGCGGCCGTATCTGACGGTCGTCGGCGGCGGCGTGGTGAACGTCAACGTGGCGGAGCGCCCGGTGCTGCTCGCCCTGCCCGGCTTCGGCGAGGAGGCCGCCACCGCGGTGCTCGCGCTGCGCTCGCGTGGGGGACGCATCGAGAGCCTCGAGGCGCTGGCGAGCACGCTGTCCACCGGCGCTCGCGATCGCCTGATCGCGGCGATGCCGCAGCTCCTGCGCGCCGCGGGCACCTACACGAGCGAGCTGGTGGTGACGAGCGACGCCTGGCTCCCCGACGGCATCGCGCGCGCCCACGTCGAGGCCCTCGTCGAGCGCGACCCGTACGTGCGCGTCGTCTGGCGGAGGGTCCGCTGATGCCGAGCCCCCGCGACATCGGCATCGCGCTCTCCGAGACGGGAGTGACCGCGTGGCTGCCTAACGACGCCGAGCGAGCGCGCTGGGAGCGGCCGCTGTCGCCGCCGGATCCGGCGAGCGGTGCCTGGCCGGAGCTGGCGAGCGCACTCGTCGAACTGCGGGAGCTCGTCGGCGGATCGCCGCGGCTGCACGTCGCGCTGCTGCCGCCGGCGGCGCAGGTGCGCTGCCTCGCGCTGCCGCGCGTCCGCCAGGGCGAGCTGCTGCGCCTCCTCCGGCGCGACCTGCCGCGCTACCTCCCGATCGCCGGCGACGTGGTCGTCGGCGCGGCGCGTCCGAAGCAGGGCGCCCTCGCGACGCTGGTGTCGGCGGCTCCGGCACCGCTCCTCGCCGCGATCCACGCCGCGTCGGCGAGCGCGGGGCTCGACGTCGAGCGCGTGGTCCCGGCCCACGCCGCGTGGATCGCCGCGGCGCTGGCGACCTGGCCCGCGCTCCGTGCGGGCGCCGCGGTGCTCCTCGTGCGGCACGCGGAGGTGTACGAGGTGATGCAGCTCGCGGACGGCTGGCCGCGCGCGTACCGGCGCGTCGCGGCGAGGTCGCCGATCGCGCGGCTGCGCGCCGTGCTCGGGGCGGATGACGCGCCCGCGTCGCCGATCGCCTACGTCGGCGACCGCGCCGCGCTCGACGAGCTGCAGGCGGGCGGCGTGTCCGTGCTCGCCGGCGCGCCCGCCGAGTGGAGCGCGGGCGTCGTCGCCGCGCGATTCGCGCCGCCCGCGCGCGCGCTCGAGCTGGCGCCCGAGCAGGTGCGCGCGCGGCGCGCCGCCACCGACCGGCGCTGGGCTGCGTGGCTCGGCGCGGCGTCGCTCGCCTGCCTCGCGTTTGCCGGCGGGGTGGAGCTCTGGGGGACTCAGCGTGCGGCGAACGCGCTCGAGCGGCAGCGCGCCGCGCTGCGCGCGCGCGTGGAGCGGGCGGTCGCGGTGCGCGATTCGGCGAACGTCGTCGTCGACCGGCTCGCGACGCTGGACAGCATCGCGGGCACGTCGCCGCGATGGTCGGCGCTCGTCATGCTGCTCTCGGCGCGGCTGCCTGACGACGCGTACCTGCTGTCGCTGCGCGCCGAGGGGGACAGCGTGTCGATCGACGGGGTCGCGGAGAGCGCGGCGGATGTCGTGACGGCGCTTCGCGCCACGCCGGAGGTGACGACGGTACGGGCGGACGCGCCGATCCGGCAGGAGCTGGGCGCGGGCGGCGCGCTGGTGGAACGCTTCGCGCTGACGCTGACGCTGGCTGGCGCGCACGCGCCGCCGCGCGCCAGCGCCGTCGCGCGAGCGGAGGGCGGGCGGCCATGAGGACGCCGCGCGTCGACGGGCGCGACCGTCGTGCCCTCGTCCTCGGTGCCTGCGCGCTCGGGCCGATGCTGCTCTTCGCGCTGGTGGTGAGGCCGTTCGCGCGGTCCCTCGCGTCGAGCCGCGAGCGCGTCGACACGCAACGGGCGATGCTGGGGCGGGAGCTGTCCGCGCTGCGCACGGTGGACGCGAGCCGCGACGTCGCGCGCCGCGGCGCGAGCCTGCTCGACACCGCGGGCACGCGCCTCCTCCCCGGGGCCGACGCGCTCGCCGCCTCGGCGGCGCTCGCGTCGTACGTGCGCGACGTCGCCGAGGAGAGCGAGCTGCACCTCCAGGGCACCGAGACCGCCGATACGACGCTCGCCGACGTGCGCCTCGAGATCCGCGCCGACGGCGACATCGGCGCGATCCTCGATTTCCTGCGGGCCGTCGAGAGCGGAGACATGCTCGTCCGCGTCGAGCGGGTCGGGATCGACCGGCACGGGCCGGAGGCGGACGGCACGAACAGCGGGCGCCTGACGCTGAGCGCGACGCTGCGCGGCTACGCGCGGGCATGGTACGCGTCCACGGCGACGAGGGGCGGACCATGAGCGGGCACGCCGCGCTCCGCGGACCGCTCGCCCAGGCGGCGGCGCTGGTGCTCGTGGCCTGCGTCGCGCTCGACCTCGTCGCGGTCGGCCGGGCGGTCTTCGTGCCGTACGGGTCCAGGGCATCGCACGACGAGGCGGGCGCCGTCGCGCGCGCGCCCCGGCTGCCGGCCGCGCCAAACGACAGCGCGGCGCTGGCCGACGACACGGTGCCTGACGATCCATTCGACCCGGATCGCGGCGCGGTCGTGTCGCAGGCGGGAAACGCGGTGCCGCCGCCACCCGTCGTCGCCGACGCTCCCGTCGCGCTGCTCGGCACCGTCGTGCGCGCGGGGGGCGGCAGCGTGGCCGTATGCCGCATCGGGAACGAGCCGCCGCGCGTCCTGCGCGTCGGCGAGAGGATCGGGGCGCTGACGCTGCTCGATGTCGGCCAGGGCAGCGCCGCGTTCCGGGACACCAGTGGAGCGCGCGTGTCGCTCCACATCGCCACGCCGGGAGCCTGAGGAGGCCGCATGCATCGACCGACGCTGATCGCCGCCACCATCCTCGCGCTCGCCGGAGGCTCCGTCGCCGCGCAGCAGCCGCCCGCCGGCGCGCGCGCGACGCCGCAGGGAGTCGTCATCGACTTCCAGGACACCGACCTGCGCTACGTGATCACGGCGCTCGCCGAGGCCGCGAACCTCAACGTCTCGTTCGGCGACCTGCCGGCGAAGAAGATCACCCTGCGCGTGCACCAGCCGGTGCGCGCCGACAGCGTGCCGGCGCTGCTGCGCAGCATCGCCGAGGCGAACGGGCTGAAGGTGGTGTCGGCGGGGGGGCTGCTCCGCTTCGAGGCGCCGCCCGCGCCGGCGCCGACCATCGTCGGCCCCGGCGCGACGGGCGCGACGGGCTCGGCGGGCGCGCAGGGGGACCAGCGACTCTTCATCTATCGCCTGAAGCACGCGCAGGCGACGCGGCTCGCGCAGACGCTCCAGGCGCTGTTCGGCGGCGAGGCGCCGCCGGGGCAGGGAAGCACGACGCGGTCCACGCTGTCACAGCAGCTCCGCAACCAGATGATCTCTCCGACGCTCCCCGACACGCTCAACCGGCGGCCGCGCGTCGAGATCCAGCCGGAGCAGCCGGTGGCGCTGTCGGCGCAGCTTCAGGGCGCCGTGCAGATCGTGCCTGACGAGACGACGAACTCGCTCCTCGTGCGCGCCCTGCCCGCCGACTGGGAGACGCTCCAGGAGGCGATCCGCGCCGTGGACATCCGGCCGCTCCAGGTCCTGATCGAGGTCCTGATCGCCGAGGTGCGGCGGACGAGCGACCTCGAGGTCTCGGTGTCGGGGAAGGTGACCCACACGCGGCCGGGCGAGACGGCGCCGAGCAGCAGCGCGGAGCTGAAGGGCAACCAGGACGGCGACATCCTGCTCAACTGGATGAACGGTGGCGCGGTGAACATCAAGGTCGCGCTGTCGCTGCTCGCCTCGCGCGGCGACGTGCACATCCTGTCGCGCCCCGTGCTCCTCGCGCAGAACAACCTCGAGGCGCACATCATGATCGGATCGCAGCGGCCGTTCGTGCAGGTCTTCCGCTCGCTGCCGACCGAGAGCGGCGTGCGCGACCAGATCGTCCAGTACCGCGACGTCGGCACGCAGCTCACCATCATCCCGACGGTGAACCCGGACGGCTACGTCAACCTGCAGCTCACCCAGGAGGTGAGCCAGGCGACGAACGAGACGCAGTTCGACGCGCCGGTGATCAGCACGCGCGAGGCGTCGACGTACCTGTTCGTGCGCGACGGCCAGACGACGGTGATCGGCGGCCTGATCGACCGGCAGAAGGAGTTCACGCGCAGCGGGATCCCGGTGCTGATCGACATCCCGCTCATCGGCGGCCTGTTCGGCACGACGACGCAGACAACGTCGCAGAGCGAGCTCTTTCTCTTCCTGACGCCGCACATCGTCCAGTCGGACGAGGACGTGGACCGCATGCGCCAGGGGCTCGAGCGCCGGCTGGAGGACCTGCCGAAGGAGCTGAACCACTTCCCGCCGGCGGTGAAGGACACCGTGCCGCTGCCGCCGAAGGGCGGGACGCCGTGAGCGAGCTGTCGGCGGAGGTGCTGGACGCGCTGGCCGGCGCCGAGCGGATGTCGCCGGCGCTGAGCGCGTCGTTCCTCGAGCACAACGGGATCCTCCCGCTGCGCCGCGACGGCGCGCGCGTGCTCGTGGCGACGTGGCGCGACGAGCCCGATCCGCAGGCGCTCGACGACCTCGCCCTGCTGCTCGATGGCGAGCTGGAGATGGTGCGCGTGAGCGAGGACGAGGGCCGACGCGCGCTCGAGCACGCGTACGCGGGGGAGGCCGACTCGGCGGAGACGCTGATCGCGCGGCTCGACGCGTCGGCGAACGGCGAGGTCGACCGCGACATCCCGCTCGACGACCTCGTGAGCCTCGCCAACGAGGCACCCGTCGTCAGGCTCGTCAACCTCCTGCTGCTCGAGGCGCTGGAGGCGCGCGCGTCGGACGTGCACATCGAGGGCTACGCGCGCAGCCTGCGCGTGCGCTACCGCGTGGACGGCGTGTTGCGCGACGCGCCCTCGCCGCCGCTGCACCTGGTGCCGGCGGTGATCAGCCGGCTGAAGATCATGGCGGACCTCGACATCGCCGAGCGGCGCGTGCCGCAGGACGGGCGCATCCGGCTGCGGCTGCAGGAGGGGCAGGTCGACGTGCGCGTGTCGACGCTGCCGACGCTGCACGGCGAGAGCATCGTGCTGCGGCTCCTCCAGGCCGAGGCGCGGCGCGCGTCGCTCGACCAGCTCGGGATGGCGGCGGACACCCTGGCGGCGTTCCGCGGCGCGGTGTCGCGGCCGCACGGGATCGTCCTCGCCACGGGGCCGACGGGCTCGGGCAAGACGACGACGCTCTACGCGGCGGTCGAGGCGATCCGCACGGGACGCGAGAAGATCCTCACCGTCGAGGATCCGGTCGAGTACGAGCTCGCGGGGGTGCCGCAGGTGCCGGTGAACGACAAGGTGGGGGTGACCTTCGCGACGGCGCTGCGCGCGCTGCTGCGGCAGGACCCGGACATCATCCTCGTCGGCGAGATCCGCGATCCGGAGACGGCGGAGATCGCGACCCAGGCCGCGCTCACCGGCCACCTCGTGCTCTCGACGCTGCACACCAACGACGCGCCGAGCGCGCTGACGCGGCTGCTCGACCTCGGCGTCGCGCCGTACCTCGTGGCGAGCACGGTGGAGGCGGTGCTGGCGCAGCGGCTCGTGCGGACGATCTGTCCCGAGTGCCGCGAGCCGGTGAACGGCGACGAGGCGTGGGCGGGTGGAGGGGACGCGGCGCTGGCGGGGGTGCCGCGATGGCGCGGGCGCGGGTGCCCGGCGTGCTCGCAGACGGGGTATCGTGGGCGCAGCGGCATCTACGAACTGCTGCTCGTGGACGACGAGCTGCGCGCCGAGACGCTGCGGCGGCGCGGGTCCGGGGAGCTGCGGCGCGTGGCGATCTGCCGCGGGATGCGCACGCTGCACGACGACGGGCTGCGGCTCGTGCGCGAGGGCGTGACGACGCTCGAGGAGGTCCTACGAGTGACGGGCGCGTGAGCCGCGTCGGCGTGCTCGAGGCGACGCGGGCGCTCGCCGCGCTGCTCGGCGCGGGCGTCCCGCTGGCGCGCGCGCTCGACACCGCGTGCGTCCTCACCGGCGGCGCGGTGGTCCCCGTGCTCGAGGACGTGCGGCAGCGCGTGGTGAACGGCGAGGCGCTGGCCGCGGCGATGTCCGCGCACCCGCGCTGCTTCCCGCCGCTGTACCTCGGCGTCGTGCGCGCGGGCGAGCGCGCGGGGGACCTCGCCGGCGCGTTCGACACGCTCGGCACGCAGCTCGAGCGCGACGACGCCCTGCGCTCGCGGCTCGTCTCGTCGTCCATCTACCCGCTGATCCTGCTCGCCGCCGGGGGCACCGCGCTCGTCGTGCTGCTCGTGTTCGTCATGCCGAAGTTCGTCGACCTGCTGCAGAGCACGAAGTCGGCGATCCCGGCGACGACGGCCGCGCTGCTCGCGATCTCGGGCGCGGTGCGGCACTGGTGGGTGGCGATCGCGGGGGTGCTCGGGGCGATGGCGGTGGCGGTCGTGGCGGGGCTGCGCACGCCGGAGGGCCGGAGGCTGTTCGCGTCGCTGCTGCTGCGCCTCCCGCTCGTGGGGACGATCCGCCGCTACGTGCTCGCCGGCCGCTTCGCGCGCATGACGGGCGTTCTCCTGCGCGGCGGGACCCCGGTGCTCGCCGCGCTCGACGGCGTGCACGCATCCATCGCCGATCCCGTGGCCGAGGACGAGGTCGCGCGGATCCGCATGCGGGTGCGCGAGGGGGCGTCGCTGCGCGCGGCGATCGCCGAGCGTGACGGGGCGATGTTTCCCGAGCTGCTGCCGCGGCTCGTCGGGATCGGCGAGGAGGCGAGCGCGCTGCCGACCTTCCTCCTGCGCGCGGCGGACATCTGCGAGGAGCGCGCCGAGCGCACGCTGCAGCGGCTCGTCGCACTGGCGGAGCCGCTGCTCATCGTGGCGTTCGGGATCGTCGTGGCGCTCGTCGCCCTGTCGCTGCTCCAGGCGATCTACGGCGTGGACGCGGGGGCGCTGCGGTAGCCGATCCCGGCCGCGCGCAGCCGGTCGAGGGCGCGCTGCAGGATCGAGATGTCGGCGACCAGGGAGACGCGGAAGAACCCCTCGCCCCCCGGGCCGAAGGCGTGGCCCGGCGTGACGACGACGCCCGCGTCGTCGATCAGGTGCTCCGACCAGCGCGCGGCGGTGAAGCCGGCGGGGAGGGGGAGCCAGACGAACATCGAGCCGCGCGGCGGCTCCATCGCCGGCCAGCCGAGCGCGCGGAAGCCCTCGATGGCGAAGTCGCGGCGCGCGCGGTAGCGCTCTCGTTGGGCGGACACCAGCTCCTCGGCGTGGTCGAGCGCGTACGCGCCGCCGGCCTGGATGGCGGCGGGGGTGCCGTAGCCCATGTTCGTGCGCACCGCGTGCAGCGCGTCGATCAGCTCCGCGTTGCCCGCGGCGAAGCCGATGCGCGAGCCCGCCATGTTGAAGCTCTTCGACAGCGAGTGGAACTCGATGGCCACGTCCTTCGCTCCCGGGACCTGGAGCACGCTCGGCGCGACGAAGCCGTCGTACGTCAGCTCGCTGTAGGCGAGGTCCGACATGAGCACGATGCCGTGCCGCGCGGCGAAGGCGACCGCCTCCTCGAAGAACTCGAGCGTGGCGACCGCGCCCGTGGGGTTGTTCGGGTAGTTGACGACGAGGAGCTTCGCGCGCCGCAGCACGTCCTTCGGGATCGCGTCGAGATTCGGGAGGAAGCCCTGCTCACGGCGCAGCGGCATGAGGTGCAGCCTGCCGCCGGCGAGCCCCGTGGCGCGGCCGTGCACCGGGTAGTGGATGTCGGGCACGAGCGAGATCGTGTGCTCGTCGACGAAGGCCATCGTCAGGTGCGCGATCCCCTCCTTGCCGCCGCTGACCGCGAGCACCTCGCGCTCCGGGTCGAGCTCGACGCCGAAGCGCCGGTGCATGAACGCCGCCGCGGCGCGCAGGAAGCGCGGCGTGCCGCGGAAGGGCGGGTATCCGTGCGTGCGCGGATCGCCATACGCCTCGGCGATCGCGTCGACCACGCCAGGCGGCGTCGGCTGGTCCGGGTTGCCGATGCCGAGGTCGATGAGATCGGCCCCGCGCGCGCGGGCGGCGTCCTTCAGCTCGTCCAGCCAGGCGAAGACGTACGTCGGCAGGTCGGTGAGGCGGCGTGTCGGCGAAACCAGCTTGGTCGTCTCTGCGGAGGTCGTCATTCGAACAGGGTCGGGAGTGGAGGAACTTCGTAATGGTACACGCGGTAGGCCAGTGTGGTCGCTCGAGCACGGTTTCCTGTCCCTGGCGGGACAGGCAGGGGCGGTGCCTGACGCGGGCCCGCCAGTTGCAAAACCCATGGTACTTCCAGATCACCTCCGATGCAGGACGGACGCATGAGTGACTGCAGCAATTGCGAGATCGGCCGACGCACCTTTCTCATCCAGAGCGCCCTCGCCGCCGCCGCGGCCGCGCTGGCCGCGTGCGGCAACATCGGCGGGCTGGGCGACAGCAACAACAGCCCCAACCTCGACGGCTCCGCGACGATCAAGGTCAGCGACTATCCCGCGCTCGCCAACGTCGGCGGTGTGGCGATGGTGAGCGTGAGCAACATCCCGATGGCCATCGTGCGCACCGGCTCGAGCAGCTTCCTCGCGCTGTCGCGCATCTGCCCGCACCAGGGCGGCACCATCGGCAAGATCAGCAACGGCTTCCAGTGTCCCGTGCACGGCGCGACCTTCGATCAGACCGGCCACTGGGTCGGCGGGCAGCCGACGAGCAACATGCACGCGTACACGACCTCGTACGACGCCGCGGCTGGGACGCTGACGATCAGCTGATCGCCGGCGGATCCTGGCCGTTGTAGATCGCGCCGCCGCGGCGTGCGTATTCCTCCACCACCGCCGCGGCGTCGTCGGCGAGCACCCCGGTGACGATCTCCACGCCGCGCCGCGCGAGGTACGCGTACGACTCCGGGAACACCGGTCCCTCGTCGAAGCCGATCGCGACGACCCGCTCGCGCGGCGCGCCGCAGACCACGCGCCGGATGCCGCTCCAGTGTATCGCGCCGAGGCACATGGCGCAGGGGGCGCAGGACGCGTGGAGCTCGAGCTCCGGCACCGGCGGCACGCCGAGCGCGAACGTGCCGAGGCGATGCTGCGCGAACATGATCGCCATGACCTCGGCGTGCAGCGCGCTGTTGCCGAGGCGCACGACGCTGTTGACGCCCGCGCTGACCATCCTGCCCGACGCGCGCTCGAAGACCGCGGCGGCGAACGGGCCGCCGAGGTCGCGCTCGACGTTCTCGCGCGCGAACGCGACGACCCGCCGCATGCGGTCCTCGGCGGTGACGTAGCGCGCGTCGTCGGCGAGCGCGGCGCGCAGCCAGTCGGGGAGCGTGATGCGGATCGCGTCGTCGGTCATGCGGCGAAGCCTAGCGGGGGCGGCATTTGGCGCCAGAGGGCGCGGGCGGCGGCGGCCGGCTTCCGGGCCCGCGGCGGCGGGCGGCGGGGATCGGGGACGCGTGGCGAGGAATCGGTAGGGGCCAGGTTGCGGCGGCGCGGGAAGTTGCACCCATGCCCCTCCCGCCGATTCCCTGGACCCAGCTCGACGGCCCACCCGATCCCGGGCGCCGCCTGCGGCTGATGGAGCAGGTGCGCGCGCGCCTGCGCGAGCGCCGCTTCAGCGTGCGCACCGAGACCGCCTACGTCCACTGGATCCGCCGCTTCATCGTCTTCAACGATCGCCGCCATCCCGCCGACATGGGCGTCGAGGAGGTGCGCCGATTCCTGAGCGACCTCGCCGTGACCCAGCAGGTGGCCGCGTCGACCCAGAACCAGGCACTCGCGGCGATCCTCTTCCTGTACGCCCAGGTGCTCCGGCGCCCCCTCGAACGCGTGGACGACATCGCGCCGGCGCGGCGCCCGGTTCGCGTGCCGGTCGTCCTCTCCCAGCGTGAGATCCGCGCCGTGCTGATGCGCCTACGCGACCCCTCGCGGCTGGCCGTGGCGCTGATGTACGGCAGCGGCCTGCGGCTGATGGAGTGCCTCTCGCTGCGCGTGAAGGACGTGGACCTCGACCGGCGCGAGGTCGTCGTGCGCGGGGGCAAGGGCGCGAAGGACCGCCGGACCCCCCTGGCCGAGAGCTGCCTGACCCCCGTCCGGCGCCAGCTGGAAATCGTCGAGGCGCTGCGCAGCCGCGACGCGCGCGCTGGCATCGACGGGAGCGGCGTCCGTGGCGGGCTGGCGCGGAAGTATCCGGAGGCGCGCCACGCGCTCGCCTGGCGCTATCTCTTCCCGGCCGCCCGCAGCTACGTGGACCCGAGCGACGGCGCCCGTCGCCGCGACCATCTGCACCCGACCGTGGTCCAGCGCGCGTTGCAGGCGGCAGTTCGGAGCGCGGGGCTGACCAAGCGCGTGAGCTGCCACTCCCTCCGCCACTCCTTCGCGACGCACTTGCTGGAGGCGGGGGCGGACATCCGGACGGTGCAGGAGCTGCTGGGGCACACCGATGTACGCACGACGATGATCTACACGCACGTGTTGAACCGGGGCGGGTTGGGGGTGAGGAGCCCGGCGGATGCGTTGTGAGGTGGTGTGCGCGTGAGGGTGGGCCGGGCCGCCGGGCGACGGCTGCTCATGCCGTGCGACGGCCTTTGGCGGGCGCCGCGGCCGGCCTGACTTCGAGGCACTGGGGGGTGTGGGCGGCGACTAACGACTCTGTGTTCGAGCGCGCAGGTTATGGCGCATGTGCCACGCCGCCTAATCTGCGTGCGGAGTGGCGCCTTCGGGCCGAAACGGTGATGCTGCAACGCGTTACGGCGTCACCCGTGTGGAGATGCGGCAAGTGCGTTGCGGTATTTCGCTCGCGGGCGCAATCTAAGAAGCCTGCATTGCCCAGCGGCGATTGCACGCAGGAGTTGCACGCAGCAATTTCGCACAGTCTAATCTGCGTTAG